>NZ_JBBCBW010000021.1:0-67148 GCF_037204085.1 Variovorax sp. CCNWLW235 | reverse complement strand
CCCGTGGAGGTCGAAGTCGACAGGCTGCCCACGGTGCTGTCTGTCGTGCTCAGGCCGGTGGACAGGCTGGAGATGCCACTGGTCGCTGTGCTCAGGCCGGTTGACGTCGAAGTCGACAGGCTGCTGATACTGCTCGTCGCGGTGCTCAGACCCGTAGACGTGGACGTTGACAGGCTTCCGATGCTGCTGGTCGCTGTGCTCAGACCGGTTGACGTCGAAGTCGACAGGCTGCTCACAGCGCTGTCGGTCGTGCTCAGGCTGGTCGAGAGGCTCGAGATTCCACTGGTCGCTGTGCTCAGACCGGTTGACGTCGAAGTCGACAGGCTGCTGATACTGCTCGTCGCGGTGCTCAGACCTGTAGACGTGGATGTTGACAGACTTCCGATGCTGCTGGTCGCAGTGCTCAAGCCCGTGGACGTGGAGGTCGACAGGCTGCTCACGGTGCTGTCTGTCGTGCTCAGGCCGGTGGACAGGCTGGAGATGCCACTGGTCGCTGTGCTCAGGCCGGTTGACGTCGAAGTCGACAGGCTGCTGATACTGCTCGTCGCGGTGCTCAGACCCGTAGACGTGGACGTTGACAGGCTTCCGATGCTGCTGGTCGCAGTGCTCAAGCCCGTGGAGGTCGAAGTCGACAGGCTGCTCACGGTGCTGCCGGTCGTGCTCAGGCCGGTGGACAGGCTGGCAATGCCACTGGTTGCCGTGCTCAGACCCGTTGACGTGGAAGTCGACAGGCTGCTGATACTACTGGTCGTGGTACTCAAACTCGTAGAGGTCGTCGTCGAGAGACTCAGGAGCTGGTTGAGATTGACTGCGTCAGTGCCCGCGGTGCCAGCAGCAAGGCTGGTGATGCGATTGCTCCCCATATTGGCGTTGGAGTTGAATGTGGCCGGCCCCTGCAGCAATATGGAGCCTCCACGCAATGTCAGCGTGCCGTTCGGGTCACCGCGGACAAATGCGGTAGAAGAGCTGGAACCCGTGGCTCCAGCCGTAGTGGCCGCGTTGCCCAGGAAAAACGAAAATCCCCCGGTACTGCAATCCAGCGTCCCTGAAGTGGTGCTGCCGTATGAGAACCCACCCGAGGCTGGATTCGATTGACACAGCATCAACCCACCGGTACCCAATGTCTGGGCCATCGAGTGTTCGCTTGCCAACAGTACCGGAAGTCCCAAGACCCCCCACGCAGTAAGCCTCAGACTCCAATTCAGGGCGGCGTTCGAGAGGTTCGCGGCCTTGGACGTCCTGCTTGGTTCGCTGCCCCCGGAACCCTCCGCCACGCTTCGGCTCTTTTTTCCGCCTGCTGAAGCGTTCTCGGAAACGGCAATCCACGCGCCCAGCGCCTCATTCCAGATGCTCCGATATATCTTGTTCATGTACTGTGCCTCGTGCAGATAAGGTAAAAACTCGAGGCCGAGTCTAGAAACAAGACTTTCAAAATAAAACCTCTACACCTGCGTGTGCGTCGCCTTTCCGACAAAACTTACTGATCATTTAAGTCGAATTCGTTAGTGCAAAAAGATTGTTAAAAAAGCGGAACAAACGGTTTTCAAACAGCCGACGTTAAGCGGGAATTTTTCACGCTTTTAGCATTGCCACCGTCTTCAATGCGCGCTAATAGACAGCGGGTCAGATTAGTTTGTGGTCCACACCATGCATTGGAAATAAGGTGCCGCGCTTCTATTTTTTTCGAGGCACCTTCCTCGACTTCAAATGTCCGAACTGCTGCCAAATCGATCTACTGAATATCCGAACGCGAACGTGAACCGACGCCATCTCATCCTCTCTCCCCTGTTCCTTCTTGCCCCCACGGTGCTTGCCGCCACAGGCATTCAGGAGCGCGCCGCTTGGTCCAAGTTCTTCGCAGAGGCCGGTGTCCAAGGCACCGTAGTCGTGGTCGATGCTCGTCGCGGACGCGAGTCGACATATGTGCATGACGCAGAACGCGCCCAGCGTCGATACACGCCTGCATCCACCTTCAAGATTCCGCACAGCCTCTTCGCGCTCGATGCCGGTGTGCTGCGCGACGAGTTCCAACGCATCTCCTGGGACGGAGTCCGACGCTCTGTTGAAGCATGGAACGCAGACCAGGACCTTCGCACTGCAATGCGCAACTCCACTGTCTGGATCTACGAACGATTTGCCAAGCAGATCGGCGCTCCTCGCGAAACCGCCTATCTGAAACAGATCAACTACGGCAATTCAGTCGCGACGGGCGGTGCGCCCTTCTGGGTCGAAGGGGACCTGGCCATCTCGGCCCACGAGCAGATCGCGTTCTTGCGCAAGCTCTATCGCAATGAACTGGGTTTTCGTATCGACCATCAGCGCCTGGTCAAGGACGTGTTGATCAATGAGGCCGGAAAGGACTGGGTCCTTCGTGGAAAAACCGGATGGAGCGGCAAGATCGGCTGGTGGGTAGGTTGGATCGAATGGCCGACCGGCCCGGTGTTTTTTGCCCTGAACATCGACACCCCGAACCGGCTCGACGACCTTCCGAAGCGCATCGACATCACGCGGAACATCTTGCGGTCTATTGACGCATTGCCGCGTTGACGCACCCCCTGCGGGAGCTCCGGACGGGGTAAGTCGCGAGTAAGGCGGGTGACCCGAGCATATGGATTTCGTCACCGCCGGAGCCCCATGCTGTTTGTCTACCCCGCCCACGCTGCATGAGCCTGTTAGCCATGCTCGTCGCAAAACTCCGCTGGCCTCGAAGCCTTGGCGCATTGCTGTTCGACACCTGCCTGTTGGACGTCCTGGTCAGCCTCGCCTTGATTGCGGCCGCAATCAAGGTGCTGCTGTTCTTCGACAGCGGCGCAGTCGCATTCTGGTTGCTGCTTTGTTTCGGGTCCTGAACCCTACGCTTCACCTTTCCGGCGCAAACGCGAGCACGAATTCCGTACCCGGCGATGCCGCATGCGCTGTGAGCCGCCAGCCGTGGGCGAGCGCAATCTCCTGGCATATGGCAAGCCCCAGCCCTGCGCCTTCGTCGCGCCGTCCCGCGCCGCGCCAGAAGCGATCGAAGATCATCGGCAAATCGCGGGCCGGAATACCGGCCCCTTCATCACGAATCGAAATGCGCCGCGCATCGGCCGCGAGCCGCACCACGCCATGCGGCGGCGAGTGCTGGATCGCGTTCTCCAGCAGGTTCTTGAGCAGCGTGAAGAGCGCGCCGCGGTCCGCCTGCCAACACGTGGCGTCCGGTGCCACCCGCAAGTCCAGGTGCACCTCGCGGCGTACCGCAAGCCGCCCGATATAGTCGCCGACCTCGTCCACCAGCGCGGCGGCGCCGACACGGCGGATCTCGTAGTTGCACAACTCCGTCGCTTCGGCCAGGTGCAAAAGCTGGCTCACATGCCGAGCCATCTGGTCCACGTCGCGGATCAGGGCGTCGCGGTCGAAGGCCGCGTCACTGTCGCCACCCAGTTCGACTTGTCCGCGAATCAGCGAGAGCGGCGTCTTGAGTTCGTGCGCGGCCGCGGCAAGAAAATCCTGCTGCGCGATGTAGCCGGTCTGCAAGCGGTCGAGCGCGCGATTGAAGGCCTCGATCAGCGGCAGCATCTCCGAAGGCAGCCCCTGTACGCTCAAGCGCGCATCGAGCGTGCGCGGCGTGATGCGTGCGGCGCTTTCGGAGGCCGCGCGCAGTGGCCTGAGCATGCGGCCCAGCGTGAAATGCATGGCCACTGCAAACACCAGGACCGACGCGAGGCATGCCACCAGAATGCCCTGTCCGAGCGCCGGCAGGCCGACGCTGCGGTCCATGAGCTCGATGAGCCGCTGGCTCACCGCCACCTGAACGTACCAGCGCTGGCCCTCGTGATCGACGCGGTGCGTGACCACGCGCACCGGAAGACCGTCTGCAACTGAATCGAAGGCATGATCGCGCGGCTCGAATGCCTTGCCCTCCTTGTGCAGCGCCAATGCGCCCGGCCCGGCCGGCATCACGACATTGCCGGCCACATCGAGCACGCGGACTGAGGTCTCCTTCCCCATGCCCGAATACAGCCAAGTCTGGAGTTCCGATTCATTCAACCCGACCGGGCGGCCTGCCGCATCGAACTGCAGTTGCCGCCCGATCAGCCGTGCATGGGTGGAGATGCCTTCGTTCCACGTGTCTCCGCGCAGCAGCAGCGCGGCCGCACTCACGACGACGATCACCAGAATGCAGACGAGGATGCCGGCGACGTACGTTGCGAGCAGCCGCGAGCCCAGGCTACGCGGCCAGCGGAGCTTCGCGAAGCGCATAGCCGCGTCCTCTCACATTGGCGATCTCCAGCACGGAGCCCACGGCCTGCAGCTTCTTGCGCAGGCGATGCAGCGCCACATCGAGTGCATTGGGCGTCACGGCCTCCGAGAGTCCCCACCCGGCCGATTCGAGCGCGCCGCGGCGCACGGTCTGGCCGCCGCTGCGCACAAGGCAAAGCATGATCTGAAGCTCGGCGGATGCGAGCGTGACGGCCTCGCTGCCGCAAGCCATCGTTCCGCCCTCGGGATGTATACAGATGTCGGCATAGGCGGGCGAGAGGCTCTGCAGCTCGGACGGGCGCCGCAGCAGCGCGCGCACGCGGGCAACCAGCTCTTCCATTGGAAACGGCTTGACCAGATAGTCGTCGGCGCCCGACTCGAGACCATCGACGCGGTCATGCAAGGCGTCCCTTGCCGTCAGCATCAAGCACGGCGTGCGCGTGCCGGCGGTGCGCAGCCGCCGCACCAGCTCGAGACCGTCGCCATCGGGCAGCCCGCGGTCGATCACAAGCGCCGCATAGGGGGTGCGTCGCAGCGCATGCCAGGCGACGTCGACGCGCCCGAACACGTCGGCCTCGATGCCCGCGCCAACCAGCGCCTTGCACACCAGGGTGGCCATGCGGTCGTGGTCTTCGATCAGCGCGATGCGGTTCATGCGGCCCGGGTTGCGTCAGAAGCGGTAGAGATAGCCGGCGGAAACCGCCGACTGGCTCGAGCGGTCGACCAGCGGGCTGTTCTTGATCTGCTTGCCCAGTTGGGTGGCGCTGACATCGACAAACACCGACTGGTGGCGATCGATCGAATAGCCGATGCGCAGCCCGACTTCGGTGTTGACCGTCGAGGCGCCGAGGTACGCGGGACGTCCGGGGCGGCTTTCCTCGGCACGCACGCCGTAGTAGTAGTCGACGTATTTCTTGTCCAGCCAGTAGGCCTCGATGCGCGGGGTCAACGTGAAGTTGCCCGCGCGAAAATCGCGCTGTACGCCGATCCGGAACTGCTGGCCCTTGCTCTTGCCCGAAGCATCGCCGAGCCACTCGGCCGAGACGTCGGCAATCTCGTTGCGCCAGGTCACGCCGGCGCCAAGCCACACGCTGCCCTTGCGCTCCTGCATGCCTTGCAGGATAGGCGCATCGCTCGGCTCGTAGCCTCCGAGGCCGTACTTGGCGCGCAGACCAAAGGACAAAGATGAATTGGCGCCCAGCTCGACCTTCGGCAGCTTGAGTTCCGCACCTGCACCGAGCACACGTACATAGCGGTTTTCATAGTAGATGAGCGGAATGCCTTGGGTCTTCGTGCCCGCGCCGGTGTATGGCTGCTGCTTGACACCGGCGGCGATACCGATGCCCCAGCGAGAGACGTCGTCCGGAGATTGATCAAGGCTGCTGTCCTGCGCCCACGCGGCGGGCAGAACCAGCGCCAGCGAAACACCAAAAAGCAAGGAGGGAAGAACGGGAAAGACAGGAGTCGAGGACGCACGCGGCATGGCGGAGCCAATCAGGGTTGTAAGGGGGCTTCGATCGTCTGCGCGATCGTCTTACCGAACTCTTACCGGCACCGGCGGCGCGAAGGATCATCCCTGGTCCGAGCCGTAGGCATCGACGTCGTGAATGAGCTTGGCCTCGTACATGCGGTCAAGGTCCTGCTCTTCGTGGCTGAACACCACACGGCTGCGCTCCGACGTCATGTAGGCCATCAGGTACATCACCGTCTTGCCCACGTCCTTGCTGACGAGGCGTGCAACGCAGAGCAGCGGCGAGCCGACCTGCACGTGCAGATTCGCCGCCACATGAGGATCGGCGGCAACAGCGGAAATCTCCTCGGTCACGTATCGAAACCGCACGCCCTGCGACAGCAGCATCTCGGTGATCGAGCGCCCCTCGAGCGCATCGCCGGTGATGGTGTCCGCGTATTCCGGCATCACCCACGAGTCGACGAAGAGCAAGGGAACGCCCGATATGGAGCGAAGCCGGCTCGCGTACACCACCTGCGCGTCCTCAGCCAAGCCCATGGCGGTTGCCACGTGCGGCGGCGGCGAACGCCTGGAGACTTCGAGAACGGTGACCTTGGTCTGCTTGGCCCGCTTCGCCAGCGACTCGGTGAAGGTAGAGCCGCCGCGGCTGCGCGGCTTGGCCGCGGCTGGCCTGACGAAGGTGCCTCGCCCGAGGCGCTTCTCCAGCCAGCCCTCTTCCACCAGGTCCGCGACGGCGCGACGCACCGTGATGCGCGAAACGCCAAAGGACTGGCACAACTGGTCCTCGCTGGGTATCGGCTCGCCCTCCCTGTAGACGCTTCGCCTGATCTGTTCCCGGAGAGCCAGGAACAACTGGCGATGCAAGAGGTCGCCGCGTTCGCGGCGAAGGATCACTGACATGGTGTCTTCTCGGCTTGTCTCGTGACTGAAGGGCGAATTCTCGGTGAGGTGGCCGGCGACCTGCCGCCCCGCTCGGCACACGGGTTTTTACCAGCACGCCATCATAACATTATGACCACATAATCACCTCTGATCGATTGCGCGGTTCACTCATCAGGTCTGGATCGAACGGCAACACGGTCGCCCCATTTGTCTTGAAAGAAAAAATAGTCATGGCGCTGCAAGGTCGCGTGAAGGTACTGGTGCCTTGCGGCTCCCTGGGTTCAGGGGTCCGCGAGAGCGAAATCGAATATGGGCTGGCCCAGGGCGCCAACGTCATTGCGACGGACGCCGGCTCCACCGACAGTGGCGCGGCCTACCTCGCGCTGGGCAAGTCCAAGAACAACCGCGGCGCGGTCAAGCGCGACCTGGGCATCCTGCTGCGCGCCCACGCCAAAACCGGCATTCCGATCATCGTGGGCACCGCGGGGCAAGCTGGCGGAGATCTCAACGTCGACTGGACCCGGGACATTCTGGTGGAACTCATCCGGGAGCTCGGCATCTCGCCAAAGGTCGCGCTGCTCTACTCCGAACAGGACAAAGCCACGATCAAGGCGTTCAACCGGCACGGCAAAGTTCGGCCGTTGCCGCCGCTGGGCCCATTGGAAGACTCAACGGTCGATGCGTGCGAGCACATCGTCGGCTTGATGGGCGTGGAGCCCTTCGTTGCCGCACTCGAGGCGGGCGCGGACGTCATCATTGGCGGAAGAGCCACTGACACCGCCGTTCTGGCCAGCTACCCGATCTGGAAAGGCGCGCCGTGGGGCGCCTCGTGGCACGCCGGCAAGATTGCGGAATGCGGCGCCCAGTGCTGCCTCAACCCTGCCGACGGATCCGGCGTTCTGCTGACCATCGATGAACACGGTTTCGAGGTGGAACCTTTGTCCACGACCAACCGGTGTACGCCGCACAGCGTGTCCAAGCACATGCTGTATGAAAACAGCGACCCCCACTACCTGCACGAGCCCGGCGGCATCCTGGACGTGAGCGGTGCCACCTATGCGCAACTCGGCGAGCGCGCGGTGCGCGCGCAAGGCGCCCAATGGGTAGCGCAGCCCTACACGATGAAGCTCGAAGGAGCGGCGGCCGGCAACTACCAGACGCTGATGCTGATCGGCATCCAGGACCCCGACGTGCTCAACGACGTCAATGCGTTCCACGACCGGCTGCTGGCGGCGCTCTACGAACGCACCCGCAAGTCGATTCCGGCGGAGGAGCTCGGTGAGTTCCACATATCGCTGCGTATGTACGGCTGGAACGCCGTGAGCGGAGACGTGCCGGTGAATGTTCCACCGCCGCGAGAGATCGGCGTGCTGCTGGTCGCCACGGCAAGCACACAGGAGCTCGCCAACGCGATTGCGCACGCATGCAATCCCTACTTCTTTCACTACCCGATGGTGATGAACAAGGAGCTGCCCAGCTATGGTTTCGCCTTCAGCCCGGCCGATGTTCCGCGCGGCCAGGTCTTCGAGTTCAAGCTGAACCACGTCGTCGCTATCGACGACCCGTTGTCGCTGGTCCGCACGGCCTGGCTCGACAGCGACGACAACGCAACTGCCGCCTGAACCCAACAAGAAGGAACCCCTCATGCCCAAGCTGCGCGAAGTCTGTCACCACATCCGCTCCAAGGTCGCCGGCCCGTTCTGGGTCACGGTGGACCTCTTCTTCGATGGAGAAGAAAAGTATCGCAAATACCGGGACTGCGAAGAGTTGTCTGCGGAACTCTTCCATCGGCTGTATGGAGCAGATCCGGCGCTGGTCAAGCGCATTCCGGTCGACTCCCTGCATGTGGTGAAGATCTCTTTTCCCCGGTCTACCCCACAGGGAGGAATGGTCGAGCGCGACATGCATTCGGGTCAGCAATACGTGCGCTTGCTCGACATCGAACTCAACAACTGAGCGGTAACCGGCTCAAGCGGGCACCGGCTGCGGCAAGCGCGCTGGCGACGATCCATGCCACTCAAGAAAATCTTCCTATGGGCTCTCCTGACAGCCGGCGCTGCGGTGTCAGTGGTGTTGCTTCGAGCGCTTCATGTTCCCGGTGCCGTGCTGCTGGGCCCGATGCTCGTGGCCATGGGTTTCGCGTTGAGCGGAGCGGGCCTGCAGCTGAAGCCCGCCATCTTCCTGCCCGTTCAGGCGGTCCTCGGCTGCATGGTCGCTTCTGTGGTCAGCTGGGACTTGCTCAAACTGATTGCAGATCACTGGGCAGTGGTATTGGCCGTGAACGTCTTGAGCATTGCGGCTGCGAGCGTCATTGCCGTGGTGTTCACGCGCCGTGGGTGGCTGCCGGGCCAATCGGCGATATGGGGGCTGTCGCCGGGTGCCGCCTCGACGATGATGATGCTCGGGGAGCAGCGAGGGGCGGACCCTCGCGTGATCGCCCTGATGCAGCAGCTTCGCATCGTCTGTGTGACGTTGACGGCCATCGCGGTTGCGGGGCTCGCGGGTGCGGGCGGCGGGCCTGCCGCTTCGCCGCCGGCAACCGTGTTCCTCTCCGGTGCGGTGTCTCTCGATGTGGCCGCAACCCTTGCGGGGCTCATCGCCGTGGGCGTGGCCGTGGCCATGGCAACGAAGTGGGGGCAGGCGGCATTCTGGGTGCCGCTCATCGTGGGCAGCGGATTGCACGCGGCACGGCTCCTCGCGGTCGAGATCCCTGTGGTGGTCGCCGCAGTCGCATTCGCCTTCGGCGGCTGTTATGCAGGCCTGCGCTTCAACAGGCGGATGCTGCTCGACTGCCTTCACCTGTTGCCCGCGATGCTCTTCGGAATCCTGCTGTTGATCGGATCGTGCATCGCGCTGATGTGGCCGATTCTTCGCTCGTTCGAAGGGATCGATCCGCTCACGGCCTTTCTCGCCATCATGCCCGGAGGCATCGATGCCGCCGTGGCAGTGGCTCACGGCATGCAAGCCTCCGTGCCGGTGATTCTTGCGGTGCAGGTGACGCGGCTCATCGTCGTCACGATGCTGGCGCCCCGGATGGCGCGCCTCGTCTCCAGATATTGCGAACCCAACCAGAAGGTATCAGGCAATGGCCGAACGAAATCCTGACATCAGCCGCTTCAACAAGAAGGCCGCCTTCTTCGTGGCGCTGGCAATGTTCGCCCAAGAGTCGGTCTGGAACTTCTACGACGCACAGGTTCCTGCATCGCTCAGGCAGTACATCGGCAGTGCCGCCGTGATCGGCCTGCTGATGGGTATGGACAACCTTCTGGGAATCTTCGTCCAGCCGTGGATGGCGCACAAGGCCGACCAGCACAAGGCCAAGGGCGGCAACCGGTTCCGCTTTCTGCTCATTGGTGCGCCCGTGGCCGCGGTGCTGTTCGCGTTCATTCCATGGGCGATCTCGTTCGAGATGCTGCTGGTTGCGATGGTCGGCTTCGCGTTCGTGGCCAACGGATTCAAGTCCATTGCGGAGTCGCTCACGGCGGACTACCAGGCGCCCAACCATCGAAGCAAGGGCAACGCGGTGGCCCGCATCGGCGTGGCGCTGACCATCCTTGCGTCCGCCGCCATCAGCTACGTCGTGGTGGACAAGGACTTGCGCCTGGCTTTCTTCATTCCGGCGGTGCTCCTTGTCATCGGCATGTACGTCGCATGCAAGGGGCTGTCCTCGCAAGCGCCGCACGGCACCGCGCAAGGAGCGGACGAGAGCCCGCAGCTCGGCCTGAAAGCGCTGGTGCTGGACATCTTCACTTCGCCGGACAAGCGCCGGTTGCTGCTCCTGCTTGCGGTCTTTGGCGCAAACGGCACCTGGACGGCAATTCGCTCCCAGCTGACGCCCTATTTGATGGAAGTGCTCGACCTGTCGCGGGGCACCGCCGGGTCGATCGGCTTTCCGGCGGGTATCGCCTTCCTGGTGGCGGCAATACCGGTGGCCATCATTGCCGATCGGACGAGCCGTGCGGCGGTCTGCATGCTCGGCATGCTCGTCGTCGCCCTTGGCTGTATCGCGGTCTTCTTCGCGACGAGCACGGTCCAGGTGTCGATGGCCATGGCCCTGGTCGCCGTCGGATGGGCCGCCTTTGCCATCAATGCGATCGCGATTCTCTGGAGCATCGTGCCCAACCAGAAGTACCTGGGCACCTACACCGGCCTGTACTGGACCGCCGCGGCAATCGGCCAGACACTGATGCCGGCTTTCCTGGGGCTGCTGGTCGACCTGACGGCATGGCGCTACATGATGCTGCATGCGGCGGTGCTGTCCTGCCTGTCAGCCCTGCTGGTGCTGAAAGTCGTCCGCAGCTCTCCTTCCCGCCGTCAAGAACAGCCGGAGGAAGCGGCGTGAGCGGTCAGGCAATGCGAACAGTGCCGTGCTCCACAGCGAACAAGGGATCACATCGCCCAGGTGCCGCTCAGGCCAGCCCCGCGTCTGCAAGCGGCAAACGCCGAACCGGGCGCCCCGACAAGATAGAAGCGGCGGCCGCCAGCGCAGGCGCCAAAGGCGGTACGCATGGCTCGCCCACACCGCCGAGCGGCGAGCCGATCTCCACGATGTGCGTTATCACCTGCGGTTCCTCGCCCATGCGGAGGATCTGGTAGTCGCCAAAGCTGGACTGCTCGGCGCGGCCATCCTTGATGGTGATCTTCGCGCGCAAGGCAACGGACATTGCGTCGACCACGCCGCCGCTCATCTGCGCCGCGACTTGGCCGGGGTTGATGGCACGGCCGCAGTCGATGGCCACATGCACTTTCTCGACCTTGACGTGGCCGTCTCGAAGCCGCGCCTCCACGACCTGGGCGACCGGGCTGCCATAGCTCTCCACCACGGCTAGGCCGCGCGCCACGCCGGACGGCGCAGGACTTCCCCAACCCGCGCTTTGCGCTGCGCGATCCAGCACGGCGAGCATGCGCGGGCGGCCCTGCAAGTGCTGGCGGCGAAACTCCAGCGGGTCCTTGCCCGCTGCGGCGGCGCATTCATTGATGAAGGCTTCCATAAAGAATCCGGTAAAGGAGTTGGCGATCGAGCGCCACGGCGAGAGCGCCATCGGCATCGGCACCACCGCGTGATCGACCAGCATGTTCGGTATCTGGTACTGCATGTCGATGATCCCCGTGAGCGACATTCCGTCGGCCACGCCGTTGGTGAGCGGTATGCCGTTGTCGCGCCCCATCTGAGGGCCTGCAACGCGCACGCGCAGCCCCTGGATGCGGCCATCCGCATCGAGCGCGGCGCGCATGCGGCACATCATCGTCTGGCGGTACTGACCCTGCTGCATGTCGTCGGCGCGGGACCAGAGCACCTTCACCGGGCGGCCGCCCACGGCGCGGCTGGCCAGCATGGCCTGAACGGCCGACTCGGCGTGTGTCTTGCGGCCGAAGCCCCCGCCAAGGTAGGCGTTGTGAAAGTAGACCTGCTCCGGCTTGTAGCCGCCCGCGGCGCCGCAGTCGCGCAGAAGAATGTCTTGGGCCTGCGTACCGGTCCACAGGTCCAGCCGGTCGGCGCCGGCTTGCGCCATGCAATTGATCGGTTCCATGCACGCGTGGGCCAGGAGCGGCACGGCGTAGTCGGCCTCTACCACCTTGTGCGGTGCACGAAAGGCCGCCTCCATGTCTCCGCGCTGCAGCGCAGCCGGCAATGGGCCGCTGTCCAATGCGGCGCGCATACGTTCGTCGAGCTCTGGGGTGCCAACGCGGTCGTTCGCGGTCGCCTTGAATTGAATGGTGAGCTTGTCGGCCGCCTGCTTGGCTTGCCACCAGTTTTGTGCAACGACAACCGCACCGCCGGGCACGGGCACGACCGCAACCACGCCCGGCATTCCGCGCACGCTCGCCGGGTCCATCGATTCCACTTCGGCGCGGAACACGGGCGACAGGCGTATCGCCCCATGCAGCATGCCGGGTGCCTTCATGTCGACCGCGTAGAGCGCCCGGCCGGTGACCTTGTCCGGCGTGTCGATGCGGCGCATCGTCTTGCCGGTGAGCTTGCGCTGTTCCGCCGGCCGCAGAACCGGGTTCTGCGGAACCGGCAGTGCCGATGCCGCCTGCACCAGATCGCCGAAAGGCACGCGCCGGCCGCTCGCCGCATGAACGATGTACCCCTCTTCAGCGGCAAGCGACGAAGGCGGAACCGACAGCCGCTCCGCCGCAGCCAGCGTCAGCAGTTCCCTCGTCTGCGCGGCAGCACGGCGCAGGGGGTCGTGCCAGAAGCGCACACCGAACGAACCGACCGAACGCTGCTGGCCCATGGGGAGCCGGTAATCGGGCGTCACCTGATCGGGCATGGCCGTGCGAACCCGCTTCCAGTCTGCGCCAAGCTCCTCCGCCAGGATCATCGCTTGTGCAGTGTGAATGCCCTGCCCCATCTCGCAGGTGGGCAGCAGGAAGGTGACCACGCCATCGGCGGCGATGCGGATGAACGAGCTTGGAGCGCGGTTGACCGGCGGCCGCGCGGGCGGAACAGGCGGGCTCCCTGGCGCGGCCGCCGGAGGCTGGGTTTGCGCACCCAGCGGAATGGCAACGGTCAACAAGGCGCCGCCGGCGGCAAGCGCGAATTGGCGACGCGACAGGCGATGGCCAGCCTGTGGCGAGGATTGAGAGGCGAGAGTGTCGGGCTTGGACATGGCGGCTCCTTCAGACCGACAGCGCACGGGCTGCCTCGTGGATGGCCGCCCTGATGCGGTCGTAGGTTCCGCACCGGCAGATGTTGCCCGCCATGGTTTCGGTGATGTCCTTGTCGCTCGGCATGGGCGTGGTGCGCAGCAGCACGGCCGCGCTCATGAGCTGTCCGCACTGGCAGTAGCCGCACTGCGGCACATCGTTGGCAATCCAGGCGGCCTGCAGCGCGCGGCCGATGCGGTCCTGCCCAAGGCCTTCGATGGTGCGAACCTGCTGGCGGGCCAGTGCCCCGACGGGCGTGATGCATGCGCGCGCGGGATCGTTGCCCACGTGGACCGTGCATGCGCCGCACAGGCCGACACCGCAACCGTACTTGGTCCCTGTCATGCCCAGTTCGTCTCGCAGCACCCACAAAAGAGGTGTCTCTGCCACGGAATCGACCCGCACCCGGCGGCCGTTGATCTGAAGTTGCGTGCTCATCGCGTTCTCTCCTGTTGCCGCCGGTGGCGGGGCTGCAGGTATTTGAGAATGGCCAACACGCCGGAAAGTGACCACGACATTACATTTCTGCAAGCCTCCTGCGGGCCTTGCCGGGTGGATGACAAATTTGTAATGTCCACAGGACAGGTTGCTGTGATCATCGCGTCTGCGGTGGTTTTAATGAAGGCAAGCGATGCGGCTGCTGATAGTGGAAGACGAAGGCCGGCTGGTGGACTACCTTGTAAAAGGGTTGACCGAGAACGGCTATGTGGTCGACGTGGCGCGCGACGGCATCGAAGGCAGGCGCTTGGCCGAAGGCGGCGACTACTCCGTCGTTCTGCTCGACGTGATGTTGCCGGGCATAGACGGCTTCGGCGTTCTTCGCGCCATGCGCGCGCGCAGCAACACCCCCGTGCTGATGCTCACCGCCCGCGACAAGGTAGAGGACCGCGTGCGGGGCCTGCAGGAAGGGGCTGACGACTACCTGGTCAAGCCGTTCGCGTTCTCTGAATTGCTGGCACGGATTTCCGCATTGATGCGCCGCGGCTCCGGCGGCGCATCGAACCATCCGACCACGCTCAGGCTGGCCGAGCTCGAGGTGGACTTGCTTGGCCGCAAGGCCACGAGGGACGGTCGCCGCCTCGAGCTGACGGCAAAAGAGTTCCTGCTTCTCACGGTACTGCTGCGCCGCCGCGGCCAGATACTGTCTCGCACCACGCTGGCCGAGCAGGTGTGGGACATGAATTTCGACTCCGACACCAACGTCGTCGAGGTGGCCGTGCGCCGCCTGCGAGCGAAGATGGACGACCCGTTCTCGCAACGCCTGCTGCACACCGTGCGCGGAATGGGCTACGTGCTGGAAGAACGCTCAAGATGAAAAAGAAGGTCGGCTATTCATTGGCCACGCGCCTGTCCATTCAGCTCGCCTCGCAAACGGCGTTGGGACTGGGCCTGCTCTGCGCCGGGATCTTCGCTGCCACCGAATGGTCATTCATCGACAAGCAGCGCGCCCTGTTGACGACAAAACTGGCCGCAACGCGCGATGCGGCCATATCCGCAGAGCGCGCTGGCGGCTTGCCCGAAATGCGCAGGCACCTGCAGGCCGCCATTCCGCGCCGGGCCGGCACCTACCTGGAGCTGCATGCGGCCGATGGCGAGCTGCTGTACCGCGACCCGGACGTGCTCCCAAACCACGCGAAGGCGCAGCGCATGGAGTTCACGCTGCCTCTCACCGTGGGAGAAGCGCACGGCGCGCTGCTGCTGGACATCACCGAAGACTCCCGCATGCTCGGCAAGCTGGCGCTGATCCTCGTGACGGCAACCCTCCTGGGCGGTGTCTCGGCGGGAATCGCCTGCGCCTGGAGGGTCCGCCGCACCATGGAGCCCTTGCGCGCACTGGCAGACCAGACGCGCGCCATCTCACCGGGCCGAATGGAGCAGCGGCTCTCGCTGGCCGAGCCGGTCGCCGAGCTCCAGCCGTGGATCGACCAGTTCAATGCGATGCTGCGGCGGCAGGAGTCTGCCTATGTGCAGCTCGAGGCATTCAACGCCGACGTTGCGCACGAGCTGCGCACACCGCTGGCCGCGCTCATCGGGCATACCGAAGTGGCACTGTCGCGCGAAGACCGGTCTGCGGAAGCGCTGCGCGACACGCTGACGGGCAACCTCGAAGAATTGCAGCGGCTCGCGGCGCTCGTCAACGACATGCTTTTTCTGTCGCGTGCGGACCGCGGGGCCACCGCGAGATGCGACGCCGCATCACCCCTCGCAGACCTGGTTCGCCAGGTGGTGGATTTTCACGAGGGGCCTTTGAGCGAGGCGCAGCTGCGTGTCTACATCGACGGCGACGCACAGGTCGCAGTGGACCAGCCGCTGTTCAAGCGCGCGGTGTCGAACCTGCTGGGCAACGCCACGCGCTATGCAATCAAGGGGTCTGCAATCACCGTGCACATCGGCGTGAATGCGGAAGGCGGTGCCGAGATTTCGGTCGAGAACACCGGACCCGACATCGACGCGCGGCATATCCCGCGGTTGTTCGACCGGTTCTTCCGCACCGACGAGTCGCGCACGGACGGACACCTGCATCACGGACTCGGGCTGGCCATCGTGGCAGCCATTGCGCGAATGCATTCGGGGCACACCATGGCGACCTCCGGCGGCGGGCGCACCCGCATCGGCTTTGCCGTCGGGCGTTCTTACAAGCTCTGATTACGGCGGCAACGCTCGCCCTCTACGGCGCAGCGCCCCCGCGCATCACGCAGCAGACGCCACGCCTTCAGCGGCCGCACGGCCTTCGGAGTTCGCAGCATCCCCGCGGGTCTCCGCGGCCGGACTGTAGTTGCGCAGGTGCAGAAAGAACTCGCCCATCATCTGCATCCACAAGCGCATGGCGAAGGCCAGATAGGCCGGCGCTACGCCGCCGGTAACCCACACGTCCATTTCCAGCACAACGAAGTCGCCATGCTGTGCCACACGCGCGAATCGCTTGGTGCGGTGCCACGACGCCAGCACGGCCTCCGGCAAGGTGCCGCCCTGCACGTGCAGCGGACAGCTCAGGGTGAAGTCGGTGTACTGCGAGGTGGTGACAGGGCTGCCCCACAGCACCTGAAAGCCGATGCCGTGGCTCGCGCTGTGAAGGCGCACCACTCCGTCTTGCTCGATGATGGTGACTGCAGCCCCGGCTGCCTTGATTGCGTCCGACACCTGCTCGGGCGTCACGGCGTCCAGCAGGTCGTTGTTCTGCGTCGCGGCAACATCGTTGCTGGGCACTTCGGTGTTCGTTTGCGTGTTGTTCATGTGTTTGACCGTTTGGCTTGGGTTGTTCAATTCGTTTTCTTGAGCGCGGCATCGAGCGCCGCAGCATCGATGCTCAACTGGGTGGCTGGCGCAAGTTGAGCGAGGTAGGCCTGCACCAATTGCTGTTGCCGCTGCTGGCGCAAGGCAGTCCGAAGCTGCGGCTTCATCTCGTCGAGCGTCGCAGTGCGCGCCGGCTGAACGCCGAGCAGCTTCACCACATGAAAGCCGGCTTGCGCCTGCACCGGCTCGCTGACCTCGCCCACCTTGAGCTTGGCCACTGTGTCGCGCAGTTCGGGGAGGATGCGCGCCAGCGGCAAGGTATCGACCTCGCCGCCACGCTCGGCGCTGAGCTTGTCCTGAGAGCTCGCGCGCGCCACGGCGGCAAAATCGCCGGCACGGGCTTGGCGGGCCAACTTGCCCGCCTCATCGCGCACCTTGGCAACGGCCGCCGCATCGCGTTCGGGCGCAGCCAGATAGATCTGCGCTACGCGATAAGCGGCCGGCAGGTTGAAATTGGCCTTGCCCTGCTCGTACGCCGCTTGCACTTCCGTCTCGGACGGAAAACCTGCCGGCACCTGGCTCACCGATTCGAGGTAGCTGGCGGTCACGATGCGCGCAGCAACCTCCCGCATGGCGGCATCGACCTTCGCCTTCACCTCGGGCCGGTCGGCCCAACCCTTGGCCCCGGCGTCGCGCAGCAGCGCCTCGCTCAGCAGTCGCTGGCGCAACCAGCCATCGAGACTTGCGCGGTCGGCCTTGACGGCGGCGCGCTCCGCTTCGGGCAGCGCCTGCAGCAGCTTCTCGACTTCTTCCTGGCCGACCGTGACTTCGCCCATGCGCGCGACCACCGGGTTGCCTTGTGCCGGCGCCTGCGCGGCAGCCACGCCTACCGACGAGACCAGCAGCACGCCGGCCGCGGCGCGCAGCCCTTGCGCGAGCGTGGCCGATGAGGACTTCCTGCGTTTCATTGCTTCTCCTGTGTTGCAGGCGACGCCGGGGCGCCGGGCGCCGGTGCGTTCACCGCACGCGCATCGAACTTGCCCTCATACAGCTTGTCGCCGTACTGCTGCGCGATCTGCTCGAACTTGACGCGGCTCTGCGCCGCGAAAGGCTGGCGCGATGCGAGCACGCTGCCCACGTCCACCGTTTCATAGGCCCGCAGGATTTCTTGTCCGGCCGCATAGAGCTGCGCGTTCTTGGCCTCGCACTGGGTCAGCGCGGTGCGCTGCGTGGCGGTTTCCGTCGCGAGCCGCTGGCGCTCGGCCTCGGCGGCGCGCGCCATCTTCAGCAACTCGTCGTACGCGCCGCGGTACTGCGCGATCTGCGCCGTGGCCTTCTCGGTCGTGGCCTGCGCCTGCTGGCGCGACTGTTCGGTACCGGCGCTCGCCTGGCTGCGCGCATGGCGTTCGGCCGCCAACTGGGCCTGGCTCTGGGCCAGCTCTTTCTTGATCGCCTCGAGCTCGGGCTTCGCCGGCGCCGCACTTGCCGCTGCGGGCGCGCCCGTCGGCTGCCCGGCCTTCAGTGCGGCCAGTTCGTTCTGCGCTTGCTGGAGCTGCGAGGTGGTCACGCGCAGCTGCGCGCGAAGCCGCTCCTCCATGCTCTGGCCTTGCGGCTGCTGTGCATGCGTGATGCCGCTCCCGCAGGCCAGCATCGCCAGCACCAGGGCCGTGAGAATTTTTCTGGACACGGCGGGCTCCTTAGAAACGCGCATTGAATTCAAGCTGCAGGGTGTCGATCGACAACGGCGGTCCATAGACTTCCTTGGTCGAGATCCAGCGGCCCGTGAACCACATGTTCTTGTCGATCGCATACGAGCCGCCCAGGAAGTAGCCACGCGCGTTGGTGCCGCCGCCATGGAAGGTCGAGTCGTTGTAGCCGTCAGGCATCGCATCGGGTTCGATGCGCTTGTAGCCCGCAAGCACGTTCCAGTCGCCGCGCGCGGCCGGTGCCGGCTTGCCGTAGGTGGCCTGCAGCATGTAGGCGTTGCCGCCGCTCTTGAAGTCGCTCTTCGACGTGCCGCCGGTGGCGCCGAAGTTGTTGACGATGGCGCCGCGAATGCCCGCGCGGTTCCAGATGTCGTTCGCGTCGTAGGCGGTGTTGCGCACGAAGTTGGCGTCCAGGCGCAGGTTGTTGCCCGCCACCGCGGTGTCCCAGCGCAGGTTCAGGTCGATCAGGCGGAACTTCGACGCCAGGCCCACGTATTGCGGCTGCGGCGTGCCCGCCGGGTTGAGCGGATCGAGCGAAATATCGCGCAGCAGCATGAGCGTGTTGCCCTTCTGCATGAAGGCCGGGCGCGACCAGTCCGTGCTGCAGCCGTCGGCACCGGCATAAAGCGCGCAGGGTTGCGAGACCTGGCCGCTGATGTTGCGGAAGTTGTAGTACGCGAGCGCGCCGCGTACGCGGTTGTCTTCGTCGATCTTCCAGTCGGCGCCGAACTGGGCTCCCAGCAGCCACTTGTTCTCGCTCTTCGCCTTGTCCTGGCTTCGGCTGGGCGAATTGTCGGACGAGTATTCGAGCGGGATCAGCCCCAGCGTTCCGAATAGCGTCAGGTCCTTGTTGGACGCCAGCTTCTTCTCGAACTGCGCGGCAATGCCGTCGAAGTTCAGGTCATTGGAATACACCAGGTCGGTCGACATGAACGGGTTGCCGAAGCGGCCGCCCGTCACGGTCAGCCAGTCGACCGGCTTGTGCGAGATCCACATCTGGTCGAGCCACACGCTCTTCTTGCTCAGGCCGCCGCCCAGCGTCTGGGTGGTCGAAACCGGGCTCTCGTCGCTGCCCGAGGCCAGGCGAACACCGGCCTTGGTGTTCTCCGAGATGTCGGCATACACGCCGAGCCGGGCCCGGGCGCGGAACAGGTTGCGGCGGTCCTGCCGCGTGTTGAGGATCGAGGGCAGCGCGAGGTTGGTGTTCGGGTTGACGTCGTAGCCGCTGCCCCTGTTGAGCTCCGGCCAGTTGATCTCGATGTTGCTGTTGTTGCCGGCGTAGCTGCGCGATTCGTTGCGCACGCGCACGTCGCCTTCCACGCGGATGCGCTTGCTCCACTCGGGTGTTTCGTTTGGCGCGGCCCAGCCTTCGTCCTTGGCTTGCGCCATTACCTGCGCCTTGACCTCGTCGCGGATCTGGTCGCGCACCGTCTGCGAGATGTAGGGCACGCGCACGTCGCCGGCTTCGAGCCGCACGCCGCCGGCGGTGCTTGCCGATGCGGCCGTGGCGGTTGCCGCCATGCGCTGCGCCTGCTGCGCGGCCATGGCTTCGGTCTGGGCCTGGGCCAGCAGCGCCTCGCCCACGTCCTTGGCGAGCGTGCCGCTCTGGATCAGGCCGCGGATCAGCTTGACCATGGCGGTCTCGGCGGGCGCGGCCGTTTGCGCGGCGGCACTGCCGGCCGCGAAGACAAGCACGGAGGCCACGGCCGCCGCGAGCGCGCATTTGCGCAGGGTCGGCATGCCGCCCCGGCTCTGGGTGTTGGTGAGATGGTTCATCGCTTCGTTCACTGGATTGAATGGGAGTGGCAGGGCTTCGGCACGGGCCGCGGCGGTGGCCGCTTCTGTCATGGCCGGCGCCCCTTCATGGACACGCGCATCGGAAAGCGCAGCGAAGCCGGCGGCTTCTCGTCGACGCGGTCGAGGTTGCGGATCAGCGCGAGCACCGTGTCGTCGATCTCGCCGGTGCCGGTGCCGCGCACCAGCTGGACCCGCGTGGTCTTGCCGTCGGCGCCAAGCCACAGGTCGATCTGGATGTCGTCGAACACCAGCTGGCGCGTGCGCGGGTCGCGCGACAGGGCCTGCTGCAAAAGGCTGGAGACATAGCGCGCATACGAGCCGCTGCCCAGGCCGCCGCCGGCACCGGTGCCGCTCATGCCGCCGCCACTGCCTGCCTGGATGCCGAAGGCGTCGTTGCCCGCCTGCGCGGCGCTGTCCATGGTCACCGGGTCGCCCAGGTCCTTCGAAGGGCTGGGCGGCGCGTCGTCCTTGGGCGGCTCCAGCGGCTCGACCGGCTTGGGCTCGCGCTCGACCACTTCGGGCTTGATCTTTTCCGGTTCAGGTTCCGGCAGCTTCTCGGGTTCGGGCGGCGGAGGCGGCGGTGGTGGGGGCGGCAGCATCAGCATTGGCGCGTCGGCCACCACGCGCTTCGTGCTCGCGGTGTCGGACAGCAGATGCCAGACCAGGGCCACCAGCGCGGCAAGGATCGCCAGGCCGATGACCACCCCACCCCAGCGTCGCCAGAGTCCGGAGGTCGGATCGCGAGGTTTCACGCTCCGCCTCTCACTTCTGCTTGCCGGTCACAAGGCCGATCTGGTTGAGTTCGATGCGGCGCAGCAGGTCGAGCACATCGACCACCTTCGCGTACTGCACGCTGGCATCGCCGCGCACAATCACCGGGAAGTCCGGCGACAGCGCCTTCTCGGTGCGCAGGCGCTCTTCCAATTCGGGCAGCGTTACCGGATAGGCGTCCAGAAACACGTTGCCGGCGTTGTCGATGGTGATGGCCTTCGTCTTGGGCTTCTCCAGCGCCACCGAGGCGCTGGCCTTCGGCAGGTCGACCTTGATGCCCGGAATGCTGGCGTTGCTGGTGAGGATGAAGATCACCAGCACCACCAGCAGCACGTCGACGAAGGGCGTGATGTTGATGCCGCCCGTGCGCTTGCGCACGGCGAACTTGGCTGCACTGTTTGCCATGGCGTTGCAGCCTCAGGCGCGCTTGGCCACGGCCACCGGCACCGAGCGGCCCTCGCCCTGCTCTTCGGCCAGGCGCGTGACGAACTCGTCGACGAACACGGCCATGTCGGCGCCGATGGCATCCGAGCGCGAGGCAAGCCAGTTGTAGCCGAACAGCGCAGGAATCGCGACGCCCAGGCCGGCCGCGGTACACAGCAGCGCCGCCGCCATGCCGGGCGCCACCGAGTTGATGTCCACCGCGCCGGCCATGGCCGCCACTACAAACACCAGCATGATCCCGATCACCGTGCCGAACAGGCCCACGTAGGGCGCCCCCTCGATGGTGGTCGACAGCCAGTTCATGCGCTTGGACATGCGCTCGGTCTCGCGCACCATCACGCCGTCCATGGCGGCGCGGATGGCGCCGATGGTGGCGCTCGACACCGCGCTCAAGTCGTAGCCGCGGTCATGGCGGCGGCGCATCTCGTCGATGGCCACTTCGTACAGGCGCCACAGCGACGAGTCGGCACGCACCTCCTGTGGCACCGTGTTGCTCACGGCCAAGCGGTCGAGCGGCGCACCGGCGGCTTCGCGAAAGTGCTCGATGAAGGCCGCGTTGGCGCGCGAGGTGGCGCCATAGCTGCGGCCCTTGCCGATCATGATGGCCCACGACAGCACCATCATCAGGCCCAGCAGGCCGACCACGATCCACGCGTCCAGCGGCATCGCCGCCAAGATGAAGCCGAAGTGGCTCTTGCCGGCCTGCTGCTCGTCGGCGCCGAACACGGTGAGGCGCGACTCCGCGCCTTGCGACACGGCATCGGCCAGCAGCAGTGCGTCGGCGCGCGCCACCTTCGAGAGCCGCACTTCGTCGATGGCGCCGGTGAACGGCGCAAAAGCCGCGGCGGGCTGCGCGCCCTGCGCCGCAGTCGCGGCAGCCGGTGCGTCGGCGCCGAGGGCACCCGGGGTGTTCAGCGCCGGCAGCCGCGCCGCCAGCGTTACCGTGGGCCGGCCACCCACGTACAGCGCCACGCTCTCACCCTCGGCCTTGACGGCCAGGTGCGACCACTGGCCGGCCTGGACCGGCTGGCCCGGGGTGCTGCGCTGGCCGTTCACCTGCACGAAGGGCACGCCCTGGTCGATGCCCACCACGAACTCGCCGGCGCCATCGCGACGTGCGTAGATCGCCTGGCGCGCGCCCAACTGGTCGGGCCGCACCCAGGCCGAGAACGTCAGCGCGCCGCCGGCCGCAACGGCAAGTGACGGCGTGGCCGGCAGCATCAACGCGCCGCTGCCCAGCTGGGCACCCTTGCCGATGACCGTGCCTTCGACCGGCACGGCCGCAGTCTGGCCGTTGTTGCCGTACGCCGTGGTATCGCGCGGCGGTACGGCACCCTCGGCAAAGTGGTAGACCAGCGTGTAGTCGGGGTCGAAGCTGCGCTGGCCGTTGCCCGATGCGGGGGCTTTCGGGTTGCCGTAGTACATCCACAGCTTCTGCGGCGTTCCTGCAGACACGCTGGGCACGTCGACCCAGACGAGCGCCATGCCCAGCAGCGGATCGAACTGCTCGATCTGGTGGTTCAGCACGGTCTTGTCGTCGGCTGCGACAAAGCGCAGGTCGGCACCGGTCTCGCTCACGCCTTCGAACTTGAAGTTGCCCGTGTGCAGGCGAACCAGCACCGGCACGCGGCCGGCGTCGCTGCCGATGGCTCCGGCCTGCGGGCCGCCGTCAATGGTGATCGGTTTGCGGTAGGCCCATTCGGCCTGCCACCAGGCGTGGGCCAGGCCCGGCAAAAGCGTGCTCAGCAGCGTGAGCACGATGAAAAGAATGCGTCGCATGACAGGGTTCTCCGGAAAGCTCGTGAGAGAGAGACAACAAATGGAAAGAGAGGGAATTCGCGCTGCGCAATCAATAGGTCGCGGTAAGGCTGAAATTCACGCGCGGGTCGTGCTTCCTGGTGCGCGGCCCGTCGATCAGCGGGTAGCCGATATCGACACGCCCCGCGAGGTACTGCCCCACCTTGAAGGTGGTGCCCAGGCCCACCGAATACAGCGAGAAGCGGTCGTCCTGCTCAGGCAGCGGGCTCTTCAAGCGCAGCCGCGCCGCATCGGCGAAGGCATAGACCCGCCAGTTCTCGACCGTGCTGCCGAGAAAGGTCAGCGGCTGGCTGCGCAGCTCTAGCGAGCCGACCACGCCGTAGTCGCCGGTGGCTTCGGCCGAGAGATATCCGCGCACCGAGTTCATGCCGCCGCCGGCGATCTGCTCGCTCGACACCAGCGGTGAATCGGTCATCTGGCCGTTGACGCGGAAGGCCAGCTGCTGGCCGCCGCTGAAGGTGTGCGTGCCGTTGAGGTCGGTCTTCAGCACCATGAAGCTCGGCGAAGCCTTGTAGCGCTTGTAGTCGAAGGCCGCCCAGTCGCTGCCGTAGTTGAACGAGCTGCTCGTGCCCACCACCAGCGAAATGCCCACGCCGTACTGGCTCTTCTCCGACTGCCGGAAGCCCGTGTACGACAGCGTGACCGGCGCGTACTTGAGCGGCACGGTGTCGGCGCTGCCGTTCAGGCTCAGCGCCTCCTTGTTGTTCTTGAAGTCGATGCCCACGCTGAACGCGTGCCACCAGTTGCCCGAGTTCGGCACGGTGTAGGTCGCTTTCAGGCCGATCGAGTGGCCCTTGCCCAGCACGTCGGTGCCGCCCACGGTGGCCACGTTGCTGTCGGACACGAAAGCATTGGCCTCCACGCTCCAGTTGGTGCCCGCAAGCGGCGCCGCATAAGAGGCGGATATCACTTTGGTCTGACTCAGGTCCTGCGGCGCGCCGAAGAAGCTGATGGAGGCGCTGTGGCCCAGCTGCCAAAGGTTGTCGTGGCCCAGCGTTGCGGTGGCGCGCAGCTTGCGCGTGTCGGCGCTGTAGTCGTTGTTCAGGCCAATGCTCGCGCGCCACGGACTCTGGTCCTCGACCTTCAGATCGACGTCCATCGTGCCGGGCATGCTGCCCTGTCGTACCAGCGGCATCACCTGGCGCTTGGGACCGCGGTTGAGCGCGGCGAGTTCGGACTGCGCCTTGTTGAAGTTGGGCACGCCGCCTTCCTTCAGCGCGGGCACCTGGTCGCGCACGTCGAGCGGCGAGTTGTATTCGGCGCCCACCACCCGCACGCGGCCAACCCGGGTCTCGTTGACCTGCAGGAAGACTACGCCCTGCGTCACCTGCTGCTCGGGCAGGTCGACGTACACCGACTGGTAGCCCGCCGCCTGGTAGGCCGCAAGCAGCGCATCGCGCGCGGCTTCCACGTCCTTGAGCGTGCGTTCGGGTCCGAGAAACGGCGTGACCGCCTTCTCGATGGCGCGTGCGTCCAGAACGGTGTTGCCGCGCACGATGTATTCGGCGATGTCGACCTTGCGGACCGGCTCGGCGGCGGCCGGGGGCGCCTGGGCAAAGGCCGCCGCCGGGGCGGCCAGCGCCATCACTGCCAGCCACACCGCTCTCCAGCACTTCGGTGGGCCGCTCTTCTTCATGTCATGCATTTACAGCTCGGTTCTCAAGAATGAAGCTCGCTTGCAGCGGCTCATGATGAAGAGCCTTCATGTCGCTGCTGCGTACCGTTACCTAGACGCGTGGCGTACGCAACGACTGCGGTTTGTCATAAAAACTTCATCAAGAAAAAAGGCCTCCCTTGCGGGGAGGCCTCGAATCGCGGGGCTCGCGGCGCCGGTGGCTCAGCGTTCGAGCCCCCCGCGTTCGCCCGGGGTCAGCGCCTGCTTCTGTGCGGCCGTGAGCGTGCCGGCGCCGAGCACCTGCACCACGCCCTGCGGGTCGTAGGCCGCGCGCGAGTCCCGCGGGGGCGCCGCGCTGCTGTTGCCGCCCTCCCCGGCGCCGCCCGCGCCTTCGTTTCCGAAGCCCAGCACGCGCACCGTGAACACCGAGGGCAGCGCCTGCCGCTGAGCCGCGCGCTCGCGCTGCACCGCCTCCTGCGCGGCGGTCGCGGCCTGCGACGCCGCCGCGCTGGCGTTGGAAAGCGCGCCAACGTTCACCGCCGCCACCACCGGTATGCCCGTGGCCTCGCCCTGCACCTGGATGTTCTCCGCGTTCACCACGCGCAGCGCCGCCAGGTTCACGTTGCCCGAGACGCGGATGCCGGCCTCGCCCGCATCGATGGTGCCCAGCGGCGCGATCAGGTCGATGTCGCCCGGCGGCACCTCGGGCACCGGGTTCAGCGTGGCGATGCCCGCGCCCGTGTTGGGCGTGGTCGGCGACAGCGTCACCGCGCCCAGTTCGTCGTACACGCGCCGCTGCGGCGTGTAGACCACGGTCGACTTGGAGCCGCGGCCCGCGTTGATGTCGCCCTGCGCGGACCACGCGAGGATGTTGCCGCCGAAGGTGGTGAAGACCCGGCTCTGGCCCAGCAGGATGCTGCCGTTCGAGAAGATCTCGATGTCGCCCGTGCCCTGCGTGAGCACGCCCGAGCCCTCGCCCGGCACGAAGCCGCCATCCACGCCCACCAGCGTGCGCCCGCCCGGCACCATGACGCGGATGTCGCCGCCGAAGTTGGTGTGGATGCCCGCGTCTTGCACCTGGTAGTGCGGCGTCTCGTACGCGGGCCGGCCGAGGGCGATCCACTCCGCCTCGGTGATGTACTTCACCCCAGGCTTCGGCCGCGTCGTGGGCACTGCGTTCACGCGGTCCTCGTAGTAGAGCGCGCTGCTGAACATCGTCAGGTCGCCCTGGTAGTCGGTCGCCCTGCCTTGCGCGTCGTGCGTCGGGAACAGCGTGGCGATGGCTTCGCGCCCGCGCAGGTAGCTGCCCTCGCGCGGTCCGCCCGCGGCGTTGTACTCGCGGCCGGCGGCCTTGAGTTCGGCGTAGTACACCGGGCGCAGGAAGGCGCGCTGCTGCTCGGCCGGCAACGCCGCGAAGAAGGCGCGCGCGTCCATCGAGGCGGCGTCGAAGCGCAGGCCCAGGCCGTTGCGCTTGCCGTCGCCAAAGCGCTCCTCGAGCCAGTTGACCAGGTGCAGCTGGCTGCGCTGGCCGTACTCGCGCTGCAGGTCGCGCGCCGGTGCGCCGCTGCCTTCGGCGACGGCGGCGCGTGCGCGGTCGATCTCGGCCTGCTTGCCCGCCAGGTAGGCCGGCGCACCGGCCTCGTCGCCGCCATAGCCGAACTGTTCGCGCAGCCATTGCGCGAGCGTGAGGCGGCCGCTGTACACCGCCACGGCACGGCCGGGCTGGTCGGCCAGCGGCCGGCCCGCGTCGGCCAGGTTGGCGGGGTCGAGGTAGCGCGCCGCAAAGGCCGAGAAGTCGAGCCCCCGGGCGCCCACGCCCGCGGCCACCGCAATGCCCGCGCCGCCGCTGCGCTCGCCCGGCGCGGCGTTCTTCGCGACCGCGCCGATGCTCTTGAGTTCGGCCTTGTCGGCCATGTAAAGGTCGCGTCCGGCCGTCACTTCGAGCAGGCCGGGGCCCGCCACGTAGAAGCTGCTGTAGCGCACGTCGCGCCCGGCGGACACCACCGAGACGTCGTCCGGGTTGTTGTGCACGATCAGGTTGCCGCGCGCGCTGCCGAGTTCGACCGCAATCGGCTGCAGCGGCGCGCTGGCATCGGCGCGGTTGATCTGCGTGGTCCAGCCGAGCGCGCCGATGGGTACCTCCTCGTACTCGCCCAGGCCGGTACCGGCGTTGACGATGTCGCGCCCCGCGCGCAGCGCCACCGGGCCACCGCCTTCGTACCAGGTGGGCAACTCGCCGGGCACACCGATGCTGCCGCCCCGGCCACGGTAGACGACGGCGCCCGTGCGCACGCCGATCAGGTCGCCCTCGAGCGCGTAGAAGCGCGCCGGCTGCTGGCTCGGCACGCTGTGGCCCGACACGCTCGGCGACCCGAGGCTGAACAGCGGGTAGACCTGGCTGCCTTCGCTTGGCCGGAAGGAGTTGAGAAAGACGGTGGGCGCGAGTGCATCGGGGCTCACGTTGCTGAGCTTGCGCATGCCGAACCAGGTTTGCTCCAGGCTGCCGCTGAAGCCCGGGTTGAACGGGCTCGGCAGGCCGGCCGGGTCGGCGCCCGACTGCGTGAAGCTGTAGCCGCCGGCATAGATCGAGTCGCCCGCGATCAGTTCGAGCCGGCCCGCGCCCGAGTGGGCGAATTGCGGCCCCGCCGGCGGCGGCGCCAGCATGACGCCGGTGCCCGGCTGGATCGGCTTGTTGTTGTTGGAGCCGTCGATGGCACCGGTGATCGAGTTGCCGTAGTAGAGGCTGCCGCTGGCCGCGACCGCGCTGAACATCGAAGGCACGACGAAGCGGCCGTCGGTCGGCTGGGCGTCGCTGCGATCGCGGTAGCCGGCGATGGCGCTCGACGGCGCAAGGTTGCCGCCCGCGCTGAACAGGTCGATGCCGCTGGCCGGGGTCCACAGCGAGAACCAGCTGTAGCCGTCGCCCGGGCGCTGCACGCCTTCGCCCACGAACGGCGTGCCGTTGTTGAACTGCGCCACGCGGCCGGCATCGGCCACGCCGCCCAGCACCAGGTCGCCGCGCGCGTCGATCTGCACCGCGGCATCGCCGGGCACCAGCATGGGCCCGCCGCCCGCGATCGACGAGGTGGCGGTGTAGACCTCGTAGGCGCGCGATTCCTCGGGGTCGGCGCGGTCGAAGCGCAGCTCGATGCCGCCGACCGAGCCGGCCTGCATGCGCAACGCGCCGCGCAGGTTGACGAAGGTGCTGTTGAGGTCGGGGCGCGCGCCCTGGTAGGTGGTCTGCGGCGTGATCTCGGTGTTGTTGGGGAACGCACGCAGCTCGGCCACCGGATTGAGGCCGCCGCCGATGCGCACGTCCAGGTCGCCGCCACCGGTGAGCGTGAGTTGCCCGCCATCGGCCGAGACGCGGCCGGTGCTGCCCACCACCAGGTTGAGGCCGGTGCTGCGCGGCACGAAGTTGCCGGCTTGGTCCATCCGCTGCGTCAGCATGCCTGCGTTGCCGCCAGCCTCGAGCACGAGGTTGCCGCCGCCGAGGGTGCCGATGCCGGTAAAGCCCGTCATGAACGGCACGGTGCCGAACAGGTCGTAGGCGGTGGAGGGGCCGGGCACGTAGCTGCCGAAGTTGATCCACCATGCGGTGGGCACGCCCTCGCTGCCGGCCACCGCGCTGCCGGTGCCCTGGCGCCATAGCCAGTTGCCCACGTCGGTGCTCGCGCCCATCGGGCGGATGACGCCGATTGCGTCGGTGCGCGTCTGGTTGCTTGGCCGGCCGATCAGGTCGCCGCGCACGTCGCCCTGCGCGCGCACCAGCACGTTGCCGCCGTGCTCCGGGTACCAGGCGCGGTAGAGGCTTTGCGCACCGCCGTCGACGAAGGGCTCGTAGGCCGCGCCGTCGGGGCCGAGCACGGTGTCGCCGACCCGGGCGCGCGGCAGGTTGTAGGCCGCGGCAACGCCGCGGGCTTGCGTGCCTGCGGTGTACACACCGTAGGGCGAGCTCATCGTGAAATCACCGCCCGCGAGCAGGTCGAGGTCGCCGGTGCCGGTGCGCAGCACGCTGAAGAGCTGCTGCGTGGCCGGCAGCGGCACGGTCTTGGGCTGCTCGCCTTCGGGCGCCCAGGTCACGAGATTGCCGAGGCCGGCATTGTTGAGCTCCAGCACCGCCTCTTCACCGCCCCATTCGTCGAGGTTGATGAGCGTGCCCGGCGCATGGCCGATGACGTTGAGCGAATTGCCCATCCAGTAGAACTGCCCGGCCACGCCCGGTGTCGGCAGCTGCAGCGCGAGGCCGCTGCCCATGCCGTAGTGCGTGTCGGCCAGCAGCAGCTGGCCATTGGCATGGCGCGCACGCAGCGCGCGGGTGTCCGCGGCGCCGGTGTCGGCACCGGCCACGAGCCGCATCGACCAAGACTGCGAGCCTTCGGCCAACATCGGCGCGAGCGCCAGGTTGCGGCCCTGGTCGCCGCCCGCGCCGACCGGACGCAGGCTGACGAAGTCGACGTCGCCCGGCAGCTTCACCAGGGTTTCGGCCGGCACCACGGCGCCCTTGGGCAGCTTGAGCGAACCGGCCAGGATCACGCCGTTGGCCGGCTGGTCGGGCAAACCGTCGCCGTCGTAATCGGGACTCGGCGTGTCGTTGATGGCACCGACCGGGAACGGCAGCGGCACGCCCGCCGGCCAGGTCATGGCCGCGACGCGCGCGCCGCTCGCCAGGCGATTGCCGGCGTCGAGCTTCATGCCGCTTTGCAGCGTCACGGCCGTGGCCAGCACGGTACCGGCCGCATGCAGCACGTTGCCCAATGCGTCGCGCACCGCGCCGCCAAGCACAGTGCCCGCGGGCAGCACGTAGTCTTCGGCCAGCGTGGTGGTGGTGGCCAGCACGGTGCCGGCGCGCAGGCTCATGGCCTGCATCGGCAACGCGTAGTTGAGCGTGCGGCCGGGCTGGAAGAAGGTGCCCTCGGCCAGCTCGACCGTCTCGCCGCGCGGCACCACCACGTCGCCGCCCCAGGGCACGCGGCCCTTGATGAGCACCCAGCCGCGGTCGCTCGGCGTCGGTTGCAGCACCGAGGTGTCGAAGCCGTCGGTGATGCTGCCGTACACGTTGAGGTTGCCGCCGGCGCGCAGCACCAGCGCGCCCGCTTCGCCCGAGCCGTGCACGCCGGTCTGCTGCGTGTGCGGATTCACGCTCGCATAGCGGTGGCCCGACAGGTCGATGTCGCCGTCGATGTGCAGGTCGCCGTCGGGCGTGGCGCTCGTGATGACCACGCCGGGGCGCAGGTGGAAGGCGTCGCCGTAGGCCCGCAGCCCCGCGAGCCGGGTGTCCATCAGATCGCCGTTGCCTCGCACGTTGCCCATGAAGGCAACGCTGTCCGCGTGCTTGGCGTCGAGATAGGCCTGGTTCACCACCTGGTAGGGACGGCCGTCGGCCGTGGCGTCAGTACCGGGTTCGGCGTCCTTGTAGGTCCAGAAGCCGTTGACGGTGACGCTGCGCGCGCCGTCGATGCGCACCTGGCCGCCCGCGTCGATGGCAATGTCGTTGCCGCGCGCGCCGCCCAGGCGCTGCGCGCTGAGTTCGACCGTGCCCAGTGCCTGCGGCGTGCCGTCGGTGCCGGCGCGCACGTCCATGCGCGCGCCGCTCTCCAGCACGAGGCGGCCGCTGCCCGCGTCGATTTCGATCACGGCGCGGTTGGGCGCCTCGATCACCTGGCCGTAGCTGTCGGTGCGCAGCACGCGGCTGTGCGCGTCGAGCACGGCTGCGCCGCCGATGGTGACGCCGTCGCGTGCGGCCAGGCGGATGCTGCCGGCCTGCGCACCGCTCGCGTCGACGGTGCCGTTGACGGCCAGCCGGCCGCCGTCGACCGACACGCTGATCTCGCGCGCCCGCAGTTCGTCGCCCACCGCCAAGTCGCCCTGCTTGAGCTGGAAGCTGCGGCTGCCGATGACGCCGCCTTCGGTGAGGCGACGGTTCAGCCCCGCGAAGTCGTCGATGTGCTGGCCGCGGATGTCGGCGCCGCCGGCTGCGTAGGGCACGTGCGTGCCGCCCGCGTCGTAGCCACCGCTGCTCGCGCCCGCGATGGTGCCGTGCAACGCAACGGTGCCGGCGCCTTCGCCCAGTGCCAGCACCGTGAGCTTGCCCGCGCGGTTCTGCTCGGCCGACAGGTCGATGCGCGAGCCGGCCGATTGCCGCACGTCGCCGCCGCGGCTTTCGAGGATCGCGTCGCCGCCCCAGCTGTACTTGGGCACGTCGAAGAAGTCGATGCGGCGGCCCGCGAGGTCGAGCTGCGCGCCGTCCTCGAGCCGCAGGTCGCGCCCGGCCGAGGCCGTGAGCTTGCCGCTCGGCAGCGCGATGCGGCTGGCGAGCGTGAGGTTGCCGCCGGCGTCGAGGCCGATCTCGGCGCCGAGCGCCTCGGCCAGCGACTGGCCCGAGAGCGCGGGCGCCTCAGCGCCGTCCGGCGCCGTGAGCACGATGTCGCCGCCGGCCTTGATCCGGTTGACCGAGCCGGCCCGGCCGGTCAGCAGCGGCGTCTGGATGCGCAGGTTGCCGCCGGTGAAGGCGTAACCCTTCAACGCATCGTCCCAGGCGCCCTGCGACTGGTAGACCGAGAGCGAGCCCGTGTGGTTGGCCGTGATGCGCTCGCTGGCGTTGAACACCACGTCGCCAAAGCCGAGGATCAGCCGGTCCATGCCGTGGATGGTGTCGGGCCGGCTGCCCGGGCCGTAGCCGAACTCGATCTGGTCGGCATCGATCTGCAGCCGGCCGCTGCCCGTGCCCGCACCGCCCGCGGCCACCAGGCCCGGCGGCGTGGTGGCGCCGTTCCACACCAGGATGCCGGTGTGGATGCGCGCGAGTGCGTCGGCATCGCCTGCGCCATAGATGGCGGGCGCGCCGAGCACCAGCCGTTCGAGCGACGAGCGGCCGGTGGCCGGGTCGATGGTCGAGAGCTCGACCGAGTCGTGGAAGTTGACGGCGTCGCGCGCGGTCAGCACCAGGTTCTCGAGCGCGGGCGCGCCGTTCGATGTGTCGCCGCGCAGCAGCCGGTCGAGGATGCCCTGGTTCAGCGTAAGGCCCGGCGGCAGCGCGTTGCGCGCCGCCGCATCGGCCAGCGCGGCTTCGCTGCCGACGTTGATGCCGCCCACCGACAGCACGAGGTTGCGCGTGCCGTAGCGCGCCGCGTCGCGCAGCTCGAAGCTCTGGTCGGTCGAGGCCGCGATGGTGCCTTCGGAATAGAGCTGGGTGATGCCCTGGCACAGCGAGCCGGTGGCGCAGGCGCCGATGTCGATGCGGCCCGCGCCTTCGTCGGGCGAGTTGCTGAATTCCGGAGCCAGCAGGTCGAGCCAGCCGTTCGACACCGCGAGCACGCTGGCCGTGCCCGGTGCATAGACGAAGCCGTCGCGCGAATCCCAGGCCGCGCGGCCGCGGCCCAGCGTGTTGATGCCCACGCCCTGCTCGACCACGATGCCGCCGGCCTTGGTATTGGTGACGAGGTAGACCTCGCCGGCACGCAGCACCGCGCCTTCGCGCAGCACGATGCTGCCGGCGCCCGTGAGGAAGCGCGCGATGTTGGCGCGCTGCGAACTGCCGGTGTGGTCCACATAGACCACGCTCGGCAGGCCGCCGATGCCCAGGCGCGGCGCGCCCAGCGCGTTGAGTGCGCTCGCGTGCACCGACACCCCCTCGAAGTCCGGCGTGGGCTCAGCGCCGTCCGCCAGCACTTCGTAGTTCCTACGGTAGCCGCCGACCAGCAGCGCGCTGCCGCCGAAGCCGCCGGCCGCCAGCGTGTAGTCCACCTGGCCCGCAAAGCGCAGTGCGGGCGCGTCGCCGATGGCACCGAGCCGCTCGGGCGCGGCCAAGTCGAAGCGCAGCGTCTTGGCATCGCGCTCGAGCAGCGGCCGCGGCACGCCGTTGCGCTCGGCCTGCGCGATCGCAAAGCTGGCGTAGCTGGTCTCGTTGTATTGCGAATAGCTGCGCAGCGTGTCGGCCGGTGTCAGGAAGACCTGGGTCGGCAGCGCGTCGCGGATGGCCGTGCCTGCGGTGCCGAACTGCGCCGCGGCCGCATAGGAGCCGTTGCGCATGGGCACCGTCACGCCCGCGGGCGGCAGGTTCGGCGCCAGGCCGTTGAGCTCGACGCGGAAGGCGCCGGGCAGCAGTGCGAAGGTCGAAGGCAGCAGCGTGTAGGTGCCGGCGGGCAAGCCCGGCACGCCCGCACCGATGGTGATCTGCCGGCCCAGCGCCGGATCGCCCGCGCCGTGCTCGTTGACCAGCGGCGCGTAGCCGGCCTGCGCGCCGGGCACGATGGCGTACACCGGGTTGGTGGCCAGGCCCGGCAAGGTAAAGCTGCCGCGCGCGCTGGTCTGCACCAGCGGATTGAGGCGCGCGTCGGTCGAGCCGCCGCGGCCCACGAGGAATGCGGCGCCCGTGAGCTCGCCGCCGCCGCTCAGGTCGATGCTGGCGCCCTGCTGCACGTTCACCGCGTGCGCGGCCAGCGTGACCGAGGGGTCGTTGCCGACGCCCTTCCACGCCACGTCCTTGCCGTCGTGCACGTAGCTCAGCCCGTCGAGCGTGCCGCCGTAGGGCATGGTGAGGCCGTTGGCGCTCACTGAGGTGACGCTGCCGGGCAGCAGGTTGATCTCTCCCGAGAGCACCGGGGCCGCGACCGCGCCGAGCACGATCTCGCCCAGCGGCGCGCGCACCACGCCGCCCTGGTTCACGGTGGCCGCGGCAAAGCTCAGGCGGCCGAACACCGAGTACGGCTGCGCGGGCAGCGGCGCTGACGGATCGATGCGTTCGATGTCGAGGCTGCGCGCCGGGTCGAACTCGCGCTGCAGCGTGCCGTATTCGTTGAACGCACCGCGCTCGCCCACCACGAAGCTGCCGCTGTCGTTCATGGCGGGGTAGATCTGCGAGGCCGCGAGCCGGAGGCTGCCGGGCGTGTAGAACGCTGCCGCCTGCGACAGGCGAAGGTCGCCGCCAGCGCGCATCACGATGCGGTCGAAGGCGTCGCGCTCGACCACGAGCGGATCGCCCGCGTTCTGCACGATGCTGCCGCGCGCGCCCATGTTGACCTGGCCGACGATGTCGATCAGCTGCGCGTCGAGCGTCAGGCCCGAGCCCTCGGCCACCAGCGGCAGGCCGAGTGCGCCGGCACCCGAGCCGCCGTTCTGCGAGCCGCGCACCGGGTTGGGCATGATGTGGTTGTCGGCCTGCATGCGCGTGCTGCCGGCCAGCCGGATGGAGGGCGCGGCCAGGCGCACCTGGGTGCCCGCGGCGCTGTCTTCGCCCAGGGCGATCGCGCTGGCCGTGAGATGCAGGCTCTGGCCCAGGCGCAGGTCGACGTTGCCGTCGAAGCTCACGAGGCCGTTGGCCATGAGCGAGAGGTTGTCGAAGCCGCCCGCGCCGATGCGGTCCACGCCGATGCGTGCGCGGCCGTACGCCAGCGCAGCCTCGCGCTCGCCGGGCGCGAGGCTGGCAGAAAGGCCGCTGTCGCCTTGCACCTGCGCGAGCACCAGCTCGCGCGCCACGCGCACCGCGTCGTCGACGTTGATGCCCAGGAAGGTCTGGTTGGCGACCGGGCCGTAGTTCGGCGTTTCGAGGTTCAGCGCCAGCGTGCCGCCCGCCGCGCCCGCACCGCCGGCCGCAGCGCGCATGTCGCCGTCGAGGAACAGGCCGCGGTACGAACTCAGCGCGATCACGCCGCCGTCGGTGGCCACGTCGATCTCTCCGCGCCCCGGCAGCTCGAGCCGCGCGGAAGCGCCCGAGGCATCGAGCCGCGCGCCGGGCCGCAGCACCACGAAGGCGTCGGCCGCATCGACCTCGCGCGCGCCGGCGACATGCGCCGCGCCGATCTCGATGCGCCCGCCCTCGCCCACATGACCGTAGCGGCGCCCGCGCGAATCCACCGCGGTGGTCGCGCGGCCCGCGGCGTCGAGCACCGCGTCGTCGCCGATCCAGATCGACGTGGCGCTGGCATCCCCGGACGGCCGGTTGGCGTCGTTGCCGGTGCCGAAGGCGCCCGGCAGCACGCCGATGCGGCCGCCCCAGGCGTTGAGCGTGCCGTCGATGGTGATCTGCCCGTTGCCTGTGAGCGTGAGCGAGCGGCCCGGGTCGACCGAGATCGTCGCGCCGTGCCCCACCACCAGTGGCGCCTGGCTGTAGACCGAGCCCGCAGCGAGCGCCAGATCGGCACCGGCGCGCTGCGTCAGCACGCCCTTGCGCGGATCTTCCTGCCACAGCGGCGGCAGCCAGGGCTGCAACACCGCCGACGGATCGGCGCCGGTCGCCGTGGCAAGGGCCGCGGCGGGGTCCGCGCGCAGCACGGGCATGGCCACGTCGATGCGCGCACCGTTGGCTACCTGCACCCCCTGCTGCGCAGTCACGGAATAACGCGAGAAGCCACTGCGGAACAAGCTGTCGTCGAGCACCAGCAGCGGCTTGACCGCCACGTCGGTCGGCAGCCGGTTGCCGGCCAGCAGCAGCGCGCCCTCGCCCAGCACCACCTCGCGGCTGAACGGTGTGCCCGCGGCCACCGTGGCGGTGTAGTCTGGTACGGGCATGCCGTTGGGGAACGCATCGGCGGGCACCACATAGCCGGGCGCCATCTTGCCGTTGATGTTGACCAGTTCGGTGCCCGCAGGCACGGTGCTGCCGGTTGGGTACAAGGTGCCATTCTTGGCGTAGACGTACACGTATTCCCAGGCCACTGTCGCGGCCGGCACCACCCAGTCGGCCGCGAGCGTGTAGCTGCGCGTGGCCGTGAACATCGGTGCCACGCGCAGCGCCTCGCCCGGCGCCACGGTGTTCGCGATGTAGCTGAAATCCTGCGGCAGCACGGTGCCCGCCGGAATGGTGAAGGCCTCGGCCAGCGTGAGGTGCACCGGCACCGCCTCGCCTGCCGAGAGCCGGCCCGCATGGGCGAGCAGGCCGCCGCCGATCGCAATGCCGATGCCGGTGTCGACCGTCAGCGTTCCGCCGCCCTTCACGCCGTGGCCGCGCAGCTCGCCGTCGAGCAGCAGCGCGCCCGCGCCGCGACCGGTGCTGTCGTACTGGTTTGAGCGCAGCGTGATGTCGCCGCCGCGGCCGCCCTGCATCGAAGCGTCCGCCATCAGGGCAGCGCCCGAGGAGGTGTCGATCACCGAGCCGGCGTGCAGCCGCACGTCGCCGGTGCTGGCAATCGAAACGCTGCCGCCGTTCATGTACGGCAGGCCACCGATGTCCGTCGGATCGGTGCGCAGGTTGGTCCACAGGCCGCGCGTGTCGAGCGTGACGCCTCGGGCCACCGTCACGCCCGGCGTGTAGCCTTCGGGCGGCGTTGCGGCAACGGGCTGGTCGATCCAGTTGGTGGTGCTGCCGGCCTGCAGGCGGCCGACCATGTTGCCCAGTGCAATGCTGCCGCCGCGCGCAGACAGGTTTGCGTCGACGTCGACCTGCGTCGCATGCAGCGCGATGCTGCCGCCGTGGCCCACGGCCAAATCGGCGTCGACGTTGATGCTGCCCTGCGCATAGGCCCTGAAGCCGCCCAGGCGCAAGCCGTTGAGCCAGTCCGCATCGATACCGATCTTCCCTTCGAGCTCGGCGGGCAGCGCGCCGTCGAGCTGCAGGCCGTGCGCAATGCGCTGCACCGCGCCGATGTCGATGCGCTCGGCCACCGCCTGCGGGCTGTCGCGCAGCGTGCCGGTGGCGCCATCGAGTGCCGGCTGCACCTGGCCGATGACGAGCTGGCCCGCGCGCGGCGCCGCCGCCTGGGACTGCCGGTAGCCGTCGAGCCCCGCATCCGGCGCGTTGCGCTGGCGGTTGCCCTGGAACACCGTGGCCTCGATATGCCCTTCGAGCACCGCCGACTGCGTGCCGACGATCACTCGGCCCGCGTCGCGGCCCACGGTGTAGCCGTTCTCGAGCCGCTCTCGCGGGGCGATCAGCGGGTTGTAGAAGAACTCGGTGGTGTTCTTGCCCCAGCGCTCGTGCGGGCTCTCGAAGCCGCGGTACACGCCGTCGTAGAGCATGTCGCCGGGCGCGCTCGACAGGTTGTAGAGCCGGCCGTCCCTGCCCTTGAGCCAGCTCTGCTTGAGCATGCCGGTCTGCACATCGAGCGAGCCGCCCGAGACGTTGATGGCCGAGCCGGCGCGCGCCACGAGTTCGCCGCCGCCGAAGGCCACGGTACCGCCCGAGGCCGCCCACTCGCCGATGCCATGGCCGCCGGTGTTCAGGTAGCCGCTGACCTCGAGCAGTCCGCCGCCCGTGTACCAGCGGTCGGTGGCATAGCCGTTGGTGCCGGCGGGCACGCGCACCAGGTAGCGGCGGTCGATCCAGAGATTGGCATTGTTGAGGTTCTTGCTGTCGCGGTTGCCCGGTGCATCGCGCTGCTCGTTGCCTTGGACATTGACCTCGACGTTGTTCGACGCCATGGCCACGCGCACGCCCACCGCGCCCGCGACGTCGATGGCTGCGCGCTCGGCCAGCTGGATGCGGCGCGCCGCATTCACATTGACCTGCCCGCCGGTTGCCAGCGTCATCGAGTCGGCGTCGAACGCGACGTTGCCGCTGGAGGCAATCTGCACCAGCGACTGGTCGCGCCGGTTGTAGGCGCCGTCCGAAAGGACGACCGACTCCTTCACGAGCGTGTCGCGCTGCACGTCGAGTGCGGTGGCGTTGCTCTCGTCGAGCAGCACCGCGCTGACGCTGCCGGGCGCCAGCGTGACGCGCGCATCCGCATCGCCGGCCGCGCTCAGGTGCAGCGTACCGCGCGTGTTCACACTGGTGCTCGACACCAGCACGCCCGCTTGCTCGACCGTGTGCCCGGTCAGGGTGATGTCGCCGGTCAGCGCCTGGATGAGGCCCGTGTTCGAAACACGGCCGGCGCTGCTGCCCTCGTTGCGCGCCACGATCACTTCGTTGCCGCGCGTGCTCGACTGCAGGTTGCCGTCGGTGCCCAACCCCTTGCGGATCACGAAGCTGTCGCCCGCCGCCAGCGTGGTCTGGCCGCCCGGCGTGACGATGGTGCCCCGGTTGTGTGCCTCGCGCCCTGCGAGCAACACGTAGCCGCCACCCTCGGTCACGGATTGCGGCTTGCGCGTCTCGATGCGCGCGCCCGCCTCGACGATCACGTCGGCGGTGGCATTGCCGTTCGACGAGTCTGTAGCAGTCACCACCAGGTCATTGGCCAGCGTGGGCACATGGCCCGTGCCAAGCGCCTGGCTGTAGATGCCGCGATTGAACTGCGCATCCGTCATGCCCACGGCCGAGGCCAGCAGGTTGCGTGTGTTCACCTGGCTGCTGCCGCTGAACACGATGCCGTTGCGGTTGACGACCATCACCGTGCCGTCTGCCTGGATCTGCCCCTGGATCTGCGAGGGACGTGCCTTCGGGTCGTTGACGCGGTTGAGCACCGCCCAGCTCGGCTGCTGCTCGAACCGGAGCGTGGTGTTGCGCCCGACGTTGAAGGTTTCCCAGTTCAGGATTGCGCGCTCGCCGGTCTGCGTGACCGTGACCTGCGTGCGGCCGTCGGCGTGTGTCTGCACCGGCGCATTCGCATTCGCCCAGCCCGCCGTGAGGCTCGCGGTGTCGACCTGCAGGCCGCCCTCTGCCAGGCCGTCCGGCACGCTCTGCCCGCTCGCGAGCGCCGTGCGCCGCGCGGCTTCCTGCGCGGCCTGCTGCGCCGCAATGTTGCGTGCCGCAAGGTTCAGGTTGCCGATGGAGCGCTGCAGTTGCTCGTTTGCGCGCTGCTGCTGCGCCTGCGGGCTGGTCAGCGCCGATGCGGGCATGCCGTTGGGCAGCCGGCCGGTGGCAATGACGGCGTTCTGCGCCATGTTCTTCTGCGCCATCCACGCGCCGCTGAAGGCTTGCTGCGCATGCGCCCCGGTGGCCGTGGCGCCGGCGGACAGCATCAGCACGATGGCATGCACCAGTGGCGTGAGCCGGGCCTTCGGAAAGGAGAAAGACGGATTCGTGTTGCGCCGGGACACCGTGCTGCTGCGTTGCATGCGGACTTCCATGGGTTCGTGTTGCTTCATTGCTCGATCGCTGCCACGAAGCTCGCCCGCAAGTCGGACGGCCCGTGGTCTACCGAGCTATGACAGCGAAGCCCCACCGCGACTGCACCATGTCACGAAATCTTCATACAAGCCGAGCCGGGCTCATGCCTTTGCCAGGCCCAGCAGCACAATGCCGCCCGGCAGCTGCGTGAGCTCTGCGCCATACACGTCGCGCACCAGGAAGGCCACGTCGTCGAGCCGGTCGATCGAGAAGCTGGCCTGCACCCTGCTGCGGCCCAGGGCCTCGCTGGTAAGCACCAGCCGGCCACGCCGGTAGCGGTTGACCTCGGCCACCACGTCGGCCAGCGGCACTTCGTTGAACACCAGCTGCCGGCGCCGCCATGCACTGACGGGCCCCGTGTCCACCGGTGCGGACAACCCCAACCCCGCAGCGCCGTAGCGCAATTGCCGGCCTTCGTCGAGCCGCACCTGGCGCTCACCTCGAATTACGTCGACCTGGCCCGCAAGGCAGGTGACGCACACCTCGCCGTCGAGGTTGCGAATATTGAACCGCGCCCGCACAGCAGACACGGTGCCACCCGCGGCAGACACCGTGACGCGCGCCACCGATGAGCCGCCGGTCAGGACCTCGGCCTCGCCCGCCAGCAATTCGATGCCTTCGCCGCCGGTTGCGGGCTGCAGGTTGACGCGCGTCTGCGTATTCATCTGCAGCACCGCGCCATCGGCCATGGCCACCTCGCGCTGCTCGCCAGTGCCGGTGCGATAGTCGGCGCCCCATTCCGCAGCCGGAGCCCACAGCCCGAGGGGCGGCGACACCGCAAGATAAGTGACCGAAGCCGCCACGGCCCCGCCGAGCAGTGCGCGGCGACCCGCGACCGGCGTGCGCCCGCCGGCGCCGCGCTGTTCCTGCCGGCGCACGCGCAGCGCGGCCGGCGCCATGGCTTTCCAGACTTCGCGCGCCTGGGCGAAGGCGCTTGCATGCGCGCGGCTCTGCGCGCACCAGAGGCGAAAAGCGCGAGCGTCCTCTTCCGTCACCTGGTGCGATCCGAGCCGCACGACCCAGGCCTGCGCTTCGCGTTGCAAGGTGATCATGTCCTCGGCCTCGGCGGATTTTTCGGGTTGTTCAGCTGCCATCACGCTTAGACTGTTTTCCGGCACCGGGACCGAAGCGCTGGACAAAATCTCTTCCCAGCCGCTCGCAGCAATGCTCCAGGCCGGCGCGCAGTTCTTTCTCGACCGTGCGCGCCGACACGCCGTAGCGCGCGGCAATGTCCTTGTGCGGCATCTCGTCCACGCGCGCGGCCAGCACAATGGCGCGGCGGCGGCGCGGCAGCTCGGCCAGCGCACGCTCCAGCGCCTCCAACTCATTGCGGGCCTCGGCGCCGCGTGCCGGGTCGGCCATCTCGTCGGCCATGTCGTAGAGCGCCTCGACCTCGCCCACGCTCAGCAGCCGCGAATTGCTCTTGCGCTGGTCTTCCGCCACGTTGAGCGCAATGCGGAACAGATAGGCAGACGGATAGCGCACCGCGCTGCGCACGTTGGTGCTTTCCACGCGCAGGTAGGCCTCCTGCAGCGCGTCGTTGGCCAGGTCTTCCGAGCCGAGCCGGATCTGCAGGTGCTTCCTGAACTGCGCATAACGCGCGAGAAACAGCGCACGCAGGGCGGTCTTGATCGAATCGGGCATGTTCGAGGCCTGCCCTCAGCCGGCGCCCGCAGCGCGGTAGCGGCGGCAGTCGCGCGCGGGATCGGCGCGCGGCGTCAGGAGAATGGTGATGGGCTGCGCCATGCCTGGCGGCGGCGGTGCATCCAATGCCATGGCGCGCAAGCTCGCGAGCACGGCCGCATCGCGCGGCGCCAGGCCGCTCCCCTGGAGCACGCGGGCGTCGCTCACATCGCCGACAGGGTCGATCCACAGCTGGATGCCGAGGCGATAGCGGCCGAAAGCGTCGGGCTGCGCGATGCAGAGCACGCGTGTGATCGAGGCCTGCAGCACCGCCGCATAGCCGTCGTGGGCGCGGGCTGCTTCGGTGAAGGCGCCTTCGGCCTTCGGTGCCTGATCGCCTGCCGGCAGTGCGGCCGGAACGGCTACCAGCGTGAAGGCGTCGGCGCCGGTGTAGCGCGCCACCAGGCCCGTGCCGGCGAGCATTTGCTGCAATGCCTCGCGAGGTGTGAAGTCGCCGTGCACCGCGGCAGCCTCGCGACCGGCCGTGAGACTGCTGGCAACGAGCACCGAATGCCCGGTGATGCGGCCGAAGACGGAAAGGGAAATTTCCAGCGGCTGGGCCGGCAGGTCGAACCGCATCGCGGCGGCGCCTTGATCTGCCTGCGCGGCAGCGAGCCGCGCGCCCATCATCAGCGCCATGACAAGGCACCAGGACAGTGTCAGGGCACCGCCCGGTGCGGAAGTACGTGTCATTTGGCGGAAATCAGCAGCGAGGAAGTCTTGGAAGATTCGGCCGTCCGCCTTGCGGCCTTGGGAAGCATGCGAACGAGCCTATCCGGCGCGCATGACCGAACTGTGACGTTTGGTTTGCACGCCGCGGCTTGCACGCGGCCGCCTCGGCATGCGGCGGCGGCCGTCTTTCACCTGACTTGCATGCGGCCTAGACTGCCGGGTTCCCGGCGATGGAGGCGAGCAGATGCGCGTGAACTTTTTATACGGTGTTGCGGTGCTCGCGGTGTGCGTCGTTTGCGATAACGCGGCGGCGCAGGCACCGGTGCAGGCGGCATCGCCGGTAGAGAATGCCGGCGCAGACAGTTGCGTCGAAGTGACGGTCAACGGCGAACGCACCCCTTCCTATGCCTGCCTCACACAGAAGCTGCGTCCCGCAGCCCCGGCACGCACGGCCGGCGACGCACCGCCGGGCATGGCGTCCGAAGCCATCACCCAGCGCCCTTCGAACCAGCTTGGCCTGTTCAACCGCGCGGCAACCGGCCATCGCATGGGCAATACCTTCGGCACTTCGGTCTACCCGCAGCGCCCGCCGCCGTCAGTGCCCTCTTCACCGCTGATACCGAAGCCCTGAACCTCCGGGCCCGGGAATACCCTGCTGCACTGCGGCGCATTCTTGCCTACATTGCTTGCATACAAGATTTCCCCAATCTTGCATTCAACCCAATGGAAGGTTCCTCCATGCCCCGCTTCGTCAAATCCCTCTTCGGCCAGGTCGTCGTCGCGCTGGTGCTCGGCGTGCTGGCCGGCCTCTTCGTGCCGGAGTTCGCCGTCAAGCTCAAGCCGCTTGGCGACGGCTTCATCAAGCTGATCAAGATGATCATCCCGGTGCTGGTGTTCTGCGTGGTGGTGCACGGCATTGCCGGCGCGGGCGACCTGAAGCGCGTGGGGCGGGTCGGCGTGAAGGCGCTAATCTACTTCGAGGTGCTGACCACCATTGCGCTGGCCATGGGGCTGGTGCTGGCCTTTGTGTTCGAGCCGGGTGTGGGTATGAACGTGGACCCGGGCAAGCTCGACGCCGCCGCCATGAGCGCCTATGCCTCGAACGCCGACAAGCTCACCAGCGGCGGCACGGTCGAGTTTCTGATGAAGCTGATTCCCACCACGGTGGTCAACGCCTTTGCCACGGGCGACGTGCTGCAGGTGCTGCTGTTCGCGGTGCTGTTCGGCTGCGCGCTGTCTTTGCTGGGCGAGCGCGGCAAGCCGGTGAGCGCGGTGGTGGACTCGCTGTCGCTGGTGCTGTTCAAGATCATGGGCATCATCATCAAGCTGGCGCCGCTCGGCGTGCTGGGCGCCATTGCCTTCACCGTGGGCAAATACGGCATCGGCTCGCTCAAGCAGCTGGGCATGCTGGTCGCCCTCTTCTACGGCGCGGTGCTGGTGTTCGTTTTCGTGGTGCTCGGGCTGGTGATGCGCATGTCGGGGTTCAGCCTCTTCAAGCTGCTGCGCTACCTGCGCGAAGAGCTCGCCATCGTGTTCGCCACCACCTCGTCGGACAGCGTGCTGCCGCAAATCATGGCCAAGCTGCGCCGCATGGGCATTCGCGATTCGACCGTGGGCCTGGTGATTCCCACGGGCTACTCGTTCAACCTGGACGCGTTTTCGATCTACATCACGCTGGCTGCGGTGTTCATTGCACAAGCCACCAACACGCCGATCTCGATGGCCGACCTGCTGACCATCCTGGCGATTGCGCTGGTCACTTCGAAGGGCGCGCACGGCGTGCCGGGCTCGGCCATCGTGGTGCTGGCCGCCACGCTGCACGCGATTCCGGCCATCCCGGCCATCGGGCTGGTGCTGGTGCTTTCGGTCGACTGGTTCATGGGCATTGCCCGCGCGCTGGGCAACCTGATCGGCAACTGCGTGGCCACCGTGGCCGTGGCAGCCTGGGAGGGCGACATCGACCGCGAGCGGGCCCACGCCGTGCTCAACGGCACCTACGCCCCCGACGACGAACCGCTGGCCGAACCTGAACTGCCGGTGGTACCGCTTGGCGCGGGCGCCGGCAGCCGCTGAAACCGATGGCTGCCGACAACGTCAATCCCACCTCCATTGCCGAGCGGGTGGTCGAGGCCATCCTGGCGCAGAAGCTCGCGCCGGGCGAGCGGCTCGGCGAGCAGGCGCTGGCCGAGAACTTCGCGGTCAGCCGGACCATGGTGCGCGAGGCGCTCATGCAGCTGCAGGCGCGCGGCTTCGTCGAGGTGCAGTCGCGCCGCGGCTGGTATGTGGTGGAGCCCTCGGCCGAGGAAGCGCGCGACGCTTTTTCGGCGCGCCGCATCGTGGAGGCGGGCATCCTGGCCGAAAGCGAGGGCCGGCCGCTGCAAAAGGCCATACGCAAGCTGCGCGACCACATTGCCGACGAGCGGCGCGCCATCGAGGGGGCCGATGCCGCCACGCGCGCCTTCCTGCTGGCCGACTTTCACGTGTGCCTGGCCGAGCAGATGGGGCACCAGCTGCTGGTCGACGTGCTGCGCGACCTCACGGCCCGCACCACGCTGGCTGCCACGCTCTACCAGTCGAAGCATGAGGCCGGGCAGTCCTGCGCGGAGCACGGCGCCATCGTCGCCGCGCTGGAGGCCGGCGACACCGCCACGGCGCGCAAGCTGATGATCGACCACATCGGCAATGTCGAGCGTTCGCTCGAGGTAGACACCACCGCCGGCCCCGACGCGCCGGCCCGCCTGCGCGCCACCCTGTCGCCGGTGGCGCTGCCGCGCGCAAGGCGCTAGCCGACTAGGCATTTCGACCGACATAAACGTGCGTTCAGGCTCGGCTACAGTCCGAGTCACATATGAACTCACCCCAACTCCAGCGCGGCGTATTCCTCGCCCTGCTTGCCATCGTCACGGTCGCCTTCCTCTGGGTGCTGGTGCCCTTCTTCGGCGCGGTGCTGTGGGGGGTGGCGCTGGCCATCCTGTTCACGCCTCTCTACAAGTGGCTGCTCAAGAAAATGCCGGGCAAGCGCAACGTCGCGGCACTGTCGACTCTGGTCATCTGCCTGTTCATCGTGATTCTTCCGCTGGCCATGGTCGGGGTGTCGCTGGTGCAGGAGATCGTGCAGGTCACGCAGAGCATCCGCTCGGGGCAGATCAACTTCGCGGCCTACTTCCAGCAGATCCTCAACGCCATGCCGCAATGGCTGATGAGCATCTTCGACCGCTTCAACCTGGGCGACATGGAAGCGTGGCAGGAACGTATCTCCGCCGGCGCGGCGCAGGGCAGCCAGCTCATCGCCGGCCAGGCGCTCACCATCGGCCAGAACACCTTCGACTTCCTCATCAGCTTCTTCGTGATGCTGTACCTGCTGTACTTCCTGGTGCGCGACGGCTCGGCGCTTTCCAAGACCATGCGCGAAGCAGTACCCCTTGCCAAGCCGCACACGCACTACCTGCTCAACAAGTTCACCACCGTGATCCGCGCCACCGTGAAGGGCAACGTGGCGGTGGCCATAGCGCAAGGCGCCATCGGCGGGCTGGCGTTCTGGATGCTGGGCGTGCAGGGCGCGCTGCTGTGGGCGGTGCTGATGGCGTTTCTCTCGCTGCTGCCGGCCGTGGGCGCGGCGCTCATCTGGGGGCCGGTGGCCATCTACTTCCTTGCCACGGGCCACTTCTGGCAGGGCGGCATCCTGATCTTCGTAGGCGTGTTCGTGATCGGGCTGGTCGACAACATCCTTCGGCCAGTGCTGGTGGGCAAGGACACACAGATGCCCGACTACATCGTGCTGATGTCGACCATCGGCGGCATGGCGATCTTCGGCATCAACGGCTTCGTGGTGGGCCCGGTGATTGCCGCGCTCTTCATGGCGGCGTGGAGCCTGTTCATCGAATCGGGCCAGTGGGAGAACCCGCCCGCCGCGGGTTCCGCCAACACGGGCGACGACCACAAGAGCAACTGAACGCCGCTGCACCGCCGCCAGCCTGGAGCGGCCGAAGCGGGCGCGCCTTGCGCCTGCCGCGTGCATCTGGCGCGGGCGCTGCCGCATTTCGTCGCATGACGCTGGGCAGCGCACGGCGCCTGCGGGATCGTCGGGACCTCCAACTTCCTAGACGAGGTCTCCCATGCACTTTCTTGCCCTTTCGCACCGGCGCGGCGCGCACGCCTTGTGCGCCGCCGCACTTCTTGCGCCGCTGGGCGCGCTTGCCGCCGACCTGAGCCTGAGCGTGGCCGACGGGCCTGCCGCCGAAGCCACTCTCTACGTGGCGCTGTACGACAGCGCCGCGGGCTTTTCCGGCAGCAAGTCGCTCGCCGCGCAGACCACACCGCTGCGCGGCGGCGCGGCCCAGCTCCGGTTCACCGGGCTGGCGCCCGGCCGCTATGCGCTGCGGGTGTTCGCCGACGAGAACGGCAACGGCAAGCTCGACACCAACCCCGTGGGCATGCCCATCGAGCGCTACGGCTTCTCGAACGACGCCAAGGGCAACCGCGGCGCGCCCGACTTCGAAGCCGCCGCGCTCAATGTCGAAGCCGACGTGCAGACCGTCATTCACCTGCGCTGAGGTTCACATCATGGAACGACGCGAACTCCTGCGCCTCTTGGCCACAGCCGGCGCCCTGCCCCTGCTGCCCACGCTTGCCCGCGCCGCTAGCGGCCCGGACGCCTGGCAGGCTGAATTCGAAGCCGCCGGCACGCCGTGGAAATCCGGCTTCGCCACGCCGGCCGGCGACCTGCCGCTCACGCGCGCCAAGGTGCACGGCCGCTTTCCCGATGCCGTTACCGGCACGCTGTTTCGCAACGGCCCCGCAGGGCACGACCTTGGCGGCCAGCGCTACCGCCACTGGTTCGACGGCGACGGCATGGTGCACCGCTTCGTGATCGACGGGGCCGACGTGCGGCACCAGGGCCGCTATGTCGCCACGCCCAAGCGCGCCGCCGAACTGCGGGCCGGCCGCCGCCTGGCCGAAGGCTTCGGCACCATGCCGCCGGGCGCCGAACCGCCAAGCTCGCCGGACAGCATCAACGTGGCCAACATCAACGTGCTGCCGATGCAAGGCGAGCTGCTGGCGCTGTGGGAAGGCGGTTCGGCCACGCGGCTGGACGCGCGCACGCTCGAAACGCTGGGCGTGAAAACCTGGCGCCCCGATCTCGCGGGCATGCCCTTTTCGGCCCACCCCAGGGTCGATCCGGACGGCACCGTGTGGAACTTCGGCGTAAGCGCCGGCCAGAGCATGCTCGCGCTCTACGAGATTGCGCCCGACGGCGCGCTGCGCCGCGCAAGCGCCACGCCGGTGGCCGACCTGCCGATGATTCACGACTTTGCGGTGACCGAACGGCACCTGGTCTTTCTGATGCCGCCGCTGGTGTACGACGGCAAACGCAAGGAAGCCGGTGCGAGCTTTCTCGATGCGCATGTCTGGCGGCCCGAACTCGAAATGCGCGTGCTGGTGGTCGACAAGAAAGACTGGGACCGCCGCCAGCTGCTGACGCTGCCGGCCGGTTTTCTCTTTCACGTGGGCAACGCCTGGGAAGAAGACACGCCCGGCGGCACGCTGATCCACATCGACTACATGCGCTCGGACAACCCCGACCCCGTGTTCACCACCAACCGCGAAGTGATGCGCGGGCGATGGGTGAAGCGAGCCGATCCGCACCTGACAGTCGCCACGCTGAACCTGCGCACCGGGCGCGCCAGTCAGAACGCGCTGGCGCTCGACGCCGAGTTTCCGCGCATCGATCCGCGCCGCGTCGGCCTGCGCCACCGCCACCTGATCCATGCAACACAGGGCATGGCAGACCGCCCCGGCTTTGCCGCGGTGGCGCGCACCAATGTCGAGACCGGCCGCAGCCAGCGCTACGCCTACGGCAGGCAGGCCATCGTCGAAGAGCACATCTTCGTGCCCGACGGGGCCAAGCCCGGCTGGGTACTGGGCACCGTGCTCGACTTCGAGCAGCAGAAAACGCTGCTCTCGTGCTTTGCGGCCGACAGGCTGTCGGCCGGCCCGGTGGCGCAGGCCACGCTGCCCTACACGCTGCCTCTGGGCCTGCACGGCGCCTTCGTGCCGGCCTGAAGAAGAAGATGGTGGGCGCAGTCAGCCGCCCCACCACCCTTCGGCAAACCGCCCCTGCAGAAAGGCCACGAAGCCCGACACCTTGCCCGGCACCAGCTTGGGCGAGGGAAAGACGGCGTGGATTTCCTGCTCGGGCAGCTTATGGTCGCCAAGCACTTCGAGCACCTTGCCCGAGGCCAGCGATTCGCTCGCCACGTAGCGCGGCATGAGCGCAATGCCCAAGCCGTCGCGCGCCGCGGCCAGCACCGCGGAAAGGTTGTTCGAACGAAAGCGCCCGGAGACCGGCACCGTCACCGGATCGCCCTTGGGCGTGTGCATGCGCCAGAACTCGTCGCCCACCACGCTGCTGTAGATGAGCGCCACGTGCGCGCTCAGGTCTTGCGCGCGCTTGGGCGTGCCGTGCTTCTTCAGGTAGCCCGGCGCCGCTACCATGGCCCAGGGGTTGGTGCCCAGGTAGCGTGCCCCCAGCGACGAATCGGCCAGCTTGCCCATGCGGATGGCCACGTCGATGCCCTGTGCAATCAGGTCGACATAGCGGTCCTCGAAGCTCAGGTCGAGCTGCACCTGCGGATGCCGGCGCATGTACTCGAGCGCCAGCGGCACCACCACCCGCCGTCCGAACGCCACCGAGGTTCCCACGCGCAAGAGGCCCTGGGCCTGGTTCTGCCGCAGTTGCACGATGCTTTCGGCCTCCTCGGCCTCTCGCACGATGTTCTTGCACTTCTCGTAGTACAGCGCGCCGGGTTCGGTCAGGCTCACGCCGCGCGTGTTGCGGTTGAGCAGCCGCACCTTCAGCCGCGCCTCGGTGGCCGCGACCTGCTTGGTGACGGTGGGCTGCGTGGTGTGGAACTCGAGCGCCGCTTTCGAGAAGCTGCCGGTCTCGACCACGCGCACGAACATTTCCATTGCCAACAATCTGTCCATGGTCGGCATCGTAATCACTTATTCCAATCTGGAATAGGCTTTATGGTCCGCAGCCGTCTTCTTCGAATGGCCTGTGCTTTCTACAGTGGGCTCCACTCAAGGAGACAGTCCCATGGCAAAGATGAAAGCGGTCCAGGCCGCCGTACTGGTAATGGAAAAAGAAGGCGTAACGCAGGCCTTCGGCGTGCCCGGCGCGGCCATCAACCCGATGTATTCGGCGCTGCGCCAACGCGGCAGCATTTCTCACATCCTCGCGCGCCACGTCGAGGGTGCCTCGCACATGGCCGAGGGCTACACCCGCGCCGTGGCCGGCAACATCGGCGTGTGCATCGGCACCTCGGGGCCCGCGGGCACCGACATGATCACGGGCCTGTATTCGGCCTGGGCCGATTCGATTCCCATCCTCTGCATCACGGGCCAGGCGCCGCGCGCACGGCTCTACAAGGAAGACTTCCAGGCGGTCGACATCGAGTCGATCTCCAAGCCGGTCACCAAGTGGTCCGTGACCGTGCGCGAGCCGGGCCAGGTGCCGCAAGTGTTCCAGCAGGCCTTTCACCTCATGCGCTCGGGGCGCCCCGGCCCGGTGCTGGTCGACCTGCCCTTCGACGTGCAGATGGCCGAGATTGAATTCGACATCGACGCCTACCAGCCGCTCACTCCCTACAAGCCCGCTGCCACGCGCGCCCAGATCGAGAAGGCCATCGGCATGCTCCAGGCGGCCGAGCGCCCGCTGATCGTGGCTGGCGGGGGCATCATCAACGCCGATGCGTCCGACCTGCTCGTGCGCTTTGCCGAGATCACCGGCGTGCCGGTGATTCCCACCTTGATGGGATGGGGCGCGATTCCCGACGACCATCCGCTGATGGCCGGCATGTGCGGCCTGCAGACCAGCCACCGCTACGGCAACGCGACCATGCTGGCGAGCGACTTCGTGCTGGGCATTGGAAACCGCTGGGCCAACCGCCACACGGGTTCGGTCGATGTGTACACCAAGGGCCGCAAATTCGTGCACGTGGACATCGAACCCACGCAGATCGGCCGCGTGTTCACGCCCGACTTCGGCATCGTGTCGGACGCCAAGGCCGCGCTCGAGCAGTTCGTGGCCGTGGCCGAGGAGATGAAGGCCGCCGGCAAGCTGCGCGACCGCCGCGAGTGGGCCAAATCGTGCATCGAGCGCAAGAAGACCATGCTGCGCAAGACCAACTTCGACGACGTGCCGATGAAGCCGCAACGCGTGTACCAGTGCATGAACAACAACTTCAGCAACGATACCTGCTACGTGAGCACCATCGGGCTCTCGCAGATTGCGGCTGCGCAGTTTTTGCATGTGTACAACCCGCGCCACTGGATCAACTGCGGCCAGGCCGGCCCGCTGGGCTGGACCATTCCCGCCGCACTGGGCGTGCGCGCCGCCGACCCCTCGCGCAAGATCGTTGCGCTCTCGGGCGACTACGACTTCCAGTTCATGATCGAAGAGTTGGCAGTGGGTGCGCAGTTCAAGCTGCCTTACATCCACATCGTGGTCAACAACTCGTACCTCGGTTTGATCCGCCAGGCACAGCGCGGCTTCGAGATGGACTACTGCGTGCAGCTCGCGTTCGACAACATCAACGCAGGGCCCGATGCGGGCATCGAGAGCAGCTACGGCGTGGACCACCTCAAGGTTGTCGAAGGCCTGGGCTGCAAGGCGATCCGCGTGAACAAGCAGGAAGAGATCGCACCGGCCATCCAGCGCGCCGAAGCGCTGATGGCCGAGTTCAGCGTGCCGGTCGTCATCGAAGTGATGCTCGAGCGCGTGACCAACATCGCGATGGGCACCGAGATCGACAACATCACCGAGTTCGAGCCTCTGGCCGAACACCCGGCCGATGCACCGACCGCCGTTGCGGCCGAGATGCTGGACTGAACGAGGAGACACACGCCATGCCAAAGTTTGCAGCCAACCTCACGATGCTCTTTACCGAGCTGCCGTTCATGCAGCGCTTCGAGGCCGCCGCCAAGGCGGGCTTCGAGGCGGTGGAATACCTGTTTCCCTACCCCTTCGAAAAGAAGGAGCTCACTGCCGCGCTGCGCGCCAACGGTTTGCAGCAGGTACTGCACAACCTGCCGGCCGGCGACTGGGACAAGGGCGAGCGCGGCATCGCCTGCCACCCCGACCGCACCGGCGAATTCCGCGAAGGCATTGCCATGGCCATCGACTACGCCACGGCCCTGGGCTGCCCGCAGCTCAACTGCCTGGTCGGCAAGGTGCCGGTCGGCGTAAGCACCGAGGCCGCGCACAAGACCGTGGTCGAGAACCTGCGCCTTGCCGCCGGCGAGCTCGAGGCGGCAGGTCTCCGGCTCCTGATCGAGCCGATCAACACCTTCGACATTCCCGGCTTCTTTCTCACGCGCACCGACCAGGCGCTGGCGCTGATCGACGAGGTGGGCTCTTCCAACCTTCGGGTGCAATACGACATCTATCACGCGCAGCGCATGGAAGGCGAGCTCGGCAACACGCTGTCGAAGAATCTCGCGCGCATCGGCCACATCCAGTTGGCCGACAACCCCGGGCGCGGCGAACCGGGCACGGGCGAAATCAACTACCCGTGGCTCTTCAGGCACATCGACTCGATCGGCTACGACGGCTGGATCGGCTGCGAATACAAGCCGCGCAGCGACACCGTCGACGGCCTCGGATGGCGGCAGGCCCTGACCCAGCAGAAGTGAACCCAGACAACAGCATCCAAGGAAACTGAAGACATGTCGCAATCTCAAAAAATCGGATTCATCGGCCTCGGCATCATGGGCGCGCCCATGGCGGGCCATCTGCTCGACGCGGGCTACCAGCTGTTCGTGAACACCCAGGGCAACACGCCCGAGCCTTTCATCTCGAAGGCGACCATCTGCGCCTCGGCGGCCGAAGTGGCGCGCCAAGCCGACGTGATCTTCATCATGGTGCCCGACACGCCCGACGTGGAGAAGGTGCTGTTCGGCGAGCCGGGCACGCAGGGCGTGGCCGAAGGCCTGAAGGATTCGCGCGGCAAGATCGTGGTCGACTGCAGCTCCATCGATCCGATTGCCACCAAGGCTTTTGCCAAGCGCATCATCGCGCTGGGCTGCGGCTACATCGACGCGCCGGTTTCGGGCGGCGAAGTGGGCGCCAAGGCCGCGAGCCTCACCATCATGTGCGGCGGCGACGAAGGCACCTTCGGCCAGGTACGGCCACTGCTCGAGAAGATGGGCAAGAACGTCACGCTGGTCGGCAACGTGGGCGACGGCCAGGTCTGCAAGGTGGCCAACCAGATCATCGTGGCGCTGAACATCGCGGCGGTGGGCGAGGCGCTGCTGTTCGCGTCCAAGGCAGGTGCCGATCCGGCCAAGGTGCGACAGGCGCTGATGGGCGGCTTTGCCAGCTCGCGCATTCTCGAAGTGCATGGCGAACGCATGATCAAGCGCACCTTTGCGCCGGGCTTCCGCATCTCGCTGCACCAGAAGGACCTGAACCTGGCGCTGCAGAGTGCGCGGGCGCTGGGTGTGGCCCTGCCGCAGACGGCGGGCGCGGCGCAGCTGATGAACGCCTGCGCGGCCCTCGGCCACGGCCAGCAGGACCATTCGGCGCTGGTGCGCGCTCTCGAAGCGCTCGCGCAGCACACCGTTACGCCGGACTGAGCCTGCGGCTCAGGTCTTTGCAGCCTCTAGGGATTCCTTGAGGTTGCGCCGGCGCCATGCCCAGGTCTTCACGGCCTGCGGCAGGATGCCGATGCACGAGGCGTAATACGTGACCTTGAAGCCCCAGAAACGCGGGCCGATGGGCGTGTCGCGGAACAGGTCGCCCGCCAATATAGACAAGAGCGCCTCCTGCATGCGCCAGATGTTGCGCGGCGCCATGAACAGCCGGCGAATGGCCGGCGACGTGATGCGGTAGATGAACCACGAGAACATCTTCGGTCCGCGCTTCATCACCTTCTCGTAGTGGCGGAAGGCCTTTTCAGCCTCCTTCGCCTCACCCCTGAGCCACAGGTCGGCCGCCTTGGCAGCCTCGAAGCCGCTGTTCATCGCCAGGTACACGCCCGAAGAAAACATCGGGTCGACGAAGGCATACGCATCGCCCACCATCATGAAGCGGTCGCCGCGGCAGAACTTGGAGTCGTAGGCGTAGTTGCCGGTGGCGGTGGCGCCTTCCATCAGCGTGGCGTTCTTCAGGCGCGCGGCCAGCTTGGGCGCAAGCGCGATGGTTTCCATCAGGAAGTCTTCGAGCGACTTGCCCTGGCGGCCCTTGAAATACGCAGGCGAGGCCACGGCGCCGACGCTCACGGTGCCGTCCTTCAGCGGGATGTACCAGAACCAGCCGTGGTCGAACCAGAAGAGCGAGATGTTGCCCTCGAAGCGGCCCGGACGGCGCTCCGCGTTGGCAAAGTGGCCGTAGAGCGCCGCGCTCGCATGCTTGCGGTTGCGCTGCTTGGCGTCGAACTGGCTCGACAGCAACGTGTCGCGGCCACTGGCATCGATGACGAAGCGCGGGCGCCACTGGGTCTCGGTGCCGTCGTCGGCCTTGACCTTCACCAGCGGGCGGTTGTCGGCCGTGCCCTTGCCGGCGTCCATATCGACACCGGTCACCCGCTGGCCTTCGAAGGTGCGCGCACCGAGCTTGCCGGCATGGCGAAACAGCAGTTCGTCGAACTCGGAGCGGCGCACGTGCACGGCGTACGGAAAGCTCTTGTCCATTGCCTCGCCGAAGTCGAAGTGGCTCGAATGGTCGTGCCAGGGCGAGACAAACTCGGCGCCGTGCTTCTTGATGCCGATGGCCTCGACCTCGGTGCGCACGCCCAGCCGGTCGAACAGCGGCATGTTCATGGGGAGCAGCGATTCGCCGATGTGAAAGCGCGGGTGCTGCGCCTTCTCGATCAGCACCACGTCGTGCCCCTTGTCCGCGAGCAGCGCCGCCACGGTGGAGCCCGAAGGCCCGCCGCCGATGACCACGACGTCGGGGTCGGTGGTGGTGAAAGCTCCGGGTGTCATGCGCTGCCCCTCTTCGTTGTCTTTTGTGTGTCTTGATTGACGATGGCCGGCGGCCTTGGCTGCACGGCTCTGCATTGCCTTGTTTAACCCTGGTTGACCTTGGCTAACACTTTCGGAGTTTAGCGAACCGGCGCTTCGGTTCCGTGCAGGCTATGGGGTCAGGCGTTTTCGGCATTTCCCCTTTGGGAGCAAGCCATGCTTTTGCGGTAGCCTCATTCCCCGTCAGAAACAAGGAGACATTTCATGGCTGCACCCCTCTCCCCCGCAGAAGAAGCTCTTCGCGATGCAGCGCGCGAATACCACCGCTCGCCCGTCAAGGGCAAGATTTCCATCACGCCGACCAAGCCGCTGCTGAACCAGCGCGACCTGTCGCTGGCCTATTCGCCCGGCGTGGCCTACCCCTGCCTCGACATCGCGGCCGACCCATCGCTGGCGGCCGACTTCACAGCGCGCGGCAACCTGGTGGGCGTTGTCACCAACGGCACCGCGGTGCTGGGCCTGGGCAACATCGGCCCGCTGGCCGCCAAGCCGGTCATGGAGGGCAAGGGCTGCCTGTTCAAGAAATTCGCCGGCATCGACGTGTTCGACATCGAACTGGCCGAGACCGACCCCGACAAGCTGGTCGACATCATCGCGGCGCTGGAGCCCACGCTGGGCGGCATCAACCTCGAGGACATCAAGGCGCCCGAGTGCTTCTACATCGAGAAGAAGCTGCGCGAGCGCATGAACATTCCGGTGTTCCATGACGACCAGCACGGCACGGCCATCATCTCGGCCGCGGCGCTGATCAACGGGCTCGAGCTGGTCGGCAAGAAGATCGAAGACGTGAAGATTGCCGTCTCGGGCGCCGGCGCGGCCGCCATTGCCTGCCTCGACGTGATGGTGGGCCTGGGCGCCAAGCCCGCCAACATCTACGCCTGCGATTCGAAAGGCCTGATCTACATGGGCCGCGCGGGCGGCTTCGACGACTCCAAGGCGCGCTACGCGCAAAAAGACACCGGCGCCCGCACCCTGGCCGACGTGGTGAAGGACGCCGACGTGTTCCTCGGCTGCTCGGCCCCGGGCGTGATGAGCGCCGAGATGGTCAAGACCATGGGCACGCAGCCGATCATCCTGGCGCTGGCCAACCCCGAGCCCGAGATCCGGCCCGAACTTGCCAAGGCCGTGCGGCCCGACTGCATCATTGCCACCGGCCGCTCGGACTACCCGAACCAGGTCAACAACGTGCTGTGCTTTCCGTACATCTTCCGCGGCGCGCTCGATTGCGGCGCCAGCAAGATCACGGAAGAAATGAAGCTGGCCTGCGTGCGCGAGATCGCCGAGCTCACCAAGGCCGACATCAGCGAAGAAGTGGCCACCGCCTATGCCGGCCAAGAGCTGTCGTTCGGGCCCGACTACATCATTCCCAAGCCCTTCGATTCGCGGCTCATCCTGCGCATTGCACCGGCCGTGGCCAAGGCGGCGCATGCATCGGGCGTGGCCGCGCGGCCCATCGAGGACATGGACGCCTACCGCCAGCACCTGACGCGCTTCGTCTACCAGACCGGCATGTTCATGCGCCCGGTGTTCAGCGCCGCCAAGATTGCCGCCGCCAAGCGCGTGGCCTATGCCGAGGGCGAAGACGAGCGCGTGCTGCGCGCCGCGCAACTGGCCGTGGACGAAGGCCTGGCGCAGCCCATTCTGGTCGGCCGCCCGGCGGTGATCGAGGCGCGCATCAAGAAGGCCGGCCTGCACATCCGCGTGGGCACCGACGTGGAAATTGTCGACCCCGAGGACGACCCTCGCTTTCGCATCTACTGGGAGAGCTTTCACAAGCTCATGGGCCGCCGCGGCGTAACGCCCGAGGCCGCCAAGACCATGGTGCGCCGCTCCAACACCATCATTGCCGCGCTGATGCTGCACCTGGGCGATGCCGACGCCATGATCTGCGGGCTGGTGGGACGCTTCGACGTGCACCTGGAGCACATCCGCAACCTCATCGGCCTGAAGCGCGGCGCACCGGGCTTTGCCACGCTGAACGCGCTCACCCTCGAAAAGCGCACGGTGTTCATTACCGACACCAATGTGAACGAGGACCCGAGCGCCGAGCTGCTCGCCAGCATTGCGATGATGGCCGCAGAAGAAGTGCGCCGCTTCGGACTGCCGCCGAAGGTGGCGTTTCTTTCGCATTCGAACTACGGCACCTCGAGCCGCGGCTCGGCGCGCAAGATGCGGCTGGCGCGCGACCTGTTCGCGCAGATGGCGCCCGACATCGAATGCGACGGCGAAATGCACGGCGACTCGGCGCTGTCCGAAGAAGTGCGCCGCGTCGCGCTGCCCGAGACCACGCTCACCGGCGAGGCCAACCTGCTGGTGTGCCCGAACCTGGACTCCGCCCACATCCTCTACAACGTGCTCAAGATGACGGGCGCCAACGGCATCACGGTGGGCCCCATCCTGCTGGGCGCCTCGGGCTCGGCCCACGTGCTCACGCCTTCGTCGACGGTGCGGCGCGTGGTCAACATGACGGCGCTGGCGGTGGCGAACGCGACGACCGCGCTGAAGTAGCAGCCCGCAACTCCACCGGACCGACGCCCCGCTGCAGCACGCAGCGGGGCGTTTTTCATTGCGGCGCGGTACGTCGCATGCACCGTTTCCGCCCGCTCATCATTTTTTCGGCTGGCATGCAATCTGCTAATACCCTGAGCGGATATTCCAAATATCTTATTAATATATTTAAAACCTCGGCCTTCTGGCCCTTCTTCAACCTTCCCTCCCTTCTCACATGGAAGAACACGCCCTGGAACGCGGGACCTTTTCCCGCCGGGTGCTCGACGCGTCCGACTTCGTGCTGCGCTGGGAGCGCCGCCTCCTTTCCGGGCTGATGGGCCTGCTCATGGTGCTGGTGCTGCTGAACGTGGTCACGCGCTATGGGGGCGTGCCGCTCTACTGGGTGGACGAGGCCTCGGTGTACTGCGTGGTGTGGCTCACCTTCGTCGGCGCCTCGGCAATGACGCGGCTGCGGCTGGACTTTGCAGTGACGCTGCTCACCGACAAGCTCGGTGAAAAAGCGGTGCGCGTTGCCAAGGCCGCCGCTTCGGGCGGCGTGCTGCTGCTGGGCCTTGCGCTGCTGGCGATGTGCTGGCTCTACATGGACCCGGTGGGCATCGTGCGCCACGGCTTCGACGCGAAGGAATACGCCGCCGAATCCTTCAACTTTCTATATACCGAGCGCACGCAAACGCTGAACTGGCCGACCTGGGCCATCCAGCTGATCCTGCCGGTCTTCTCGGCCACGCTCAGCCTGCATGCGCTCTCCAACCTTCTCGAAGACCTCGGCCTGCAGCCCCGGCGCACGCACGCCGAGTTCCATGTGACCAACGCGGACGCGGTGAACTGACATGCTGACCTCCGCATTCTTTCTATTGATCATGCTGGTCGGCGTGCCGATCGGCGCCTGCCTGTGCCTTGCGGGCATCGTGTACATCCTCAACTCGGGCGACACGGTGCTGTTCCAGTCGTTTCCGGTGCAGATGTTCGGCGGTGTCGACAGCTACAGCCTCATCGCGATTCCGCTGTTCATCCTGATCGGCGAGGTCATGAACGGCGGCGGCATCACCAAACGCCTGGTCGACCTGGCGCTGGCCTTCATCGGCTCGGTGAAAGGCGGCCTGGCCTACGTAAACATCCTGGCCAATATGCTGGTGTCGTCGATCATCGGCTCGGCCACGGCGCAGGTGGCCATCATGAGCCAGATCATGGTGCCCGAGATGGAGAAGCAGGGCTACGACAAGACCTTTGCCGCCGGCATCACGGTGTACGGCGGCATGCTGGGGCCGATCATTCCGCCCTCGGTGATGTTCGTGGTGTACAGCGTGCTTGCACAAGTGGCAGTGGGCGACATGCTGATTGCCGGCATCATTCCCGGCGTGATTCTCACGGCGGCATTCTTCGTCGTGATTGCGTGCATGGGTCTGATCTACAACTACCCGCGCACCGCGAAGCGCACCGTCAAGCAGCGGCTGCACACCATGCTCACGGCCTGCCCCACGCTGCTGATTCCCATCGTGATCGTCGGCTCCATCCTCGGTGGCTTTGCCAACCCGACCGAGGCCGCCGCCGTGGGCGCGGTGGCCGCGGTGCTGATCGGCCGCTACGTCACCAAGGAATTCCGCTTTGCGATGATTCCGCAGATCCTGCTGAAGTCGGCAATCTACTCGGCGGTGGTGCTGTTTTTGGTAGCCGCGGCGGCGGTGTTCTCGTGGCTCCTGATCTACGGCAAGGTGCCGCAGGCCACGGCCGCCTGGATCCAGACCGTGGCGAAGGACCCGATCGCCTTCCTGCTGCTGGTGAACCTGATCCTGCTGGTGATCGGCACCGTGATCGACGGCATTCCGGGGCTGATCATGACCGTGCCGATCCTGCTGCCCATTGCCACCGAGATCTACGGCATCGACCCCCGCCACTTCGGCGTGGTGGTGGTAATCAACCTCGTGCTCGGGCTCATGACGCCGCCCGTGGGCCTGAGCTTCTTCGTGGCTTCGGCCGTGACCGGTGCCAAGCCTGGAAAGATGTTCATCGTCACCTTGCCGTTCTTCCTGATCTGCTGCGCGGCGCTGGTGCTGCTGTCGCTCTTTCCGAGCCTGTCGCTGGCGTTGCTCAAGTAAGCCCGGCAAGCGCCCCCTTTTTCCTTCACTCAACCGGAGCCTCGCATGTCCCTTTCCCGCCGCAAATTCGTCGTCCAGGCCGCCGCCGGTACCGCCGCCGCGTCGTCCGTCCTGTTCAGCACCGTGTCGCGTGCAGCGGCCGCCAAGGAATTCCGACTCGGCCTCATCACGCCGGCCGGCCACTCGTGGAACCGCGCCGCGGTGGGCTTTGGCGAAGCACTCAAGAAGGCGACCGATGGCCGCCTGAGCGCCACGGTGTTCCACTCGGGCCAGCTGGGCAACGAATCGGCCATGATGCAGCAGCTGCAATCCGGCGCGCTGGACATGGGCTGGATCCAGGCGGCCGAACTCGGCTCGCGCGTCTCGAGCGTGGCGGCCATCAACGCGCCTTACCTCGTGCGCTCGACCACCAACGTGGCCTCGCTGGTGCGCACGCCCGCCGCGCTCAAGCTGCTCGAGGTGCTGCCGCGCGAAACCGGCACCATCGGCCTGGGCTGGGGCATCACCGGCATGCGCGTGGTGTTTTCGACCAAGCCCATTTCCACGCCCACCGACCTCAAGGGCATGAAGCTGCGCATCAACCCGACGCCGGTGTACCGCGACTTCTATCAATTGCTCGGTGCCGCTCCCACGCCGATTCCCACACCCGCTGTTTTCGACGCCATGTCGAACGGCCAGGTCGACGGGCTGGAGGCGGACATCGAGTTTTCATGGAACCAGCGCTTCGACCGCGTCGCCAAGACCATGCTGCCGATGAATGCGCTGTTCATGCCCTTTGCGCCGCTGGTCTCCGGCCGCATCTGGCAGACGCTGGACGGCAAGGACAAGTCGCTCATCACCGACCTGGTGAAGCAGTCGCTCGACGCGCAGATCAGGGACATCGTGACCACCGAGCTCGGCCTGATCGACAAGTTCAAGACGAGCGGCATCACCATCAAGAGCGACGCCGGCTACAACCCCGCGCCGATCATTGCGGAGTTCGACAAGATCTGGCTGCCCAAGGCCCCGCAGATCGCCGAGCTGCGCAAGATCGGCGCTGCTCTCTGAGCCTGCGCGCGAGGCAGGCACCCGCGGCGCCGGCCGGCAAGCCGGCGCCCCAAATTGGTTCAAGCTTCAAGCTTCTTTCGGCTGGGATTCGCGAGAACTCACAAAACAGGTGCACCGCAGCCACACCGCCACCCTAGTGCGCACCGTGGCAGTTCATCGGGAGGGTTCGCACCAATCGCGTGCGGGCACCGTTTTTGCTTGAATGCGGAAGCATTCACCTCTAACGGATTTCGCATGAACAAGCGCCAACTGCTCCAGTCCTTCCTCGCCGCCTCGGCCCTCAGCTTCGGCCTCTCTTCGGCCCTTGCCCAGACCACGACGCCGATCAAGTTCCAGCTCGACTGGCGCTTCGAAGGGCCGGCCGCGCTGTTCCTTCACCCCGCCGCCAAGGGCTACTTCAAGGCCGCGGGCCTCGACGTAACCATCGACGCGGGCAACGGCTCGGGCGGCACGGTCACGCGCGTGGCCTCGGGCGCCTACGAAATGGGCTTTGCCGACCTTGCGGCGCTGATGGAATTCCACGCCAACAACCCCGACAGCCCCAACAAGCCGGTCGCGGTGATGATGGTCTACAACAACACGCCGGCCTCGGTCATGACGCTCAAGAAGAGCGGCATCACCAAGCCGGCCGACCTGGCCGGCAAGAAGCTCGGCGCACCGGTGTTCGACGCGGGCCGCCGCGCATTCCCGATCTTTGCCAAGGCCAACAACATCGGCGCCGTCAACTGGACCGCCATGGACCCGACGCTGCGCGAAACCATGCTGATTCGCGGCGACATCGACGCGATCACAGGCTTTACCTTCACATCGCTGCTTAACCTCGAGGCACGCGGCGCCAAGGCCGCCGACATCGTCGTGCTGCCCTACCCCGACTACGGCGTGAAGCTCTACGGCAACGTGATCATCGCGTCGCCCAAGCTCATCAAGGAGAACCCCGAGGCAGTGAAGAAATTCCTCTCGGCCTTTGCCAAGGGCGCGAAGGAAGTCATCGCCAACCCGGCCGTGGCAATCGAATCCGTAAAGGCGCGCGACGGCATCATCGACAGCAAGCTCGAAACCCGCCGCCTGCAACTGGCCATCGACACCGTGATCAACAGCGCCGATGCGCGCAGCGAAGGCTTCGGCGCCGTGAACGCTGGCCGCATGTCGCTGATGGCCTCGCAAGTGTCCGACGCATTCAACACCAAGACGCGCGTGAGCCCCGACGCGGTGTGGACCGCGGCAATGCTGCCCCCTGCGGCCGAACTCAACGGCGTGCTGCGCAAGTGATGGCGGACGCATCGAGCACGGACGCGGCTCCCTTCGTCGACTTTCAGGACGTCTGGCTCGCCTACAACGAAGAGCTGCTGCGCGAGAACCACTTCGCGGTCGAGGCCATCGACCTGAAGGTGAAGCGCGGGGAGTTCATTGCCATCGTCGGCCCGTCGGGCTGCGGCAAGTCGACGTTCATGAAGCTCACCACGGGCCTCAAGATGCCCTCGATGGGCAAGATCCGCATCGACGGCCAGCCCGTGACCGGGCCGCTCAAGATCTCGGGCATGGCCTTTCAGGCGCCTTCGCTGCTGCCGTGGCGCACCACGGTCGACAACGTGCTGCTGCCGCTCGAAATCGTCGAGCCCTTCCGTTCGAGCTTCAAGGCCAAGCGCAAGGAATACGTCGAGCGCGCGCGCAAGCTGCTGCAGAAGGTGGGCCTTGCTGGGTATGAAGACAAGTTTCCCTGGCAGCTTTCGGGCGGCATGCAGCAGCGCGCAAGCATTTGCCGCGCGCTCATTCACGAGCCCAAGATGCTGCTGCTCGACGAGCCCTTCGGCGCGCTCGACGCCTTCACGCGCGAAGAGCTCTGGTGCATTCTTCGCGACCTGTGGACCGAGCAGCAGTTCAACGTCATCCTGGTGACACACGACCTGCGCGAAAGCGTATTCCTGGCCGACACGGTTTATGTGATGAGCAAGAGCCCGGGCCGCTTCGTGGTCAAGCGTGAAATCGAGCTGCCGCGTCCGCGCGAGCTTGAGCTCACCTACACCAAGGAGTTCACCGACATCGTGCTGGAACTGCGCGGGCACATCGGCGCCATTCGAAACACGGGCATCAGCGCGGCGCAAACGGCCGCCGCGGTGTCCCACTGAAGGCGAGCCATGAAGAACACCAAGCAAATCGAACGCTGGTCGCCCTGGCTGCTGCTGGTTGCGGTAATCCTGCTGTGGCAGGTGATCTGCGCGGGCTTCGGCGTTTCGGACTTCATCTTTCCGAGCCCGCTGCGCATCTGGAACCAGTTCTGGGAATTCAAGGAAATCATCGCGGGCCATGCATGGCGCACCTTCTGGGTCACGATGGCGGGCTTCGGCCTGGCCATTGTGGTGGGCGTGCTGCTGGGCTTCGTGATCGGCAGTTCGCGCATCGCGTATGCGGCGATCTATCCGTTGATGACGGCCTTCAACGCACTGCCCAAGGCGGCCTTCGTGCCCATCCTGGTGGTGTGGTTCGGCATCGGTGTCGGGCCGGCCATTCTTACGGCCTTCTTGATCAGCTTCTTCCCGATCATGGTCAACATTGCCACCGGCCTTGCCACGCTGGAGCCCGAGCTGGAAGACGTGCTGCGCGTGCTCGGCGCCAAGCGCTGGGACGTGCTCATGAAAATCGGCCTGCCGCGCTCCATGCCCTACTTCTTCGGCTCGCTCAAGGTCGCGATCACGCTGGCTTTTGTCGGCACCACGGTGAGCGAGATGACGGCGGCCAACGAAGGCATCGGCTACCTGCTGATTTCCGCTGGCTCGGCCATGCAGATGGGCCTGGCTTTTGCAGGCCTGATGGTGGTGGGCGCGATGGCCATGCTGATGTATGAACTCTTCAGCGTGATCGAGAAACACACGACCGGGTGGGCGCACCGCGGTTCACAAAACCAATAAGGCACCACGGATGACGCGCGACCAGATCATCCGCGCCTTGCGCCGAGCCGACGAAGTGGCCCGACGCGCCATGGGAATGGGCCGGCATCCCTTCGGTGCCGTGCTCGTCGCGCCCGACGGGGAGACCATCCTCGCCGAGCAGGGCAACATCGACACGGTGAATCACGCCGAAGCCACGCTCGCGCGCCATGCCGCGCAGAACTGGCCGGCGGACTACCTGTGGCAATGCACGTTGGTCACGACCTTCGAGCCTTGCGCCATGTGCGCGGGAACCAGCTACTGGGCCCACATCGGCCGCGTCGTCTATGGCGCGGAAGAAAGCGCATTGCTCGCGCTCACGGGCGACCATCCCGAGAACCCCACGCTGAGCCTGCCCTGCCGCGAAGTATTCGCGCGCGGACAGAAGAAGATCGATGTGATCGGACCGGTGCCCGAAGTGGCAGAAGAAATGATCGCCACGCACCGCGGCTTCTGGGAAGCGCGTTAGTCGCGCTGCACCAGCAGCAGCGACGCCTCGTCGCGCCAGTACGCAATGGCTGCCAGCCAGCCTTCCCACACGCAGCCGTTGCAGCCGCGCCCGCAGCAGGTGGTGGGCTCGGGCGGCGGCACGCGCAACGCGATTTGCTGCGCGCTGGCCTCGCTCTGAACCGCCGCTATCAGCGCCTGGGCGCTGGCAAGGTCGACCGGAACGGGCAGGTCTTTGTCTGCGAAGGACATGTGCTGGCAGCGGTGGCCGGGGACCGCGCGGCAAAGGACAGGATGGCGCCTTACCAGAAGATCCAGAGTGCAAGGCCGCCGAAGATCGACCACTTCACAAGGTAGTACGCGCGCTTGTCCCAGGCCTTGAGACGCTTGCCGATGACGCGGATCTGGTAGATGTACTTGAACGCGCGGTTGATGCCGCCGGTCTTGTCGCCAACATCGTTGGGCGAAGCGGCCGCGGCCAGCAGGTTCTTTGCAAACCAGCGGTTGACGGCGCTGGCCCAGCGGTACTTCAGCGGGCGCTCGATGTCGCAGAACAGGATCACGCGGTCCTTGTCGGTCGTGTTCTCGGCGTAGTGGATGTAGGTTTCGTCGAACACCACGGCTTCGCCGTCGCGCCAGTGGTAGCGCTGGCCGTCCACGTCGATGTAGCAGCCCTCCACGCCCGGCGTCCACAGGCCCAGGTGGTAGCGCAGCGAGCCCGCAAACGGGTCGCGGTGGCGCACGAGGCGGCTGCCCGGCGGGAGCTCGGCAAACATGGCTGCCTTGATGGTGCCGATGCCTTTCAGCAGTTCGGTCGTGCGCGGGCACAGCACGGCGGCGGAGGGATGCGCATCGTCGTACCACTTGAGGTAGAAGCGCTTCCAGCCGCTCTTGAAGAAGGAGTTGAAGCCCACGTCGTTGAACTGGCTCGAGGCCTTGATGCTGCCGCCATTGCGCATGGCCAGCGCCTCTTCGCGAATGACTTCCCAGTTCTCTTCGAGCACGCGCATCTCGGGGAACTGCGCGGGCGACAGGTACGGCGTGCTCGGCACCTTCGAGAAGATGTACATGAAGGCGTTCAACGGCGCCAGGAAGGTCGAATGATCAGAAAGCTGCCTGAAAAAACGATGCCGGACCTGGCCGCGGAAGTGAACGTAGAGTGCGCTGAGCGCGAAGATGGCGAGAATGACCCACTTCATTAAAGTGTCCTGTAAAGCGGGTCGTAGTGTAATTCTTCACACTTGTTCCGGCTGGCTGCGGCCTTTCATGCCCTTTACATGCCCCTTCAGCCGCGCAGCAGCTTGATCAGCGCCGCCAGCTCCTCTCCGCCCAGCCCCGCTGCATCGGCCCGCTGGAACAACCCTGCCGCGAAGGCCGGAAACTCTGTATTGATGCCGGCCTGCTGCGCGGTCTGCAGGATGCGCTGGGTCGCTTCCACCGAAATGCGCATGGGGCTTTGCGAAATTGCGAAGTCGCCCGACTGGATGACGCTGCCTTCGTGCTGCAGGAACCCGGCGAAGGTGGGCATGATGCCCGCCACGATGCGGCCGTATTCCGCCACATCGAAGCCCTCATGCTCGGCCACGCGCGCGCCGTGCAAAAAACCGAGCATGGTGCCGTAGATGGTCGACAGCGTGGCCAGGTCCATGGCCGCGGCAGTGCTCGCCTTTTCGCCCAGGTACACGATGCCGCCGCCCAGAACGCCGAGCAACGGCTCGGCCGCGCGAAACACATGCTGTGCGCCCGACATGAGGATGGGCGTATCGGGCTGCCCCATCTGGTCGGGCGCGGCCTGAATGGCGCCCTCGAGGTAGGTCGCGCCCTGGCGGTGCGCCCAGGCTTCGGCATCGCGCGCGTCCTGCGGACCGCCGGTGGTGAGCTGCACCAGCAGGCGGCCGTCCATTGCCGCGGCCACGCCCTCGGCCCCAAGAATCGCGTCGGCTGCGCGGTAGTCGTACACGCACATCAGTGCCACCGGGCTTGCACGCAAGGCTTCGGCGGCACTGCGCGCGAGCACGGCGCCCCGGCCCCCCAGCGCCGCGGCCTTGTCGGCCGTGCGGTTCCACACCGTAACCTTGTAGCCCTTGTCGAGGTAGAGCCGCGCGATGGTCACGCCCATCGATCCCAGGCCCAAGACGGTAATTTCCTTGTTGCTCATGCCACTTGTCCGCAAGTTGTGAAGAGGCCTGCATCGTAGGAATTGCACTCTCCAACGGTCAAGTACCTACAATAAAGTGAGGTACTTACCAAAACGTATGTATTGAACCAGCAAGGGCAAGAACGGATGAAAGCCAAAAAACCCTACAACTGCGGCATCGGCCCCGCGTTCGAGGTCATCGGCGGCAAGTGGAAAGCCGTGATCCTGTGGGAGCTTCATGCCCAGCCGCGCCGCTTCGGCGAGCTGAAGCGGCTCTTGCCGGACATCAGCGAGAAGATGCTGATCCAGCAGTTGCGCGAACTGGAGGCGGACGGCATCGTGCACCGCGAGGTGTTCCACGAAGTGCCGCCGCGGGTGGAGTATTCGGAGACGAAGCTCGGCGCTTCGCTCAATGCGGCGCTCGGGCCCCTGGCCGATTGGGGCGACCGCTACGCCAAGCGCGCGGGGGCGGCGCGCTGAGCTTTGCCGGTGCCCCGCGTGCCGGTGCCGGTCAGGCCCAGCCGGTTTCGATTTCGGTCTTCACTTCGGTCATGAGCCGGTGCACCGGGCACTTGCCCGCCACGCGCAGCAGTTCGTCGCGCTGCGCCTCGGTGAGCTCGCCGGTCACGCGCAGGCTCGACTTCAGCCGGTAGACGCCCTTGCGCTCCTCGCTGTCGTCGCGGTCGACGATCACCTCGATGTCTTCCACCGGCATGCCCTTGCGCCGCGCGTAGATCAACACCGTGAGCGCCTTGCAGGCCGCGAGCGACGCGTCGTACAGGTCGCGGGGCTCGGGCCCCGCATCGCTGCCGCCGCCGGCCGGTGAGGCATCGATGGGAATCTCGTGGCTGCGAATCTTGAGAATGTGACGCGTGCCCGTGATGCCGTCGCGCCGGACCGTGATGCTCATGCCGATGTCCTTGGTGGTGGATGTGGGTGTGAATGCCGGGCGCGATGGTAGCCCCTGGCTTTGCTCAGCGGTCGACCGCGAGCATCAGCGTTTCCTTGATTTCTTCCATCACCACATAGCTGTGCGACTCGGCCGCCACGGGCAGCTTCTTGAGGATGTCGCCCAAGAGGTGCCGGTACTCGCTCATGCCGCTCAGGCGCGCCTTCACCAGGTAGTCGAAGCTGCCCGAAACCAGGTGGCACTCGAGCACCTCGGGCATGTGGAGCAGCTCCTTGCGCACCTTGTCGAACACGTCGCCGGACTTGGCGGAAAGCTTGATTTCGACGAACACCAGCAGCGTCTTGCCCAGCGCCTCGGGCGACACATGCGCGTGGTAGCCGCTGATGACGCCCTCGCGTTCCATGCGCTTCACCCGCTCGGCGCAAGGCGATGCCGACAGGCCGATGCGCTCGGCCAATTCGGTCATGGAAATGCGGCCCTGGCGCTGCAGCAGGTCGAGGATCTTGCGGTCGATGCGGTCGAGTTCGGGCATTTCACTCCTCGCGGGGCATTGGGCAAAAGTTTTCAGTGGATTTCACTGAAAACCTCTTTAAAACAATGAAATTCACCGCATTGTGCGCCTTAGATTTCGTGTATTCACCTTCATTCTGGTAAATATCCATGAAAGTCATCGTTCTTGGCGGCGGCGTGATCGGCACCACGACGGCCTACTACCTCGCGCGCTCGGGTGCCGACGTGACGCTGCTCGACCGGCAGGCCGGCCCGGCCGAAGAAACCAGCTTCGGCAACGCCGGGCAGGTGTCGCCGGGCTACTCGACGCCATGGGCCGCGCCAGGCATTCCGCTGAAGGCGATCAAGTGGATGTTCCAGAAGCACGCGCCGCTGTCGATCCGCCCGGACGGCACGCTGTTCCAGCTGCGCTGGATGGCGGCAATGCTGCGCAACTGCTCGCCCGAGCGCTACGCGGTGAACAAGGAACGCATGATGCGCGTGGCCGAATACAGCCGCGGCTGCCTGCAGCAACTGCGCGCCGAAACGGGCCTTCAATACGAACAACGCACCGGCGGCACGCTGCAGCTGTTCCGCACGCAGGCGCAGCTCGATGCAGTGCAGCGCGACATCGCGGTGCTCGAGGAATGCGGTGTGCCCTACGAACTGCTCGACCGCGATGCGCTCGCGCGTGTCGAGCCGGCGCTGGCCGGCGCGCGCGACCGGCTCACGGGCGGCCTGCGCCTGCCGAACGACGAAACCGGCGACTGCCACCTGTTCACCCGCGGCCTTGCCGACATTGCACGCGGCCTGGGCGTGGACTTCCGCTTCGGGCAAACCATCGACGGACTGGAGACCGACGGCGGCCGCATCACCGGCGTGCGCACCAAGGCCGGCAAGATTCTTACGGCCGACCGCTACGTGATGGCCTTCGGCAGCTATTCGCGCGCGGCCATCGCATCGCTGAGGTTGGACATTCCGGTGTATCCAGTCAAGGGCTACTCGCTCACCGTGCCGCTTGTCGACGAATCGCTGGCGCCGCAATCGACCGTGCTCGACGAAACCTACAAGGTGGCGGTCACGCGTTTCGACAACCGCATTCGCGTGGGCGGCATGGCCGAGCTCGGCGGCTTCGACCTGCGGCTGAACCCGCATCGCCGCGCCACGCTCGAGAAGGTGGTGAGCGACCTGTTCCCCGGTGGCGATCTGCCGCGCGCCACCTTCTGGACCGGCCTGCGCCCGATGACGCCAGACAGCACACCCATCGTTGGCGCCACGCGCTACCCGAACCTGTTCCTGAACACGGGTCACGGCACGCTGGGCTGGACGATGGCTTGCGGCTCGGGCAAGCTGATCTCCGACCTGGTGACGGGTCAGCGGCCGGAGATTCGTACGGACGGGCTGGCGATGGACCGCTATACGCAAGGGACGTCGCGTACTGCGCGCCCGAATCCTGCGACTGCTGCGGCCTGACGGTCTCCGGATTTGGGGGGCTGTTCGGGGCTGCTGTTCGGGGCGCGTGCAAAGGCCACCGGGTACTCCCCTCCGCGAATGTCCCCCGGGGCTGCGCCCCTCCTCCTTTATTTCGCT
>NZ_JBBCBW010000020.1:0-108025 GCF_037204085.1 Variovorax sp. CCNWLW235 | reverse complement strand
TTGCGCAGCGAAATAAAGGAGGAGGCCGCAGGCCGGGGGACATTCGCGGAGAAAGGTACCCCGTCGGCGGGTGCGCCCCCCGAACCGCTCACGTCAAACACAACGCAGCAAACAAAAGGAGGCTGCATTCAATGCGCCAGAACAGACAGCGCATTCAAAGGCAACTGGATATGCACCATGCTGCTGGGCACCAACGGCTCCCCGCCGTCGCCCCGCGCATCGGCCGGCAGCTCGGCTTCGATCTCGATACCCAGCGACTCGCAAGCCAGCCGTGCCGAGGTGCGGTTGCCGAAGAATTCCGTGTCCAACAGCCGCGCCGCAAAGCTGTTGGCGCCGAGCTCCGAACCGAAGCGCTTGACCACCACATGCTCGGGCCGAATGCCCACTGTGGCCTGCGCACCGACGCTCAGGCTGCCCGGCGCACAGAACAACTCGCTGTCGCGCACACGCACTTTGCCATCGGCCAATACTGTGGCGGGCAGCATGTTCATGCGGCCGACAAAACCCGCTACAAAACGGGTGCGAGGTTGCCGGTAGAGCTCGTCGGGTGTGCCGGCCTGCTCGATGCGGCCGTTGTGCATCAGCACCACGCGGTCGGCCATCGAGAGGGCTTCTTCCTGGTCGTGCGTGACCATGATGGTAACGATGCCCAGGCGCTTCTGCAGCGAGCGTATTTCGCTTCGCAGGCTTGCGCGCACCTGCGCATCGAGTGCCGACAATGGTTCGTCGAGCAACAGCAGGCGCGGGTTGGGTGCCAGCGCGCGCGCCAGTGCCACGCGCTGCTGCTGGCCGCCCGAAAGCTGCACCGGGTATTTGTCGGCATGCGCGGCCAGCCCGACCAGGTCGAGCATCTCGCGCGAGCGCTTGGCCATTTCGCGGGCCAGTGCGCCCGTGGGATGCAGGCCGTAGGCAATGTTCTGCGCCGCCGTGAGGTTGGGGAACAGCGCGTACGACTGGAACACCACGCCAAAGCCGCGCGCCGCGGGCGGCAGGCCCGCGATGTCCTGTCCGCCGAGCAGGATCTGCCCGCTGTCGGCGCGCTCGATGCCGCACACGATGCGCAGCAGCGTGGTCTTGCCGCAGCCCGAGGGCCCGAGCAGGCACACGAACTCGCCCGGTTCGATGTCCAGGTCGATGCCGTCGAGCACCCGCGTGGCGCCAAAGGACTTGCCGATGCCGCGAAGAGAAAGAAAGCTGGTCATCTGCTGGGGCTGAAGCTGGTGCTGTTCTCAAGCACGATCACATCGGCTTCTTTTCCGACTTGGATTCGTAGCGCTTCGACCATTCCGTCAGGATCCGGTCGCGGTTGGCAGCAGCCCAGGTGAAGTCGTTCTTGGCGAGCAGCTTCTCCACATCGCCCGGCACAAACTCCAGCTTTTCCTGGATGCCTGGCAGTGCGAGCACCGCAAAGTTCTTTGCATACAGCTCGTTGGCCTGCTTGGTCACGGCCCAGTCGGCGAGCGCCTTGGCGGCGTCCTGCTTCTTGCTGGTCTTCAGGATGCCGGTGGCTTCCATGTCCCAGCCCAGGCCTTCCTTGGGCAGCACGATGTCGATGGGCGCGCCGTCGCGCTTGGTCTTGTTGGCGCGGTATTCGAACGACATGCCAAGCGCGAACTCGCCGGCACCGGCTTGGCGGCAGGGCTTGCTGCCCGACTGGCTGTAGATGCCGATGTTCTGGTGCAGCGCGTCCATGTACTTCCACGCCTTTTCTTCGCCCATCATCTGGATCCAGCCCGACACCATCAGGTAGCCCGTGCCCGACGCCGCGGGGTTGGGCATGGTGATCTGGCCCTTGTAGACCGGGTTGGTCAGGTCGGCCCAGCTGGTGGGCTTGGGCAGGCTTTTCTTCGTGGCTTCGGCAGTGTTGAAGCAGATGGCCGACGACCACACGTCCATGCCCACCCACTTGGGGGGATTGGCCGGGTCGCGCATCGTCGGCTTGATGGCATCGAGGCCCTTGGGCGCATAGGGTTGCAGCATGCCTTCCTTGTCGAGCAGCATCAGCGATGTGGCGGCGAGGCCCCACACCACGTCGGCCTGCGGGTTGGCTTTTTCGGCCAGCAGCTTGGCGGTGACGATGCCGGTGGAGTCGCGCACGAACTTCAGTTCGATGGCCGGGTTCTCCTTTTCGAAGGCGGCCTTGTAGGCCTGCACCTGGTCGGCCTCGAGCGCGGTGTACACCAGCAGCTCGGTGCGGCCCTGGGCCGAAGCGGCAAAGGCCAGCGAAAGCAGAGCGGCCGGCACGGCGGCCCAGCGGATAGAACGACGCAGCATGGGGAATACCTCGGAAGGAAAAGAAGACGAAGTGCAAGTAACGCGGAAGAAGAAAGTACCCACGGCTAGCGCCATGAACGCGGCGATGCTGGCAGCGGCGTGTGACAGGCATTTGTCAGAAGGCACGCGCCGGCATGGTGCTTGCTGGGCTTCGTCATGCCCTTGTCACCGCAATGCACGAAGCTGGCGCCCTGTCGCCTGCGCTTTCCGCCTTTTGTTTCAGAGCCATGACACTCGACCTCGCCGAGATCGCCCGCCTGTTCGCCGAACGGGGCGGGGTTGCATATGCAGGCGAGCCGGTGTCGCAGCTCGAACATGCGCTGCAATGCGCCTGGCTGGCCGAACAGGCCGGCGCGGACGATGCGCTGGTCACGGCCTCGCTGCTGCATGACCTTGGCCACCTGCTGATCGCAGAGCACCAGACGCTCTCGCGCTCCCCCACCGAGGTGGGCATCGACGACCGGCACCAGTACATTGCCATGCCGGTGCTGCGCGGCGCCTTCGGGCTGGAGGTGCGCGAACCGATCCGCCTGCATGTGGATGCCAAGCGCTACCTTTGCGCGACCCGCCCCGACTACTTCGCGCGGCTTTCGCCCGATTCGGTGCGCAGCCTGGCACTGCAGGGCGGGCCGATGACCACCGAAGCCGCCCGGCGCTTTGCCGACCACCCCTGGTCGGGCGATGCGATCCGGCTGCGGCTCTGGGACGAAGAGGCCAAGGTGGCTGGACTGGAGACGCCGCCGCTCAAGCACTTTTTGCAGACCGCGGCGCGGGTCATGCTGCACTGAGCACTTTTCCAGGCTTCGGGCTCGGCTTCAGGCCCGTTTAAGGAACATTTGACTACTATGTTCCTCACGATGTCGGGCGCGCCTGCGCCCTAGTGAGGAAATCTGCATGTCTTTATCCGTCAAGGCGCGTGCCGCCACGTTCGCCCAGGTCTTGCGCCGCGTCCTGGCCCTGTCCGCGCCCTATTTCAAGTCTGAGGAAAAGTGGCGCGCCCGCGGAATGTTCGCGGCCGTGATCGCGCTGAACCTGGGCACCGTCTATGTCGCGGTGCTGCTCAACGACTGGAGCCGGGTCTTCTTCGATGCCCTGCAGAACAAGAACGAGCCGGTCTTCTGGACCCAGCTGCTGCGCTTCACCTACATCGCAATGGCTGGCATCGGCGTTGCGGTGCTCAAGTTTTACCTGACGCAGTTGCTCCAGGTGCGCTGGCGCGCATGGATGACGCGCAACTATCTCAGCCGGTGGATGGCCAACCGCACCTTCTACCGGCTGGAACTCGCGCGTTATGCACAAAAGCCCGGCACAACGGACGACCAGCCCGCCAATACCGACAACCCGGACCAGCGCATCCAGGAAGACATGCAAATGTTCACCGACTACACGGTGACTTTGTCGATGGGCATCCTGAACTCGGTGGTGACGCTGGTGACCTTCGTCGGCATTCTCTGGAGCCTGTCAGGGCAGTTTGCGTTCACCCTGGGCGGGCATGAATTCACCGTACCGGGATTGATGGTGTGGGTCGCGGTGATCTACTGCACGGTGGGCACGGTCATCACCCACTTCATCGGCCGGCCGCTGATCGGGCTCAACTTCCAGCAACAGCGCCTCGAAGCAGATTTTCGGCACCACCTGGTGCGTGTGCGCGAGTACAGCGAGGCCATCGCCCTTGATCATGGCGAGCGCGTGGAGCGCGGCCAGCTCGACATGCGCTTTTCGAGCGTGCTGCGCAACTATCTTGCGCTCATCAAGCAGCAGAAGAACCTGGTCACTTTCACCGCCTCGTTCGCGCAGCTGGCCATCGTGTTTCCGTACTTCCTTGCGGCGCCCCGCTTCTTCAGCGGCGCAATCCAGTTCGGAGAAATGATGCAGATCGCCCGTGCCTTCAACACGGTGCAGGACTCGCTCTCCTGGTTTGTCGAAAACTATGACCGGGTTGCAATCTGGCGCGCCACCGCCGACCGGCTCACCAGCTTCGACGAAGCCATGCGTGCGCAGGAAACGCCCAACGAGCAACTCGAACGCGACAGCGCGGTCAGCCTGGGCACCGAAGACCTGTCTATCGGACTGCCCAACGGCACGTCGCTCCTGGCGGGTGCGGCGCTGGCGGTGCAACCGGGCGACAGCGTGCTGCTGCAAGGCCCCTCGGGCAGCGGCAAATCGACCCTCTTTCGCACGTTCGCCGGCATCTGGCCGTTTGCAAATGGCCATGTGAAAGTGCCCGATGGCGCGGTGTTCATGCCGCAGCGGCCCTACGTGCCCGACGGCACCTTGCGCGATGCACTGGCCTATCCCAACCCAGCCGAGAACTACAGCGATGCCGAGCTGCGGCAGGCCCTGGTCGATGCGCTTCTGCCAGACCTGGTCAACCGCCTCGACGACAGCGACGCCTGGAGCCAGAAGCTTTCGGGCGGCGAGCAACAGCGCCTTTCAATTGCCCGCGTGTTGCTGAAGAAACCGTCATGGCTTTTTGCCGACGAGATCACCAGCGCGCTCGATGCCGAGGCCGAAGGCGTGCTCTACAAGCGTCTCTCCGACAGGGTGAAGGCCGCGGGTGGCGCCATGGTGTCGATTGCGCACCGGGCAGCGGTCGGCGACTTCCACAACCAGCGCTGGACGCTGGTGCCCCAGCCCGAAGGCGCACCGGCCGGCGGCGCGCGCTATCGGCTGGAGACCTCGGCCTCCGCTGCCGCCTAGGCGCGAGAGGCGTAGCGCTCCCACCCCTTCTTGCGCAAATCGCAAGCGGGGCATTCGCCGCAGCCGTAGCCCCAAGCCTGGCGATGTTCACGGTCGCCAAGGTAGCAGGTGTGGGTTTCTTCGACGATCAGGTCGACCAGCGGCTCGCCGCCCAGGCGGTGCGCCATCTGCCAGGTCTCGGCCTTGTCGATCCACATCAGCGGCGTTTCGATGACGAGGCGGCGCTCCAGCCCGAGCGAAAGTGCGAGCTGCATCGCCTTCATGGTGTCGTCGCGGCAGTCGGGGTAGCCCGAAAAATCGGTTTCGCAGACGCCGGTGACGATCACCTGCAGGCCGCGGCGGTAGGCCAGCGCACCGGCCAAAGTGAGAAACAGCAGGTTGCGGCCAGGCACGAAGGTGTTGGGCAAGCCGTCGGCCTGCATTTCGAACGCCACCTCTTCCGTGAGCGAAGAGCCGCCGAGCTGCGCCAGCGCGGCGAGCGTGAGCACGTGGTCTTCGCCCAGGCGCGGCGCCCAGTCTGGAAAGCGCTCGCGCATCTTCGAAAGGATGGTGCCGCGCACGTCTAGCTCGACGCGGTGCCGCTGGCCGTAGTCGAAGCCCAGCGTTTCGACGCGCTGGTATTTGGAGAGCGCGTCCGCGAGGCAGGTGGTCGAGTCCTGGCCACCGGAGAACAGGACGAGGGCGGTGGTGTGCAGGGGCATTTCTCTTCGACGGCGGTGGGCCGTCGCGGGTACAAAAGCCCTGATTTTCGCAGCCTGCTAGAGAAAGCGCTCGAGCAGCTTGCGCGAGGGGCGGTCGAGCGCCTTCACGTCCGGAATGCGGAACTGCACGCCGTGCGCGCTGGCAATCAGCAGCGCGCCGCCTTCGAGACGGCGGATGTCTTCCTCGGCCTTGAGCACGAAGGTGGTTTCGCCGCGGTCGGTGCTCACGGTCCAGGTGCTGGGCACGCCGAAGCTCGAGACGCCGTGCAGCTTCAACAGCGTGGGCGCAAAGTCGCGCACCGCCAGCTCTTGCTCGAGCAATGCGCGCGTTTCCGGCGGCAAGGCCTCGACGCGATCGATCCAGACCAGTTCACGGCCTTCGCCGCCGACGAGCGACACGCCCTCGCCGGGCGCACTGAGCGGAAAGGCGCGCACAGGCGTCACGCCCACGTGGCGCTCGCCTTCGGCATCGGTCAGCACCAGGCGGCCGAATGCATCGCGCTCGAGATTGAAAATGGGAATGTTGCCGTTCATCATGCGTCTCCCGCCGGATGCGCCGCATGGCTGACCAGCGGCAACTGGGCGCCCGCGCGTTCGTCCACCGCGCCTTCGCTCGCATCGTCGTCCGCCTGGCGCAATTGCGCCTGGTAGAGCCGCCAGTAGGCGCCCTGCTTGGCCATCAGGTCGTCGTGCGGACCGACCTCGACCACCTCGCCGCGGTCCATCACCACCAGCCGGTCGGCCTTGCGCAGCGTCGACAGGCGGTGCGCAATGGCGATGGTGGTGCGGCCCTGCACGAGGTTGTCGAGCGCCTTCTGGATTTCTTTTTCGGTTTCGGTGTCCACGGCCGAAGTGGCTTCGTCGAGGATGAGGATGCGCGGGTCGATGAGCAGCGCGCGTGCAATGCTGATGCGCTGGCGCTCACCGCCCGAAAGACCCTGGCCGCGCTCGCCGACGAGCGAGTCGTAGCCATGCGGCAGGCGCAGGATGAAGTCATGCGCATGCGCGGCGCGGGCAGCGGCCACGATTTCTTCGCGCGTGGCGTCGGGCTTGCCGTAGGCGATGTTCTGCGCAATGGTGCCGAAGAACAGGAACGGCTCCTGCAGCACCAGCCCCACGTGGCGCCGGTAGTCGGCCACGGCAAAGCGGCGGATGTCGGTGCCATCGACCTTGATGGCGCCATCGGTCACGTCGTAGAAGCGGCAGATCAGGTTGACCAGCGTGCTCTTGCCCGAACCGCTGTGGCCCACGAGGCCGATCATCTCGCCGGGCTCGATGGTCAGGTCCAGGTCGCGGATCACCGCGCGCGAACCGTAGCGAAAGCCCAGCCCGCTCATCTCGATGCGGCCCTGCACGCGTTCGATCTTCACCGGATTGGCCGGCTCGGGCACGTTGCTCACGTGGTCCAGGATGTCGAAGATGCGCTTGGCGCCCGCCGCAGCCTTTTGCGTGACCGAGACGATGCGGCTCATGGAATCGAGCCGCGTGTAGAAGCGGCCGATGTAAGCGATGAAGGCGGTGAGCACACCCACTGTAATGCTGCCGCGCGCCACCTGCCAGATGCCGAAGCCCCACACCACCAGCAGGCCGATTTCGGTCAGCAGCGACACGGTGGGCGTGAACAACGACCAGGTACGGTTGAGCTTGTCGTTGACCTGCAGGTTGTAGACGTTGGCAATGCGAAAGCGCTCGGCTTCGCGGCGCTCTTGCGCAAAGGCCTTGACCACGCGAATGCCGGGAATGGTGTCGGCCAGCACGTTGGTGACCTCCGACCACACGCGGTCGATCTTCTCGAAGCCCGTGCGCAGCCGGTCGCGCACCACGTGGATCATCCAGGCGATGAAGGGCAGCGGCACCAGCGTAACCACCGCCAGCAGCGGATTGATGGACACGAGGATGACCGCGGTCATCACGATCATCAGCACGTCGTTGGCAAAGTCGAGCGCATGCAGCGAGAGAAACACGTTGATGCGGTCGGTTTCCGAGCCGATGCGCGCCATCAGGTCGCCCGTGCGCTTGCCGCCGAAATAGTCGAGCGGCAGCGTGAGCAAGTGCTCGTACGTGGTGGTGCGCAGGTCGGCGCCAATGCGCTCCGACACCAGCGCCAGCAGGTAGGTGCGCGCCCAGCCCAGGCCCCAGCCGACCAGCGCCGCGCCGAGCAGGCCGCTGAGATAAATCGCCACGCGTGAGGGGTCGATCTTCTGCCCGTTCTGGAACGGAATCAGGATGTCGTCCATCAGCGGGATGGTCAGGTACGGGGGCACCAGCGTCGCGGCGGTCGAAATCAGGGTCAGGAAGAAACCCGCGATCAGCTGCTTGCGGTAAGGCTTGGCAAAGCGTCCCAGGCGCAGCAGCACCCAGGTCGAAGGGGGCGTCTGCAGCTCGGTGTCGGCGACGGCCGGGTCGTCGCCATCGGGTTCCGCTGTCGCCTCGGCGACAACACCGTTCGCCCGCTGGCCAAACAGCTTGAGCAGCCGCAGCGCGGCAGGCTGGTTGGCCAAGGTGTAGCGCCAGCGCGCCAGCCGACCCGTGGCCCCGATCAGATCGAGGGTTCCAACGCCCGAATGGTCGTTGAGATACAGTTCCAGGGATTCATCGGCTAGTGACCACTCACACCATTGCCCGCCCGGTTGCAGCGCCATTAGCCGCCGGTCGGTCAGGGCCACGAGGCCAAACGTAAACAGAAGTTCTTCGTCAAGGTCAACCGGGAATGTGACCAGAACGTTTTCCGCGGCAGCGAGCCGGCTTTTCAGCGCGTCTGAGGCCGCCTCTGTTTCGCCCTCCCGGGTGCCGACTGGATCGTGATGTTGCATTGTGTTTCTTTGACTCTTGCCCGTCGCGGGCCTCAGGGACCGCGCCATGGCGTCCTTTGTCGGGCGCCGATTCTGACCGATTGCCATGGGCGCGCTTGAAGGCGCCGTGGTGCTCGGCCAAAGCACATCGAACGTTTGCATGACCCGTTTCGACGACATCCGCCTGCTGCGCATCAACTATTTGCGCGGTCCCAACCTCTGGACCTACCGTCCGGTGCTCGAAGTGTGGCTCGACCTGGGCCAGTTGGAAGACTACCCCTCCAACAAGATCGACGGGTTTACCGACCGCCTGACCACGCTGCTGCCGGCGCTCATCGAGCACCACTGCGGCGTGGGCGAGCGCGGCGGCTTCATCCAGCGGCTGACCGAAGGCACCTGGTCGGGCCACGTGCTCGAACACGTGGTGATCGAGCTCTTGAACCTGGCCGGCATGCCGACCGGTTTCGGCCAGACCCGCAGCACCTCGGAGCACGGCGTCTACCGCATGGTGTTCCGCGCGCGCGACGAGCAAGTGGCCCGCGTGGCGCTGGCCGAAGGCCATCGCCTGCTGATGGCGGCCATCAACAACGACCCGTTCACCGCCGCCGACGTGCAAAAGGCCGTCGATGCGGTCAAGGCCAAGGTCGAAGACTGCTACCTCGGCCCGAGCACTGCGGCCATCGTGTCCGCAGCCACCGACCGCGGCATTCCCCACATGCGGCTCAACAGCGGCAACCTGGTGCAATTGGGCTACGGCGCCAACCAGCAGCGCATCTGGACCGCCGAAACCGACTACACCAGCGCCATCGGCGAATCGATTGCCAGCGACAAGGAGCTGACCAAGTCGCTGCTCGCCAGCTGCGGCGTGCCGGTGCCCGAAGGCCAGGTGGTTGCCAGCGCCGAAGAAGCCTGGGAAGCCGCCGAAGACATCGGCCTGCCGGTGGTCGTGAAGCCCTCGGACGCCAATCACGGCCGCGGCGTGTCGCTAGAGCTCACCACGCGCGACGAAGTCATGGCGGCCTATGCGGTGGCCGAGCCCGAAGGCAGCGACGTGATGGTCGAGCGCTTCATCCGCGGCCACGAACACCGCCTGCTGGTGGTGGGCGGCGAAGTGGTGGCGGCCGCGCGCGGCGAAATCATTACCGTGACGGGCGACGGCAAGAGCACCGTGGCCGAGCTGATCGAAAAGCAGCTCAACAGCGACCCGCGCCGCGGCGCCGAAGAGGAATACCCGCTCGACCTGATCGTGCTGGCCTCCGACGCCAAGCTGCAACTCGAACTCAAGCGCCAGGAGCTCGACGGTGCGTCCGTGCCGGCCGCCGGCCGCGTGGTCACCATCCAGCGCAACGGCAACATGGCCAACGACTGCACCGACCAGGTCCACCCTGAAGTGGCGCATGCCGCCGTGCTGGCCGCGCGCGTGGTGGGCCTCGACATTGCGGGCATCGATCTCGTGGCGCAGGACATCGGCAAGCCGCTCGGTCCGCAGCGCGGCGCCATCGTCGAAGTGAATGCCGGCCCCGGCCTCCTGATGCACCTGAAGCCGGCTGTCGGCTCGCCGCGCCCGGTGGGCCGCGCGATTTGCGACCACCTGTTTCCCAACGACGCGCCGGGCCGTATTCCGGTGGTGGGCGTCGCGGGCTCCAAGGACACCGCCGTGCTCGCGCGGCTGGTCGCCTGGGTCATCAACCTGGGCGGTCGCCACACCGGCCTTGCCTGCCGCGACGGCCTCTTTCTCGAGCGCCGCCGCGTCGATGCACGCGACAGCGCCAACTGGGACGCCGGCCACCGCCTGCTCGTGAACCGCGCGGTGGAAGCCGTCGTCATCGAGAACGGTGCCGAAACGATCCTGCGCGACGGCCTCGCCTACGACCGCTGCGAAGTGGGCATCGTCACCGACCTGGAAGGTGTCGAGGCGCTGGCCGACTACGACATCACCGAAAGCGACCAGATGGTCAAGGTGCTGCGCACGCAGGTCGACGTGGTGCTTGCCGAGGGCACGGCCGTGCTCAACGCGGGCGATCCGCGCGTGGCTGGCCTGGCGCCGCTGTGCGACGGTTCCGTCATCCTGTATGCCGCCGATCCGCAGGCCCCTGCCCTCACCGCGCACCAGGCCGCGGGCGGCAAGGCCGTGCTGGTGCGGCAAGACCGCGTGGTGCTGGCCACCGGCAGCAGCGAATCGTTCCTGCCCGGCCTTGGCCGCCTCACCGTCTGGCGTGCCACGCACGCGGGCGTCAGCCTCGAGAGCGTGCTGGCCGCAGTGGCCGCAGCCTGGGCGCTGGGCATTCCGCTGAACCTCATCGGTGCGGGTGTCGAGGCTTTCGAAGCCGACCTGCAGGCGGCGCTGGCCTCGCTGCAGCTCTCGCAGACGCAGCCGCTTTCGTCCCAACCCCAATTTGCCTGATGCGCGCCGCCCCATGAAAGTTACCCGTATCCGCGCCTTGCGCGGTCCCAATCTCTGGAGCCGCCACACCGCCATCGAAGCGGTCGTTGCCTGCGAAGGCAATGAAAACGCCATCAGCCGGTTGCCGGGCTTCGAAGCCCGCCTGCGTGCGCGCTTTCCCACCATCGGCGAACTGCACCCGATGGTGCTGGGCCAGCCGCTCGCGCTCGCGCACGTGCTCGAGAACGCCGCCGTGGCGCTGCAGGCCCAGGCCGGCTGCGCCGTCAACTTCGGCCACACCTCGCCCACCGTGGAAGAGGGCGTGTACCAGGTCACCTTCCAATACAGCGAAGAAGCCGTCGGCCGCCGCGCGCTTGCGCTGGCCGAAGAGCTGATTGCAGCCGCGCTGGCCGACACGGCCTTCGACGCCTCCGCCGCCATCACCGAATTGCGCGACCTCGACGAATCGGAGCGGCTCGGTCCGAGCACCGGTTCCATCGTCGACGCCGCCGTGGCGCGCGGCATTCCGTACCGCCGCCTCACCAGCGGCAGCCTGGTGCAGTTCGGCTGGGGCTCCAAGCAGCGCCGCATCCAGGCGGCCGAAATCGACAGCACCAGCGGCGTGGCCGAATCGATTGCGCAGGACAAGGAACTCACCAAGCAGCTGCTCAATGCCGCCGGCGTGCCCGTGCCGCTGGGCCGGCCTGTGGCCGATGCAAACGACGGCTGGGCCGCGGCCATGGAAATCGGCCTGCCGGTGGTGGTGAAGCCGCAGGACGGCAACCAGGGCAAGGGCGTCACGGTCAACATCACGACGCGCGAGCAGCTCACCGCGGCTTATGAATCGGCCGCGGCATACGGCGAAGTCATGGTCGAGAAATTTCTGCCGGGCTTCGACTTCCGCCTGCTGGTGGTGGGCGACCGCCTTGTGGCCGCCGCACGGCGCGATCCGCCGAACGTGATCGGCGACGGCAGCTCCACCGTGCGCCAGCTGGTGGACGCAGTGAACCTCGACCCGCGCCGCGGCGAAGGACACGCCACCTCGCTCACCAAGATTCGCCTCGACGACATCGCCATCGGCCGCCTGGAGGCCCAGGGCCTTACGCCCGACAGCGTGCCCGCGCGCGGCGAGCGTGTGGTGCTGCGCAACAACGCCAATCTTTCCACCGGCGGCACCGCCACCGACGTGACCGACACCGTGCATCCCGAAGTGGCCGCGCGCGCGGTCGATGCGGCGCAGATGGTCGGCCTGCACATCTGCGGCGTCGACATGGTGTGCGAAAACGTGCTGCGCCCGCTCGAAGAGCAGCACGGCGGCGTGGTCGAAGTGAATGCCGCGCCCGGCCTGCGCATGCACATCTCGCCCTCGTTCGGCCGCGGCCGCGCTGTGGGCGAAGCGATCATGGACACGCTCTTCGCCCCCGGCGACGACGGCCGCATTCCGGTGGTGGCCGTCACAGGCACCAACGGCAAGACCACCACGGCGCGCCTCATCAACCACCTGCTCGCATCGAGCGGCCTGCGCACCGGCATGACCAACACCGACGGCGTGTACGTCGACGGCCGCCAGACCGACAGCGGCGACTGCAGCGGCCCCAAGAGCGCGCGCAACGTGCTCATGCACCCTGATGTGGATGCGGCCGTGTTCGAAGTGGCGCGCGGCGGCGTGCTGCGCGAAGGCCTCGGCTTCGACCGCTGCCAGGTGGCCGTGGTCACCAATATCGGCAGCGGCGACCACCTGGGCCTGAACTACATCACCACGGTCGAAGACCTGGCAGTGCTCAAGCGCGTGATCGTGCGCAACGTGGCACCCGACGGCTATGCAGTGCTCAACGCCGCCGACCCCAACGTGGCCGCCATGGCCGCCGGCTGCCCCGGCCACGTGATCTTCTTCGCCGCCGACCGCCAGCATCCGGTGATGGCCACGCACCGCGCGCAAGGCAAGCGCACCGTGTACGTCGACCAGGACGCGCTGGTGGCGGCCGAGGGCTCGTGGCGCGAGCGCATTGCGCTGCGCGACGTGCCGATCACGCGCAACGGCACCATCGGCTTCCAGGTCGACAACGTGATGGCTTCGGTGGCCGCGGCGTGGGCCGTGGGCCTTGATTGGGACACCATTCGCAGCGGCCTCGCAAGCTTCATGAACGACGCGGCCGGCGTGCCGGGGCGCTTCAACGTCATGGACTACCGCGGCGCCACCGTGATTGCCGACTACGGCCACAACACCGACGCCATGCGCGCGCTGGTGTCGGCCGTGGACACCATGCCGGCCAACAAGCGCTCGGTGGTGATCAGCGGCGCGGGCGACCGGCGCGACTCCGACATCCGCGACCAGACCGCCATCCTGGGCCAGGCCTTCGACGACGTGATCCTCTACCAGGACGCCGCCCAGCGCGGCCGTGCCGACGGCGAGGTGATGGCGCTGCTGCGCCAGGGCCTGCAGGGCGCGGCGCGCACGCGCTACATCGACGAGATCCGCGGAGAGTTCGTTGCCATCGACACCGCGCTCGCGCGGCTGCAGCCGGGCGACCTGTCGCTGATCCTGGTCGACCAGGTCGAGGAAGCGCTGGCGCACCTGGCGCAACGCATCGCGGCGGGCTGACCCGGCCCCGGGGGCTGCCGGACACGTCCCACACGCATCGGCGAGTCTGGCCGGGCCTGCTGTCTCTGCAGTCCCACACCCCGCACGGGGTGCGCCGGGCCAGACTGTTGCTCCGGTCGCGCTTTCGGAGGGCGCGCCTCAACCAGGAGCACCCGATGACAACAACAGTTCGTTCCGCCCTTTCTGCTGCCGCGCTTTTTGCGGCAAGCGGCTTTCTCATACCCGGCCCGGCGTCGGCGCAAGCCCAGGCGCCAGGTTCGGCCGCACGCGCCCAGCAGGAGCGCGCCGTGTGCGACGGCGTCCAGCAGGACCGCGCCGCCTGTCTTCGTGAGGCCGGTGCCGCGCGGCAGGAAGCGCAGCGCAATGGCCTGACCAACGTAGGCCCGGGCCGCGCAGACGCCAATGCCATGGCGCGTTGCCGCGAGCAGCCGGTTGCCGACCGCGCCGATTGCGAAGCCCGCCTGCAGGGCGGCGCACGCACCACCACCGAAGGCAGCGTGATGGGCGGCGGCGTCATCCGCGAAACCGTGACACCCCTGCCGCCGCAACCTGCCGCGCCTTCGCGCTGAGCAGCCATCCACGCGTGGAACCTGGCTTGAAGCAGCCTGTCGAACAGTTTTCGTTTCACGCCACTTAGAGGAGCACACCATGAACAGCACAGCACGTTCGATGATTGCCGCCCTGATTGCCGTGGGCGGTATTGCCGCGGCCACATCGGCCTCGGCGCAGCCGCGTCGCGGCGATTCCACCTACCAGCAGGAGATCGCGGTCTGCGGGCACAACCAGCAAGACCGCGCCGCCTGCATTCGCGAAGCCGGCGCCGCACGCCAGGAAGCCGCTCGCGGCGGCCTGACCAGCGCGCCCGACTACCAGCGCAATGCACTCGCGCGCTGCGGACTGCAGCCACCGGCCGATCGCGCCGACTGCGAAGCACGCGTGCTTGGCGGCAGCGGCAACACCCGCGGCGCCGTCGATGGCAGCGTGATGGGCGGCGGCGTGATCCGCGAATCGGTCACCACCGTCGTCATGCCCGCACCCGCCGTGATGCCAGCCCCTGCCGTGATGCCGGCTCCGGTGCCCGCGCCTTCACGCGTACCGGCTCCGGCGATTGCGCCGATGGCCCCGATGACGCCGATCGCGCCCATGCAGCCCGTGCCGCCGCCGCTGCCCGCACGCTGATGCAGCGCTGATGCAGCGCTGAGGTCGGCAGCTGCGGCACCCGTCGCCGCCTTTCGATGCGGCGACGGGGCTGCATACACCAGGCCCGCGCACACTGTGATGACCCCGCTTGTCACACGACTGTCATAAAGCACGGCGGGCTGCTAGCTATAGTTCTCGGTCTCTGCCTACCGAGGAAACCTTTCCCATGAATGCCATCAAGGTCGCTCGCCGATTCATAGAAACGGACCCGGCCAACGAATCGGCCAAGATCCTGGCCCAGCTCGTGTTGGCGCTCGAATCCGAACGCAGTTTCGAGCTGGTCACGCTCTACAGCCTTGACTACAAGAGCTTCGAGCTCGCCATGGACATCCTGAAGGAATGGCGGCTCGACCGCTACTACGCGAGCAAGTCGAAGCTGTTCGATCTCTCGCTGCAGGTCAGCGAACTCGAGAAGAGCTGAACGCCCTTCTCTTTCACGTCTTTTCTCTTCAGCGCGCCCAGCGCAGCACCAGCGGATCGAGCCGTTTTGCGGTTTCGATCAGCCCTGCGCGCGTGTCCGGGTGCATTGCCGGCAACGGATGGCGCGGTGCTTCGCAGGCAATCACGCCGCCTTCCTTCATGAGCGACTTGCAGGCCAGGAGGCCGGCCTGCCGGTTCTCGTAGTTGATGAGCGGCAGCCACTGCTGATAAAGCGCAAAAGCCTTGTCGCGGTCGCCCGCGCGGTGCGCCTCGATGATCGGGCGGATGCCGTCCGGATAGCCGCCGCCAGTCATTGAACCGGTGGCGCCGGCATCGAGGTCGGGCATCAGCGTGATGGCCTCTTCGCCATCCCACGGGCCTTCGATGGCGTCACCGCCGAGGCGGATCAGTTCGCGCAGCTTCGAGGCCGCGCCCGGCGTCTCGATCTTGAAGTACGCAACATGCTCGATCTCCCTGGCCATGCGCGCGAGGAACGGCGCCGACAGCACCGTGCCGCTCGCCGGTGCGTCCTGGATCATGATCGGAATGCTCACCGCGTCCGAAAGGCCGGCATAGAACTCGAAGATCTGCGGCTCGGGCACACGGAATGTGGCGCCGTGATAGGGCGGCATCACCATCAGCATGGCCGCACCCATGTCTTGTGCGCGCCGGCTGCGCTCGGCGCACACCTTGGTGCTGTAGTGCGTGGTGGTCACGATCACCGGCACGCGGCCGTTCACGTGCTCCAGCATCGTGCGCGTGAGCACCTCGCGCTCTTCGTCGGACAGCACGAACTGCTCCGAGAAGTTGGCCAGGATGCACAGGCCATCGGAGCCGGCATCGATCATGAAATCGACGCATCGCTTCTGGCTTTCGAGGTCGAGCGCGCCCTGCTCGGTGAAGGTGGTGGGCACCACCGGAAAAATACCGCGGTATCTGGGAGTCATGATGAATCAGTGTGAGTGACGGGGAACGGCGGAGCCTCTGCAGCCCACCAGAAAGTCGAAGTCGCAGCCTTCGTCGGCCTGCAGCACGTGGTTGACGTAGAGCTTCTGGTAGCCGCCGCCGCGCGTACTCATGGGCTGTGCGTCTTTGCTCGAAAGCGAAGCCAGGCGTGCCGCCAGTTCTTCATCGCTGATGTCCAGGTGCAGCCGGCCTGCGTCGCAATCGAGCTCGATCCAGTCGCCGTCGCGCACCGCCGCAAGCGGCCCGCCGTCGGCGGCCTCGGGCGCCACGTGCAGCACCACCGTGCCGTAGGCCGTGCCACTCATGCGTGCATCCGAAATGCGCACCATGTCCTTCACGCCCTGGCGCAGCAGTTTGGGCGGCAGCCCCATGTTGCCGACCTCGGCCATGCCGGGGTAGCCCTTGGGGCCGCAGTTCTTCATCACCATTACGGAGCTGGCGTCGATCTCCAGGCTTTCGTCGACGATGCGCTCCTTGTAGTGCTCGAGGTTCTCGAACACCACGGCACGGCCGCGGTGCTTCAGCAATTCAGGCGAGGCGGCCGATGGCTTGAGCACCGCGCCGCGCGGCGACAAATTGCCGCGCAGGATGCGAATGCCGCCGTCGGCGATCAAGGGCTTGTCCAGCGGCCGGATCACCTCGTCGTCGAGGCTCGGCGCCTCGCGCACGTTGTCCCAGATCGACTGGCCATTGACCGTGAGCGCGCCGGGGTGCGGCAGCAAGCCGGCTTCGCCAAGGCGCCGCAGCACCGCGGGCAGGCCGCCGGCGTAATAGAACTCTTCCATCAGGAAGCGGCCCGAGGGCATCAAATCGACGATGGTCGGCGTGTTGCTGCCGATGCGCGTCCAGTCTTCCAGCTCGAGGTCGACGCCGATGCGCCCCGCAATCGCCTTCAGGTGAATCACCGCGTTGGTCGAGCCGCCGATGGCCGCATTGACGCGAATCGCATTCTCGAAAGCCTCGCGCGTGAGAATCTTCGAGAGCGTGAGTCCCTCCTTTGCCATTTCGACAGCGCGCATGCCCGACATCTGCGCAAGCACATAGCGCCGTGCATCCACCGCCGGAATGGCCGCGTTGTGCGGCAGCGAAGTGCCCAGCGCTTCGGCCATGCAGGCCATCGTCGAGGCGGTGCCCATGGTGTTGCAGGTGCCCGCCGAGCGCGACATGCCGCCTTCGGCCGAAAGGAACTGGTGCAGGTTGATCTCGCCGGCTTTCAGCGACTCGTGCAGCTGCCACACGGCCGTGCCCGAGCCGATGTTCTTGCCTTCGAGCTTGCCGTTGAGCATGGGCCCGCCCGTGACCACGATGGCGGGAATGTCGCAGCTTGCAGCGCCCATCAGCAGTGCGGGTGTGGTCTTGTCGCAGCCCGTGAGCAGCACCACCGCATCGACCGGGTTGCCGCGAATGGCTTCTTCCACGTCCATGCTCGCAAGATTGCGAGTGAGCATGGCGGTGGGCCGCAGGTTCGATTCGCCGTTGGAGAACACCGGAAACTCGACCGGAAAGCCACCCGCCTCCGAGATGCCGCGCTTCACATGCTCGGCAATCTTGCGAAAGTGCGCGTTGCAAGGCGTGAGCTCGGACCACGTGTTGCAGATGCCGATGATCGGGCGGCCGTCGAACTCATGGTCCGGTATGCCCTGGTTCTTCATCCAGCTGCGGTACATGAAGCCGTTCTTGTCGGCCGAGCCGAACCATTCGGTCGAGCGAAGCTTCTTCTTGGGAGTTTGGTCCGGCATGCGGAAGTTTCCTGAAAGCGAGAGAAAAGAGAAAAAACAAGGAACGCGTCAGCGCCGTGGCGCGCGCGAGGTGAAGAAGCGCTGCAGCAGGCAGAACACGAAGAGCAGCGCACCCACCACGATGCGCGTCCACCACGAGCTCAGCGTGCCGTCGAAGGAAATCAGGGTCTGGATGATCCCGAGCATCAGCACGCCGAAGAGCGTGCCCGCCACATAGCCCACGCCGCCCGTGAGCAGCGTGCCGCCGATGACCACCGCCGCAATCGCGTCGAGCTCCAGCCCCAGCGCATGCAGGCCGTAGCCCGAGAGCATGTAGAAGGTGAAGATCACGCCGGCCAGTGCCGAGCAGAAGCCCGACAGCGTGTACACGCCGATGAGCGTGGAGCGCACCGGCAGGCCCATCAGCATGGCCGAATGCTCGCTGCCGCCAATGGCGTACACCGCGCGGCCGAAGGGCGTGCAATGCGCAATGAACACCGCGGCCAGCAGCACCACGACGGCGATTACCGCGCTGATCGACAGCGATGCCTCGCCCCAGATCGGAATGCGGATCTGCGAGACCTCCGAATAGAACTCGTTGGTGATGCTGATCGAGTCGATGCTGATCAGGTAGCAAAGGCCCCGCGCCAGGAACATGCCCGCCAGCGTGACGATGAAGGGCTGCAGCCTGAAGCGCTCGATGAGTAGGCCCATGAACGCGCCGAAGGCCGTGCCCATGGCCAGTACCAGCGGAATGACCACGATAGGGCTCCAGCCGTGCTTCTCGACCAGCGAGGCCGACACCATTGTGGTGAGCGCAATCACCGAGCCCACCGAAAGATCGATGCCGCCCGAAAGAATCACGAAGGTCATGCCCACGGCCACGACGATCAGGAAGGCGTTGTCGATCAGCAGGTTGAGGAACACCTGCGCCGAAAAGAAGCCGTCGTAGAACACCGAGCCGAGCGTGGCCATCAGCATGAACAGCGAGATGGTCGCCGTGAGCGGCAGATACTTCGGGTTGAGCCCCGTCTTGCCCCCTCTCCCGCGCGCGGGAGGGGGTTGGGGTGAGGGTGCAGCCGCTTCGATCACCGCGCTCATGCCCGTCCCCCTTCATGCACCGGCCGCTGCACCAGCGCGCGAACCTCCGCCCTGAACTCCGGCGACTGCAACAGCATCACCGCAAAAACCACGACCGCCTTGACGACAAGATTGATCTCCGGCGGCACGCCCAGCGAGTAGATGGCATACGTCAGCGTCTGGATGATCAGCGCGCCGATCACGCTGCCCATGAGGCTGAAGCGCCCACCGGTGAGCGCGGTGCCGCCCAGCGTCACTGCCAGGATGGCGTCGAGTTCCAGCAACTGGCCCGCGTTGTTGCCGTCCGCGCTCTTGACGTTGGAGCTGATCAAGAGGCCCGCAATGCCTGCGCACACGCCGCAGAACGCATACGCTCCAACGATGAGCCGCCGTGCCTGCACGCCGGCCACACGCGCGGCGGTCGGGTTGATACCCACCGCCTGGATGAACAGGCCGAGTGCCGTGCGCGTGATGGCCAGGTAAAGCAGCACGAACACCGCCGCCACGATGAACAGCGAGAACGGCAGGCCCAGCAGATAGCCGCTGCCAAGGAAGAAAAACGGCTTGTAGTAAATGGTGATGATCTGCCCGTCGGCGATGAGCTGCGCAATGCCGCGCCCCGCCACCATGAGGATCAGCGTCGCGATGATCGGCTGCATGCCGACCTTGGCCACCAGCAGGCCGTTCCACAGGCCGCACAGCAGCGCAACGCCAAGGGCGGCCAGGATGGCCAGCCACATCGGAAAGCGGCTCACGTCGCTGGCGACCGATCCGCCGATCATCCAGGCCGCCACGGCCGCCGCAATGGCCACCACCGCGCCCACCGAAATATCGATACCGCGCGTGGCAATGACGAGCGTCATGCCCAGAGACACCAGCACCAGCGGCGCAGCGCGATTCACGATGTCGATCAGGCTGCCGTAAAGATGGCCGTCGCGCCACTCGAGGTGCAGGAAGCTGGCGTTGAATGCTGTGTTCACTGCAAGCAAGAGCAGCAGCGTGACGATGGGCCAGGCCAGGCGGTGGCGCATGAAGCCGGCCAACTTGTTTCGTGAGTCGGTCATCTTGTTCTTGCCAGAGCTTGTTCAGGGCGCGTGCAAAGGCCACCGGGTACTCCCCTCCGCGAATGTCCCCCGCCTTCGGCTCCTTCTTTATTTCGCTGCGCGGAGCACCCGATGCCCTGTGCACCGGGACACGCTGCTGGTGCAACGCTGATCAGCGACCGCTCTGAATTACGCACCCGTCGATGGGGTGCCTTGCGCAGCGAAATAAAGGAGGAGGCCGCAGGCCGGGGGACATTCGCGGAGAAAGGTACCCCGTCGGCGGGTGCGCACCAGGGACTGCTCCCGCATTCAGCATTGCGCGAAGGCCGCTGCGCCCCCACCCCTGCCCTCCCCCGGAAGGGGAGGGAGAAAGACAAAAGGGTGCTCATGCTGCTGCAATCATTTCGTAGACCTCGTCTTCGGTCGAACCGCCCGGCAGCTCGCCCACCTTCTTGCGGTCGCGCAGCACCACGATGCGATGCGCCACGCGCACCACTTCGCTGATTTCGGAAGAAATGAAGACCACCGCCATGCCTGCGCGCGCAAGCCGAAGAATTTCTTCCATGATTTCCTGCTTGGCCGCCACGTCGATACCGCGTGTGGGCTCATCGAGAATCAGCAGGCGCGGCTCGGTTGCGAGCCAGCGCGCAATCATCGCCTTCTGCTGGTTGCCGCCAGAGAGCAGGCCAATGGGTGTTTCCACGCTCGCGGTCTTGATTCCCAGCGACGCAACAAAGCGCTCGGCCATCGCGGTCTGTTCGGCGTGCGGCAGAAAGCGCCGCGTGCCGAGCCGCGCCTGCAACGCGAGTGCAATGTTCTCGCGCACCGACAGCTCGGCCACGATGCCGTCGGTCTTGCGCTCTTCGGGGCACAGCGCCAGCCCTTCGCGAACCGCGTCCGCCGGGTTCGAAAAGCTGACCGTCCGTCCGTCGATCTTCAGCACGCCGCGGTCGGGCGTTTCGAGCCCGAACAGAAGGCGCGCGAGTTCGGTGCGGCCGGCGCCCAGCAGGCCCGCAATGCCGACGACCTCGCCGGCACGCACGCGCAAATCGGTTGCCTGCAGCTGCCCCGCCTGCCCGAGTCCTTCCGCCTGCAGCAAGGCCGGCGCCGCTTCGTCGAACGCCGGCAGCGCAGCTGGCCGGGCGGACTGGGCCGCGAGTTCCCGACCCAGCATGGCGGCAATCAGCGCCTGCGGTCCCAGCTCGGCAGCGGGCCACTCGCCTACCCAGTTGCCATTGCGCAGCACCGTGATGCGGTCTGACACCGCATACATCTGGTTGAGAAAGTGCGTCACGAAGACGATAGCCAACCCTTCCCCGCGCAGGCGCCGCAGCACCTCGAACAGCTTCTCCACCTCGTCGTCGTCAAGGCTCGAAGTCGGCTCGTCGAGAATCAGCACCTTCGACGACACGCCGAGCGCACGCGCAATGGCCACCAGCTGCTGCACGGCCACCGAGTAGCTCGACAGCAGCCGCGTCACGTCGATGTCCAGCCCGATGCGAGCCAGCAACTCGGCGGCACGCCGGTTGACGGCCGCCCAGTCGATTCGAAAGCCCTGCGCCGCGCCACAACGCGGATACCGCCCCGCAAACACGTTCTCGGCCACCGAGAGGTTCGGGCACAGGTTCACCTCCTGGTAGACCGTGCTGATGCCCAGTTTTTGCGCTTCGAGCGGCGATGCGGGATGAATGGCCTGCCCGTCCAGGCGTATTTCCCCGGCGCTTGAAGGCAGCACGCCCGTCAGCACCTTGATCAGCGTCGACTTGCCCGCACCGTTCTGCCCCATCAGCGCATGGATCTCGCCCGGGTAGAGCCGCAGCTGCACATCGCGCAGCACCGGAATGTCGCCGAACTGCTTGTGGATGCCCCGCAGTTCGAGCACGGGAGAAATGCTGCCGCCCGTCATGCGCTTACTTGTTCTTGTTGTAGACGTCGATGAACACCGCGGCCAGCAGCACCAGGCCCTTGATCACCTGCTGGTAGTCGATGCCGATGCCCAGGATCGACATGCCGTTGTTCATCACACCCATGATGAACGCGCCGATCACCGCGCCCATTACCCGGCCCACGCCGCCCGAGGCCGAGGCGCCGCCGATGAAGCAGGCCGCGATCACGTCGAGTTCGAAGCCCAGGCCGGCCTTCGGCGTGGCGGTGTTGAGCCGCGCCGCGAACACCAGGCCCGCAAGCGCAGCCAGCGCGCCCATGTTCACGAAGGTCAGGAACGCCAGCCGCTGCGTCTTCACGCCGGAAAGCCGCGCCGCCTTCTCATTGCCGCCCAGCGCGTAGATGCGCCGGCCGATGGTGGTGCGGTTGGTGACGAAGTCGTACACCACGATCAGCACCGCCATCACGATCAGCACATTCGGCAGGCCCTTGTAGGTCGAGAGCAGGTAGCTGAAGAACAGGATGATGGCCGCGAAGAACAGGTTCTTCACCAGGAAAAACACATAGGGCTCGGTTTCCATGCCGTGCGCCGCGAGCCTGGCGCGCCCGCGCAGCTTGAAGAACACCAGCGCCGCCGCGGCCAGTGCGCCGACCACCAGCGAGGTGGTGCGCAACGTGTCTCCACCCAGCGGATCGGGAATGAAGCCCGAACTCAGCCGTTGGAACTCGACCGGAAACGGCCCGACCGACTGCCCCGCCAGCAACGCCAGCGTGAGCCCCTTGAACACCAGCATGCCCGCGAGCGTGACGATGAACGACGGAATCTTTCGGAATGCGACGAACCAGCCTTGCGCCGCACCGATGACCGCGCCCGCCGCAATGCTGATGAGGGCCGTGGGCACGAAGTGCCATTCGTACTCGACCATCAGCACCGCCGCCAGCGCGCCGATAAAGCCGCAGACCGAGCCCACCGACAAGTCGATGTGCCCCGCCACGATCACCAGCAACATGCCCAGCGCCATGATCACGACATAGCTGTTCTGCAGCAGCAGGTTGGTGAGGTTGAGCGGCCGCAGCAGCGTGCCGTCGGTCAGCACCTGGAACAGCACCATGATCGCCACCAGCGAGATCAACATGCCGTATTCGCGCAGGTTGTTCTTCAGGAAGCCGGCGTGCAGCTTCGGGGCGGCCTCTGCCACGGGGACGGCGGTGTTCACCGCGTTGACTTCAGGCTGGGACATGGACGGAACTCCCGGCGCTCACGATGGCGTGCATGATGCGTTCCTGCGAAGCCTCTGCCGCCGTAAATTCGGCCACGAAGCGGCCCTCGTTCATCACATAGATGCGGTCGCACATGCCTAGCAGTTCCGGCAGTTCGGAAGAAATCATGAGAATGCCTTTGCCCTCGCTCGCGAGCTGGTCGATGATGGTGTAGATCTCATATTTGGCGCCCACGTCGATGCCGCGCGTGGGCTCGTCGAGGATCAAAAGTTCGGGTTTGGTAAAGAGCCACTTGCTGAGCACCACCTTCTGCTGGTTGCCGCCCGACAGGTTGACCACCAGCTGCTCCACACCCGAAGAGCGGATGTTGAGCGCCTTGCGGTAGTCGCTGGCCACCTTGAATTCGCGTGCGTCGTCGATCACCATCGAACTCGACACCGCCTCCAGGTTGGCCAGGCTCACGTTCTTCTGGATGTTTTCTTCCAGCACCAGGCCCAGGCCCTTGCGGTCTTCGGTGACATAGGCAATGCCCTGGTCGATGGCCTTGCGCACCGTGCCCACGTCCACCGGCTGGCCGTGCATCAGCACCGTGCCGCTGATGCGCTGGCCGTAGGACTTGCCGAACACGCTCATTGCAAGCTCGGTGCGCCCCGCGCCCATGAGGCCCGCGATGCCGACGATCTCACCTTGGCGCACATGCAGGTTCACGCCCTTGATCTGCTCGCGGTCGGCATGCAGCGCGTGGTGCACGCGCCAGTCGCGCACTTCGAACACGGTTTCGCCGATCTTCGGATGGCGCTGCGGATAGCGGTGCGCCATGTCGCGGCCGACCATGCCGCGGATGATGCGGTCTTCGCTGATCGGCTGGTTGCGGCAGTCCATGGTTTCCACCGTGGCGCCGTCGCGCAGCACGGTAATCGAGTCGGCCACCTTGGCAATCTCGTTGAGCTTGTGCGAGATGAGAATCGACGCAATGCCCTGGCGCTTCAGTTCGAGCAGCAGCATCAGCAATGCGTCGCTGTCGTTCTCGTTGAGGCTGGCGGTGGGCTCGTCCAGAATCAGCAGCTTCACTTCCTTGGCCAGGGCCTTGGCAATCTCCACCAGCTGCTGCTTGCCCACGCCCAGGTCGGTCACCAGCGTGGTGGGCGGCTCTTTCAGGCCCACCTTGGCAAGCAGCTCGCGCGTCTTTGCATAGGCGGCAAACCAGTCGATCACGCCGCCGCTTGCAATCTCGTTGCCGAGAAAGATGTTCTCGGCAATGGACAGCAGCGGCACCAGCGCCAGCTCCTGGTGAATGATGATGATGCCGAGCTTCTCGCTGTCCGCAATGCTCTTGAAGCGGCGCAGCTCGCCCTCGAAGTGGATCTCCCCGGTGTACGAGTCGCACGGGTAGACGCCGCTCAGCACCTTCATGAGCGTCGACTTGCCCGCGCCGTTCTCGCCGACCACGGCATGGATCTCGCCCGCGCGCACCGCCAGGTTGACATTGCTCAGCGCCTTCACGCCGGGAAACGTCTTGGTGATGCCGCGCATCTCGAGGATGCTGCGCGAGTCTGCTTCCATGCCGTTTCTCACTTGACCTGGCTTTCCTTGTAGTAGCCGCTGTCGACCAGCACCTGCTTCCAGTTGCCGCCGTCCACGCTCACGGGCTTGAGCAGGTACGAAGGAACCACCTTCACGCCGTTGTTGTAGGTCTTGGTGTCGTTCACTTCAGGCGTCTTGCCCGAGAGCATGGCGTCGACCATGGCCACCGTGACCTTCGCCAGTTCGCGCGTGTCCTTGAACACGGTCGAGGTCTGCTCCTTGCGCAGGATCGACTTGACCGACGGAATCTCGGCGTCCTGGCCCGAGACGATGGGCATCGGCTGCGAGGCCGAGCCGTAGCCCACGCCCTTGAGCGACGACAGAATGCCGATCGACAAGCCGTCGTACGGCGACAGCACCGCATCGACACGGTCCTTGGTGTAGTAGGCCGACAGCAGGTTGTCCATGCGCGCCTGCGCCACCGCGCCGTCCCAGCGCAGCGTGCCGACCTTTTCCATGCCCATCTGCTTGCTGCGCACCACCAGCTTGCCGCTCTTGATGTACGGGTCGAGCACCGACATGGCGCCGTTGTAGAAGAAGAAGGCGTTGTTGTCGTCCGGCGAGCCGCCGAACAGCTCGATGTTGAACGGGCCCTTGCCGCTCTTCAACCCAAGTGCCGCCTCGATCGACTGCGCCTGCAGCACGCCCACCTGGAAGTTGTCGAAGGTGGCGTAGTAGTCGACGTTCTTCGAGCCCTTGATGAGCCGGTCGTACGCAATGACCTTCACGCCCTTGTCGGCGGCTTTCTGCAGCACGTCGGACAGCGTGGAGCCGTCGATGGCCGCAATCACCAGCACCTTCGAGCCCTTGGTGACCATGTTCTCGATTTGCGCGAGCTGGTTCGGAATGTCGTCGTCCGCGTACTGCAGGTCGGTCTTGTAGCCCTTTTCCTTGAAGTACTTGACCATGTTGGCGCCGTCTGCGATCCAGCGGGCCGATGACTTGGTGGGCATCGAAATGGCGATCGGGCCCTTGTCCTGCGCATGCGCGAGTGGAGCGATACCGGCCACGGCCAGCGCGATGCCTGCGAGCGAGGCCTTGAGGAAGTTGCGTTTCATGGGTGCTTGCTCTCAGTACTTACGGTTGGGGAACTCTTTGGCAGCGACTTCCATGGGGAAGATGCCTTCTTCGGTCACGATGCGCTTGGGCAGTGCCTTGCCTGCCTTGATGTCTTTCACAGCGCTCATCAGCTGCGGCCCGAGCAGCGGGCTGCATTCGACCGACACGTTCAGCTTGCCGGCGATCATGGCTTCGAAGGCGCCCTTGACGGCGTCGATCGAGATGATCGTGATGTCCTTGGCCGGCTTCAGGCCCGCTTCCTCGATGGCCTGGATCGCGCCGATGGCCATGTCGTCGTTGTGCGCGTACAGCACGTTGATCTTCTTGCCCTCGGCCTTGAGGAAGGCTTCCATCACCTCCTTGCCCTTCGCGCGCGTGAAGTCGCCGGTTTGCGAGCGCACGATCTTGAACTTCGGGTCGGCCTTGATGATTTCTTCAAAACCCTTCTTGCGGTCGATGGCCGGTGCCGAGCCCACTGTGCCCTGCAGCTCGACGATGTTCACCTCGCCCTTCTGGTCCTTCATTTTCTCGACCAGCCAGCGGCCGGCCTTGCGGCCTTCCTCGACGAAGTCGGAGCCCATGAAGGTGACGTAGAGCGAGTCGTCCTTGGTGTTCACGGCGCGGTCGGTCAGCACCACCGGAATCTTCGCGGCCTTGGCTTCGCGCAGCACGGTTTCCCAGCCCGATTCGACCACCGGCGAGAAGGCGATGACATCCACCTTCTGCGCAATGAACGAGCGGATCGCCTTGATCTGGTTTTCCTGCTTCTGCTGCGCGTCGGAGAACTTGAGCTCGATGCCCGCCTCCTTGGCGGAAGACTTGATCGACTCGGTGTTGGCGGTGCGCCATTCGCTCTCGGCACCAACCTGGCTGAAGCCCAGCACGATTTTTTTCTGCGCCAGTGCCGTGGCAGGCAGAAGCCCGCCGAGCGAAGCTGCGGCGAGCGCGATATTGAGGGTGCGGCGATTGAGTTTCATGGCTTGTCTCCTTCTTTCTAAGTGCTTGTTGAAAACCGTCCGTGGTGGTCAGGCCCGCATGAAGCCGGTCTTGACCGTCGTGTAGAACTCCGCGGCGTGGCGCCCTTGTTCGCGCGGCCCGTAGCCCGACCCCTTGCGGCCGCCGAAGGGCACGTGGAAGTCCACCCCCGCGGTCGGCAGATTGACCATCGTCATGCCCACTTCGGCATGGCGCCTGAAATGCATCGCGTGCTTGAGCGAGTTGGTGCAGATGCCCGCGCTGAGGCCCGAGGGCGTGTCGTTGCACAGCGCCAGCGCCTCGTCGTAGTCGGCGGCTCGCAGCACGCAGGCCACGGGGCCGAAGATTTCCTCGCGCGCAATGCGGTGCTCGGGCCTGGCGAGAAAGAGCGCCGGGCTCATGTAATGGCCGGCCGTGGCGCGCTTGAGCGGCTCCCCGCCCCACACATGCTCGGCGCCCTCTTCTTTCGCAATCTCGACCCAGGCCAGGCTGCGCGCAAGCCGCTCTTCGTCGACCAGGGGCCCGATGTCCACGCCGCGCTCCAGCGCATGACCGATCTTCAGCGTCTTGAGCCGCTGGTGCAGCCGCGCGACGAAGATGTCGTGCACGGCGGCCTCGACGATGAGCCGGCTCGACGCCGTGCAGCGCTGTCCGTTCGAAAAGTAGGCGCCCTGCACCGCGCAGTCGACCGCGTGGTCGATGTCGGCATCGGCCAGCACCACGAGCGCGTTCTTGCCGCCCATCTCGAGCTGCACCTTGGCGCGCCGCGCGGCAGCCGCCTGGAGAATGCGCTCGCCGTTGCGCGCCGAGCCGGTGAAGCTCACCGCGTCGACCAGCGGGCTGTCGACCAGCGCCTGGCCCGCCTCGCGGCCGCTGCCCATCACCAGGTTGAAAACACCGGCCGGCAATGCGGCGCGGCTGATGATTTCGGCCAGCGTCCAGCCGCAAGCCGGCACCAGTTCGGCCGGCTTGAAGACCACGCTGTTGCCATGCGCGAGCGCAGGCGCAATCTTGGTGGCGGGCACCGCGAGCGGCGAGTTCCACGGCGTGATGAGCCCCGCCACGCCCACCGGCTCACGCGTGACGTCGACCTGCACGCCAGCCCGCAGCGAGGCCATGTTTTCGCCGCCGCCGCGCATGGCCTCGCCCGCGAAGAACTTGAAGGTCTGCCCGGCGCGCGTGGCTTCGGCCACGGCTTCCGGCAAGGTCTTGCCGACCTCGCGCGCCAGCAGCAAACCCAACTCGTCCCGGCGCGCCAAGAGCTCGGTGCCGATGCGGTCGAGCACGTCGGCCCTGCGTTGCGGGGTGCTGTGGCTCCAGTGCGGAAAGGCATCGGCGGCCGCGCGAATCGCGAACTCGACCTGGCGGCGATCGGCGCGCGCGTATTCGGCCACCACTTCGCTGGTGTCCGATGGATTGGCGCTCACACCCGTGGTCGCGCTGGTTTCCCAGCGGCCGTTGATGTACTGCCGCACGCTCTGATGAAGCTCGCCGTGGATCACCGCGCTTCTTGCCTCTCGTTTTCTTGAAGTGCCGCGAGTCTAGAAACAGAATTGATATCAATCCAATCATTTTTTCGACAAAATGCATATCAATCGCTGGATTCTGGAAAACCCGGCAGCCCAAAGTTTCAATAACAAATGACCAACTACAACCACTGGTTCATCCGCGCCCGCCTCAAGACACGGCAGCTGCTTTTGCTGGTGGCCCTGGCGGAGGAAGGCAACATCCACCGCGCGGCGCAGGTGCTCAACATGACCCAGCCCGCGGCCTCCAAGCTGCTGAAAGACCTGGAAGACGTGCTGGAGGTGCCGCTGTTCGACCGCCTGCCGCGCGGCATGCGCCCCACCTGGTACGGCGAAACCATGATCCGCCACGCCCGCGTGGCGCTGGCCAGCCTGAACCAGGCGCACGACGAGCTCACCGCGCTGAAGGCGGGCCGCTTCGGGCAGGTGGGCGTGGGCGCCATCACCGCGCCGGGCCTCACGCTGATGCCGCCCGCGGTGGCCATGGTGAAGCGCGAACAGCCCGACCTGCGCGTGTCGCTCGAGATCGAGACCAGCGCGGTGCTGATCGACCGCCTCGAGCAGGGCAAGCTCGACATCCTGGTGGCGCGGCTGTTCGCCGAGCACGACAAGTCGCAGCTGCGCTACGAGGCGCTGGCCGAGGAGCCGGTGTGCGCGCTGGTGCGCCCCGGCCATCCGCTGCTGGGCATGAGCAGCCTCACGCTGCGCGACGTGGTGGGTGCCGGCTGGATCGTGCCGCCCGCGGGCAGCGTGCTGCGCCACCGCTTCGAGCTGATGTTCCAGGAGGAAGGCCTTTCACCGCCGGGCAACATCATCGAGAGCTCGGCCCTGCTCTTCATCACGCGCATGCTGCAGCAAAGCGACATGGTCGCCGTGCTCGCGAGCGACGTGGCGCGCTACTACGCCGCGCACGGCATCGTGTCGCTGCTGCCGCTGGACATGCCCTGCCACATGGACGCCTTCGGCATCATCACGCGTACCGACCGGCTGCTCTCGCCCGCGGCCAAGGTGATGATGAGGGCGCTGAAAACCGCGAGCTTCAGCGTCTACGGCCGCAAGCTCGAGATGGACTGATCAGGTCCAGCCCGCGTCCACCGTGAACTCCTGCGCGGTGCACATCTTCGCGTCGTCCGACGCGAGGAACAGCACCATGCGCGCGATGTCCTCGGGCATGAGCTTGTCGGGCAGGCACTGGTTGCGCTTGAGCGCCTGTTCGCCCTCGTCGTCGAGCCAGAGCTGCACCTGCCGGTCGGTCATCACCCAGCCGGGCGACACGGTGTTGATGCGGATGCGGTCGCGGCCCAGGTCCACCGCCAGGCCGCGCGTGAGGCCGTTGACCGACGACTTGGCAATGGCATAGCAAGGGTAGCCCGAGCCCTTGGTCTGCCAGCCCGTCGATCCCAGGTTGACCACCGAGCCGAAGCCCAGCCGCCGCATGCCCGGCACCACCGATTGAATGGCAAACAGCGCGGGCCGCTCGTTGATGGCCATGCGGTTGTCGTAGTAGTCGGGCGTGACCGACTCCAGCGTGTGGCGGTCGTCGCTCGCCACGTTGTTGACCAGCACGGCAAAGTCGCCCAGCTCGGCGGCCGCGTCGGCAATGGCCTTCTGCATGGCGCCGATGTCGCGCACGTCGCAGGCGCGCCACCACGGCGCCGCATGGCCTTCATCGGCGATCCGTTGCGCCAGCGCCGCACTGGCGCCTTCGGCAATGTCGATGAACGCCACCCGCGCGCCCTGCGCGGCAAAGGCGGCAACAATGGCCGCGCCAATGCCGCTGCCCCCGCCCGTGACAAACACGGCGCGCCCCTTCAGGCTGGGGTGAATCGATAACTTCTGGGAATCCGTCAAGGTGTGTGTCTCCGGGCTTGGCGATGACATTGCAAAACCAATATCAGTTAATGCCATAAACTTTGATTTCTATTATCAATATGCCTTGATACGATCCGCCGCGTCAAGGACCCGAGACAACGAAGGTGCAAAAACAAATGACCCAGAACGGCAGCACATCCGCGCCCGCACCCCTCGGTGCGCCAACCATCCTCGGCCAGCCCGAATGCCTGTGGCGGGCGGAAGCCACGCTCGGCGAGGGCACGCTGTGGTCGCCGCGCGAACGGGCGCTCTACTGGATCGACATCCTCGGATGCCGCCTGTACCGCTACGACCCGCAAATCGGCGCGCGCCACAGCTGGCAGTTCGACGAAGAGATCACCGCACTGGCCGAGCGCGCGGGCGCGCCGGGGCTGCTCGTCACCATGCGCCGCGGCTTCGCCCTGTTCGACCCGGCACTCGATGTGCCGCCCCGCTACCTGCACCAGCCCGAGCTCGACCGGCCCGGCAACCGCTTCAACGACGGCAAGTGCGACAGCAAGGGCCGCTTCTGGGGCGGCACCATGGACTTCGACTGCGTGGCACCGACGGGTGCGCTCTACCGCTTCGATGCCGACAGCCGCTGCACGCGCCACGACGACGGATTTGCCGTCACCAACGGGCCCGCATGGTCGCTCGACGAACGCACGATGTATTTCAACGCCACCGTCGAAGGCTGCGTGTATGCGTATGACTTCGACCGCGAGGCCGGCACCGTGAGCAACAAGCGGGTGTGGCTGCGCTTTGCCGAGGGCGACGGCCTGCCCGACGGCATGACGACCGACGCGGCCGGCCGCCTGTGGATTGCGCGCTGGGGCGGGCACTGCGTGAGCTGCCATGACCCGGTGAGCGGCGCCGAGCTGTGCCGCATCGAACTGCCTGCCAGCAACGTCACCGACTGCGCCTTCGGCGACGAAGACATGTGCACGCTCTACATCACCACCGCGCGCAGCGGGCTCACGGCCAAGCAGGTCGAAGCGGAGCCGCTGGCCGGCGCGCTGTTTTCGGTTCGCATCGGAAGCCCCGGCCTGCCCGCCGCGGAGTTCGGCGCGGCTGCGGTCAACGGCTAGCTATTCAAGCAACGCCGAAGCGGTGCAGCGTGCTGCTGCTGAAGGTTTCTCCAGGCCGGAGCACCGTCGAAGGAAAGCCCGGCTGGTTCGGCGAGTCGGGGTAGTGCTGCGTTTCCAGGCACAGTCCGGCGCCTTGGTTGAAGCTTTCCCCGTCGCGCCCGCGAAGGCTGCCGTCGAGAAAGTTGCCCGAGTAGAACTGCACCGCCGGTTCCGTCGTCAGCACCTCCATCACGCGGCCTGAGGGCTCGTGCTCCAGGCGTGCGGCCAGTGCCAGGCCGGCCGGCTCGCGGTCGAGCACCCAGTTGTGGTCGTAGCCGCCGGCCACGCGCAACTGCTCATGCGGTTCGTCCATGCGCGCGCCGATCTGCGTGGGCACGCGAAAGTCGAACGGCGTTCCGTCCACGGGCGCCAGACCGAGCGGAATCAGGCCCGCATCCACGGGGGAGAAGCGGCTCGCGGGAATGGTCAGCCGATGGTCCCGCACCGCGCCGCCGCCCGCCAGGTTGAAGTAGTCGTGGTGGCTCAGGTTCAACACCGTGGCCCGGTCGGTCACCGCGCGGTAGTCGATGCGCCATGTGTTGTCGGTGGTGCCGAGCACGTAGCGCACGGTCACCTGCACCTCGCCCGGAAAGCCTTCTTCGCCGTCCGCACTGGTGTAGCGCAGCTCAATGGCCACTTCGCCCGCCGCGCTGTCCGCCGGCACCTCTTCGATGTGCCAGAAGCGCGTACCAAAGCCCTTGTGCCCGCCATGCAGCGAGTTGGCGCCGTTGTTCACCGCGACTTGATGCGCAACGCCGTCGAGCGTGAAGCGCCCGCCCGCAATGCGGTTGGCATAGCGGCCGACGATGGTGCCGAAGTGCGGATGCGGCTTCAGGTAGTCCTCGAGCGTGGGCAGGCCGAGCACGATGTTGCCGCTCTGCCCTTCGCGATCGGGCACGTGCAGCGCCGTGACGATGCCGCCAAGGTTGATGGCGCTGAGGCTGAGGCCCCGGCCGTTGTCGAGGGTGTATTCAGTCACGGTGCGCCCATCGGGCATGCGGCCGAACTCGCGCGAGGTGATGCTGCTGTTCATCGGCGGTATTTCCAGTAGGCGACAAGGCCCGAAAGATAGTGCTCCACGTCGTCGATGCGAACGCGGTAGCTGTGGTGCTTGATAAAGAACGAACCCGCCACGCGTTCGGGGTTCCGGAAAAACATGGCGAGCTCGGGCCAGAAGTAACCGTTGGCCAGGTAGCGCGCGCGATGCTCGAGCGCACGGTCGAACTTGTCGCGGTCGAGCCCTTCGAGCAGCGGGCGCAACGCGGGGTCGGCGTCGAGCCGCGCCACCATTTCGCGCGCGGCCATCATCAGCTCGAGCAGCGTGGGAAAGGTGGTGATGCGCTGCAGCACGAAGTCGAGGTAGTCGGCCACGTTCTGCAGGCCGAACCGGTAATAGCGCGTTTCGGGACGATAGCGCGTGAGCTCGTTGACGCAATAGCTCAGCCAATGGTCATGCGCGCGCCAGTGCTCCGCCGCAATGAAATGCTCAAAGGCTTTTTCGACCACGGCCAGCCACCGGTCATCGCGCGTGAGGCCATAGAGGCGCATCAGTCCGAAGGCGGCTTCGCCGTCGTAGTAGATGACGCGGAACTCATCTTTCACGTCGAGCCCCGGGTGGTTGAGCACATGCACGAAGCGCCCGCTCGCAGGGTCTTGCATGGCACGTATGCCAAGCGCGAGTTGCTCCATCAACGGCTGGTACTTCGCATCGCCGGTGAGTTCGGTGTACTTGACCAGCGCCAGCAGGCACACCGCATTGCCGCCGAGCTTGATTTCATTGCCCACGTCCAGCAGGTAGGCGGCGCGCGTGCCGTCGGGCAGTTCGACCTCGCGGATGAGCCGGTTCTTCAAAAAGGCCAGCGAGCGGTCGATGGCCGCCTTCTGGGTATCGCTGCGGGTCAGCTCCCAGGCCTCGAGCAGCGCGTAGGTAGAGCTCGCGTGCCGTAGGGTGTTGTAGGTGGGAATCGGCCGGTCGAAACACGGAAACCATCCGTAGTAGAACTCGCCCGAAGGCTTGACCTGCGCGGCGAGGTAGTCGCTCGCGGTTTCCACAAGGCGGCGCACCTGGCTTGCATTCCATTCAGGCAGCGTTCGATAGCCCGCGGCCTGGCCCTTGGCCGTAAGCGGCCATGCCCCCTCGGCGTCGACGTAGGCGCCGCGGGTCGTGAAGCACCACACCGGCGCGTCGTCGTCCGAGGGAAAGTCGATGTCTCTTGCGAAGCGCCTCTGCCCGTGCAGGCGCAGGTTGCCCGGATTGGGCTCCGCATGTTCCACGGTGCCGTTGTAGAAGATGGCGCTGCCGTTGATCTCGGGCGCGAGCAGCGCCACTTCGAACTTCGCGTCGAAGGACACGCCCCGGTTGAAGTAGTTGCGCTTGGTGCGTGACAGGCGCTCTTTCAATGCGCCCCAGGTCATGGCCTCGACCTCGTCGACGATTTCCACGCGCATGCGGCAGGGCTCCAGGCCGATGCGCCGGACGAGCGCAAGCGCGGCATCGCCCGCCTGCTGCCAGGCCTCTTCGGCGGTGGCACCGCGCCCGGCCGTGACGCGTGCGCGGCTCGCGCCGTCGCCCAGCGCAACGAACGCGACGCAGCCCGCCTCGGGCGTGGCGGCGGCACCCGGCAGCGTGCCGTCGGCCGCGGCCAAGACCTGCCTGGCGCGATTCAACAGGTCCATGGGGAGGGTCGTTTCCTGGTTCATGCAGGCGCGAATGATGACAGGCCGCGCGCCGAACCGGTCACCCTAGCCCAGGGCCCGGTAGAAGTAAGTGGTGTCGCAGGGCTCGCCGCCCGGCAGCCGTGCAAAGCCCGGAATCACGCCAACGCGCGTCCAGCCCTGGCGGGCATAAAGCCGCTCGGCCTCGGCGCTCGATGTGTCGAGCACCAGCAAGGTCTTTCCCGCTTCGCGGGCAAGCTGCTCGGCGGCCTGCATCAGCAGCGCACCAATGCCCTGCCGCCTGGCCCGCCGGTGCACGAGCATCTTCGACACCTCCGCGCGGTGCGGCTGGTTCTCGGGCTGGTCGAGCACGAGCTGCACGGTTCCGACGATGCCTTGCGCATCTTCGGCCACCAGCAGCGCGCGCTCGCCGCGTGCCACGCCTTCGCCAACGCGCTGCCAGAAGGCGAGTGCGCGATCGCGCGTGAGCGGCAGCATGAAGCTGACGGATGCACCGCCCTCCACGCAGTCGATAAGCACATCGGCAAGCTGCCAGATGTGCGCGTCGTTGACGCTGGTCAGGGCGCGAATGCTTGGCGCGAGTGTTGCCGTATCTGTCATCTCATCTCCACGATCATCTTGAAGCAAAGGGCAAGGTTGCGATCACGACGGCATAGCGCGCGATCTTGCGGGTGGGGTTGTAGTAGCTCATGGGCCGGTCGAGCACCATCGCCAGGCAGTCGCCTGCGTCGAGCCGGTGGTGTTCGTCGCCGAGCGTGACTTCGACGGTTCCTTCGAGCATCCACACCTGCTGGTGCACCTGCGGTTCCCGCGCAGCGGTCTCGTAGGCCACGCGCGCCTTGGGCGGAAACAGCACCTCGACAATGTGGATGGGCGATGCGGTGCCGGCGGGCGAAACGTTGCGGCGCACATAGCCGGAGTGCGGATCGCGCCACTGCGGCTGGTCGGCCAGGCGCGAGACCGGCCCGGCCTCGGGCTGGGGTGCCTCGAACAACGAGGCCAGCGGAACGCCGAGGCCGGTGGCAAGCTTCTCGAGCACCACCGCCGTCGGGCTGCTTTCGCCGCGTTCGATGAGCGAGATCATCGAGCGGCTCACGCCGCAGTGCACCGCCAGCGCGTCCAGCGAAAGGCCGCGCCCGGCGCGCAGGTCTCGCACGCGCTGCGCGATGCGTTCATTCAGGCTGGAGGGTTGGCTTTCCATCATGTCGGAGGAATATCCAACATGTTAGAAACAAAGTCAAGACGCGATGAGAGTTGCCTCAGCGGCCTTTGGGTTTGGACGAGGGCTCCCAGGAATCGGGCGTCGTCGCGACCAGCTCTTTCAGGTTCGACCACGGCTTGGCGCCCGGCACAACGGTTCCGCCGGCAATCGCCACCTTGGCAAACGCGACCATCCGCTCGCGCAGGTACTGCCTGTCGCTCTCCGGCCAGGTCTCGATCGAATGAGGTGCGCGGGCCACCACGATTTCGCGCGCGCCGCGAATGCGGTCGTAGGCCGCAACGGTTCCCTCCAGCGTTTCCGCGCGGTCCCACAAACCCTTGCCGAAGAAGGCGGCCGGCCACTGGTGCATGCCCGCGAGCGGCGCCGAGTTGGGATAGAACAGGATGTGATGGTCCGCCGCCATGGCGCCGAGAAACAGGTTGCGGTCGGCCAGGTCGGGCGACGACGGCAGGTACCCCGCACCGCTCGCAAAAGACGCCAGCAGAATCGCACCCTTGATGTTTGCGAGCCCCTTGGGCGGGGCGCATTCGGGCACCGGCAGGTCGTAGCTGCATGCACCTGAAAAGTTCTTGGCCATGGCCCAGGCCGTCGACATGGAGCCGCGCGAATAGCCGCCCAGCAGAATGGGAATGCGGGTCGACTTGATGCCACCCAACAGCTTGCCGGCGGCCTCATCCCCCGCAAGCATGCGCCCGTCCGGCGTGAGAAGCCGCAGGCCGTTGCCGGTGTCGAACTGCGCCAGCACGCGAAAGACGTCTTCGCCCTGCTCCAGCGTGTTCGTGTCGCTGAACCCGCCCGAGATACCTTCGCCGCGCCGGTCGTAGGCCAGCACGTCGAAACCCGCCCGGTTGAGCGCATCGAGGTTCTCGCGCCACCAGCGCTGCCCCATCGTTTCGGTGGTGGCGTTCGGAAAGCGGATGTCCACTGCCCTGCCGGTGGCCGGATCGATGCGGTAGGGTTTCTCGTCGGGATGCTGGATGGCCGTGAGCTGCCCGCCGCCGCCCGGTGCCATGACCACGAGCGCGCGCGTGGTGCCGCCCTTGCCGTTGTCGACGCCACGGCCTTCGATGTACCAGCCGCGCAGCTTGACCGGGTCGGTCATCTTCAGGTCGATGCGCTCGAAGGTGTCGCGCGGCACGGTGAACTCGACGATGTAGGTGCTGGCATCGGCACGCGCAATGGCCTCCGCATAAGGCGCCTTCGCAAAGAAGGCCGGGCGGCGGATCTGCCGCAGGTCCACCGCGCCATCCGGATCGATCTTTCCCGAGGGATCGACGGTGCCGGTCGAGCGGGTCGACCGCGCCTTGTTCGGCGGCAGCCAGCGCCGCAACTGCGCGTCGATGCGCGCAAAGCAGGCGGCGTCGGCCTTGCAGGCACGCCAGCGCTCCTTCAGGCGTGCGTCGGTGAACTCGTCGACGTAGTAGTCGCCTGCATACCCCGCGGGAGGCCGATGCGCGTTGACGCCGAGCGGCACGCAAACAGTATCGCCGCCGGGCTGCGGCAGCAGGTAGCCGGGCAGCTCGTGATTGCGGTCGGCGCCTACCCAGGCGCGGCAATCGGTGGGCGGCGGCTCCGGGCGTGCGTGCGTGGAAGCGGCGCCGCCGTGATAGCTGCAGCCGGCCATTGCCAGGGCCGTGAACGCCGCGCCTGCGGCCAGGCCCGTGCGACGACGCATGAACATGTTCTTGCCTCCTTCATCTGCGTGCGCAGCGCGAGCACACCGCTGCCGATCTTCACGCGCCGGGCGGCCGTTGCGCTACAGCAGCATGAATGCCGCGGCAGCCACCACCGTCGGCCCGAGCGCCCCCAGCAGCAAGCCGCCGGCGCCGATAGTTTCGTCCGAGAATCCGCGCTTGAGCAACGCCACGCCCGCCGGGTTGGGCGCATTGGCAATCACCGTCAAGCCGCCGCCGGCCACCGCGCCGGCGACCAGCATGTACTTGGATTCGTCCGAGATGTTCGCGATCAACGAGCCCAGGTAGGTGAGCGCCGCGTTGTCGGTAATGGCCGTGAGGCCCAGCGCGCCGAAGAACAGCGCCAGCGGCTCCAGGCTCGAAACCACCGGCTCCAGCCACCACTGCTGCATGCCGCCCAGCACCACCAGTCCGGCCAAAAAGAAACCGACGAGCAGCGCCTCCTTGATGATCAACGGGCTCTGGTGGCGTTCGTACGCTTGCGTGAACCCCAAGAACATCAGGAAGAGCCCGAGAAACGCCACCGGATGATGGGCGAACAGCACAATGCCGGCGAGCAACACCAGATGCACCAGGGCCACGGCAGGCGGCACAGGCGCTTCGGCCTCTGCAGCCGACGGCGCAGCGCCCAGGTGCTTGCGCAGCACAAAGGTGGCCACGGTTGCGTTGGCGAGCACCGCAACGGCGGCCTTCCACCCGAAGGTGGCGAACATGAACGCGCTGTCCCACTGCCATGTCGACGCGACCATCAGCACCGGCGGCGCGGCGTACGACGTGAGCGTGCCGCCAATCGATATGTTGACGAACAGCACCCCCAGCGCAAGGTACTTCACCGCTTCGGGCACTTGCGGCCGGAAGATCTGCGGCGCGAGCATCAGCGCCGCAATGGTCATGGCCGCCGGCTCGGTGACGAGCGAGCCCAGCAGCGGCACGGCCGCCAGCCCGAGCCAGGCCGATGCCATCGGCGTGGGCACCGGCACCACCCGCGCGATCAGGCTCACGCCCGACATCACCGTGCGCAGCACGGGCCGCGAGGCGGCCACCACCATCACCACGAAGACGAAGAGCGGCTCGGTGTAGTTGCGCGATTCCGCATAGCCGAGCGCCGGGCCGCCTCCGACCACCAGGGCCATGGCAATGACGAGCACGATGGCCCAGAAGCCGAAGACGACTTCCACCTCGCCCAGCAGGTGGAACAGGCCCGCATGGCGGGGAAAGCGGTGCGACAGCCGTTCGAACTGCTTGGCGGCAAAGGTATGGATGAGCGCGACGGCAAAGAGGCCTGCGGCGATGTACTGGATGGCGGGTTCTTGCATGAAGCTGGCGTGACTGATCCGCGCGGCGGCCCGACCTGCGCATGAACCTGCGACGCCATGGAAAGCAGCCTCGCACCCGATGCCAGTTTAACGGGCATGCGCCGCGGCCCGTCAATCGCGACAGATCAGGCTACGGCTGTTGCAAGCGCTGCAGCAGCTCCGCGCTCGGGTAGCCGTCCGCCGGCAGGCCGACGCTGCGCTGGTAGCGGCGCAGCCCCTCTCGCGTGGCGGGGCCCATCACACCGTCCGCGGCGCCGGCTGCAAAGCCGCGCTGGTTGAGCGCAGTTTGCAGCTCGACCATCTGGCTGCGCGAGAGCGCCGGCAGATCGCGCGGCCATGGCGCCTGCACACCCGGCCCACCGCCCAGGCGCTGTGCAAGAAGGCCGACCGCGAGCGCGTAGTTGGTCGAGTTGTTGTAGCGCAGAACGGCACGAAAGTTCGGCCCGATCAAGAAGGCCGGCCCGCGTGCACCCGCGGGCAGCAGCACCGTGGCCTCGGCAAACTCCGGCAGCGGTTGGTCGTCGATCGCGCGCAGCCCCTCGCCCGCCCATTGCGCGGACGACTGGCGCACCGACGTATCGGCGCGGCCGTAGTCAAAGCCCGGCGGCAGCCGCACTTCCACACCCCACGGCACGCCGGCCTGCCAGCCGGAGCGCGAAAGAAAGTTGGCGGTGGACGCCACCACATCGGGCATGCTGCCCCAGATGTCGCGCCGCCCGTCCCCGTCGGCATCCACCGCATAGGCCAGAAAGTTCGACGGCAGGAACTGCGTCTGACCCATGGCGCCGGCCCACGAGCCGATCATCCGGTCGCGCGCGATGTCGCCGCTGTCGAGAATCTTCAATGCCGCCAGCAACTCGCGTTTGGCCCAATCTTCGCGGCGCCCTTCAAAGCCGAGCGTGGCCAGTGCATCGATGACCGGGGTGCTGCCGTAGTTGCCGCCGTAGTTGCTTTCCATGCCCCAGATGGCGACGACCACCGCGGGCGGCACGCCGTAGCGCGCAGCGGCTGCTTCTGCTTCGGTGCGCACCTGCAGGAGCTTGTCCTGCCCCGTTGCCACGCGTTGCGGCGTGACGGCGTTGTCCAGATAGTCCCAGACGGTGCGCGTGAACTCGGGCTGGGCGCGGTCGAGCTCGATCACGCGCGGCAAATACTGGACCTGGTCGAACGCGCTGCGCAGCGTGGCGTCGCTGATGCCCTCCGCGCGCGCGGCGGCGCGGAAGTCAGCCACCCACTTTGCGAACCGCTGTTCGGCTGCCTGGTCTTCCGCACCCGCCGCTCCTGATGCCGAAGGTGCGGTCGCGGGCCGGGCACCGGTTGCCGATGCGGGCGGCTTCGCGGTAGCGGGCGGTGGAGCGGATGCGCAGCTGGCCAGCAAAGCGGCAACGGCCGCCGATGCGGCCAGGAGTGCGAACCTGTTGAAGCGCGGAATGGAAAGATTGCTTGCTTGATGCATTCATCGATTCTCACCGCTGGTTCGCACGGCCTGTTACCAGACGCTGCGCCGCCCGGCCCGCCCGCCGCGCAGGCACAGGGCGCACGAACTCGGGCTGGAAGCAGCGCTGGCTGCCATCGGCAAATTCGATGGTGACGGAAACCGCATCGGCACTTGCCACGGACCCGACGCCATAGCGCGGAACGCGCACCGAATCGCCTTTCGCAAAGGCAATGCGCGGCGAAGCGCCGGCTTCTTCTTCGGCCGTCGCTTGCGTCTGCGCATCTCGCGCGGCCTGCGCCCGCTCATGCCTGGCCAGTCGCACGCAGTTGTCGCACGCGCCGCAACGCTGCGCGAGCTCGTCGCTCCCCAATCCTGAAAGCAGCACCTGCCATCGGCACATGCCGGTGGTCGCATAGAAGGTCATGCGCTCGAGCGCCTCGCGCTCCTGCCCACGCTTTTCGCGATGGCCGCTCAGCAGCGCGTCGAGCTCGGCGTCTTCGAGCGGCTGCTTTCTTGCCCAGCGCAGCAGGCCCTCGCTGTTGCGCTTCAACAGGCGCTCTTGCCGCAGCAGGCTCAGCAACACGCGAAGCTTGCCGCGCGGAAGACGCGCACGCTGCTGGAGCTCCGCCGCCGTCCACCCCTCGGCCGCGGGAGGCGGGCTCGACAACGCCTGCTGCAGCGCCCGCAGTTCGGGCACCTCGGGCAACCAGCCGGCCAGGAAGAACTGCTGCACGGCCTTGTCGCGTCGCAGGTAGAGCAGCACGCAATCGGCGCGCCCGCCATCACGTCCCGCGCGGCCCGACTCCTGGTAGTAGGCATCCAGGCTCGAGGGCATCTGGTAGTGCAGCACAAAACGGATGTCGGGCTTGTCGATGCCCATGCCGAATGCATTGGTGGCCACCATCACGCGGAGCTTTCCGGCCATGAACGCGTCTTGTGCGGCATGCCGCTCGCCCGAGCGCTGCTTGCCGTGGTACAGGCCCACCGACTCGCCCGCATCCGCAAGACGGGCGGCAAGCGACTCGGCCGCCTTCACCGTGGCGGTGTAGACAATGCCGCTGCCTTCGAGGCCCGCAACCAGCGCCAGCGCACGCTGCAGCTTGTCTTCTTCTCGCATCATCGGCTCGACGGCGTAGTGCAGGTTGGGCCGGTAGGCACCGGTGTCGATCAGGCCCGCTCGCGGAATGCCGAGCTTCTCCATGATCTCTTCGGCCACCTCGTCATTGGCGGTGGCCGTGAGCGCCAGCACCACCGGTTTGCGCAGGGCGCGCACCGCCGCGCCTATCTCCAGGAACGCGGGCCGAAAGTCGTGCCCCCACTGCGAGATGCAATGCGCCTCGTCAACCACCAGCAAGGAAGTCGGCCGCTGCTGCAGCAGCTTCAGAAAAGCAGCGTCGGCCAATCGCTCCGGCGTGCTGAAGATCACGCGCGCGGAGCCGTCGGCAATGGCTGCTTCCGCGGCCTCGATCTCATCGGCGGCGCACAGGCTGTTCAGCTGCACAGCGCGCACGCCGTTGGCATTGAGCTTCTCGCACTGGTCTTTCATGAGCGCGATCAAGGGTGAGACCACCACCGTCTGACCTGACGCGAGAACCGCGGGCACCTGGTAGCAAAGCGATTTGCCCGCACCCGTGGGCATCACCGCGAGCGTCGATTCGCCCGCGACCACCCTGTCGATCACGCTGCGCTGCCCAGGGCGCAGGCGCTCGTGGCCGAACACTTCGTGAAGCACCCGGTCGACGGCGGTGGCGGCAGCGGGCTGGCCACGGCCGCTCCGGAGTCTGGAAGTTCGGTGCTGAAGAATGGGATGACTCGGCAAGCTGCGCTGATGCAGACTCAACCGCGCAGGCGGCGAGTCCGCCTGCGGCCCTTGAGCGCCATGGCAACGAGCGCCAGCGCCGCAACGCCGATGGCCACCTTGCGTGCAGCGCCCATCGGGTTGTGCCTGAGCTCGGCGCGGCCGCCCATCTCGGCATAGAGGTTCGGCACGTGCCCGCGCGAGATGTCTTCGATCAGGCCCTCGCCCATCTGCACCCGGTCGGCCAGCAGCAGCATGAGCCAGTGCCGGAGGTCGTTTTCCGAATGCCGGAACGCTACGCGGCGCAAGCGGCCGCTCAGGCCCGAAGGCGGCAAGGTGCTACCGAAGATGGGCGTGATGCCGGGGCGCTCGGTTGAATGAAGCACCTCCGCATGCGAGTGCTGCTGCTCCGGCGGCTCCACCGGATGGGGCAGCCGCGGCGGCGTGCGCTCCTTGGGGTAGGCCGGACGCATGGCGGGGTCGAGGTCGGCGCCCCAGCCGATGATGTGCGCATGGCTGGGCGACGGCGAACGGGTGTTCGAAGGATCTGGCGTGTTCATGGGGTGCGCTCCCGTCAATCAAAGGCTCGCGGCCGCGGTGGTGGTTTCGCGCACCATGCCCGGCGGCACCAGCACGGTCTTGATGCAGTTGTCGAGCTTGCTCGAGAAGATGTGATACGCGTCGGCCACGTCGCGCAGGTCGATGCGGTGCGAGATCACGCGGCGCGGCTCCAGCCGGCCGGCCTGTATGTGTTCGATAAGGCGCGGCAGATGCCGCTTCACGCTGGCCTGGTTCATGCGCAGCGTGAGCCCCTTGTTCACCGCGTTGCCGATGGGCACCGCGTTGAAGGTGGGCCCGTAGACGCCGACGATCGATACGGTTCCGCCCTTGCGAACCGAGTTGATGCACCAGTGCAGCACCGTGGCCGCACCGCCCTGCAACTTGAGCTTGACGCCCAGCAGTGTCTGGGCAAAGTTGCCTGCGGCCTCGCAGCCCACGCAGTCGACGCAAACATCGGCGCCAAGGCCATCGGTCATCTTCTTGATGTGGATCGCCATGTCGCCCACCTGCTTGAAGTCGATCACCTCGCATTGCGCATACGAGCGCACGAACTCCAGCCTGTAGTCGACATGGTCCACCACGATCACGCGGCCCGCGCCCAGCAGCCAGGCCGACTTGGCCGCGAAGATGCCGACCGGTCCTGCGCCGAAGATCACCACCGTGTCGCCCTCTCCAATGCCGCCCATCTCGGCGGCCTGGTAGCCGGTGGGCAGTGCGTCGGTCAGCAGCACGGCGTCGTCCAGGTCCATGTCGGCCGGGATCACGGTGGGCCCCACGTCCGCCATGGGCACGCGCACGTATTCGGCCTGCCCGCCGTCGTAGCCGCCCGCGGTGTGCGAGTAGCCGAAGATGCCGCCCACCGCCGTGGCCCCGGGGTTGGTCGAATGGCAGTTGCTGTAGAGCTCCTTCTGGCAGAAGTAGCAGCTGCCGCAGAAAATGTTGAAGGGCACCAGCACGTGGTCGCCCGGTTTCAAATGCTGCACCGCCGAACCCACCTCCTCGACCACGCCCGTGAACTCGTGCCCGAAGGTGGAGCCGATGCGCGTGTCGGGCACCAGGCCGTGGTACAGGTGCAGGTCGGACCCGCAAATGCATGAGCGCGTCACCCGCACGATGGCGTCGCCGGGGTGCTCGATCTCGGGCTCGGGCTTGTGCACCGCGCGAATCCGGTAGGGGCCGCGGTAGTTCATTGCCAGCATCGGTTGCTCCTTCTTGATTACGGGGCCAGCATCTGCGCGGGTGGAATGCGCCGCGCAAGCAGAGGCCCACAGGACTCGTCGGACAGCGCCCACATCGAGTCAAGTGCTCGAGGGCGCCAGCCAGTCGGGCCCGAGTTCGCGGTGAATGGCCGAAGCCGCAATGGCGGCGCCACCCGTGGCCACCGCAATCTGGTTGAGGCCGGTGGACACATCGCCTGCCGCATACAGGCCCGGCACGCTCGTCGCATGATGGGCATCGACCTGGACGTAGCCCGTGTCGTCGACCGATGCGCCAAGGGCCACTCCAATCTGCGAATGCACTGTCAAGCCGAGCGCGCAGTAGAGCGTGTCGCACAGCGTCCGGGTGCCCGCATGCATCAGCTCGACGCGTTCGCCGTTTCTTCGTATGGCGTCCACCGGCGCGTCGTTCCACCGAATGCCGGCCTCGGCCAGGCGGCTGCGTTCTTCCGCGGCAAGGCCCGGTCCACCCTGCGCCATGAACAGTGTGATGTCGGCACTGAAGTGCCGAAGGTAGATCGCTTCCGCCACGCCGGCCGGGCCGTTGGCATACACGCCGACGGCCTTGCCGACGACCTCGTAGGCATCGCACACCGGGCAATAGCGGAGCACGCCGGCCTCCAGCGCCGCGCGCACGTGCGGCATGGCGGGTGGAATGTCCGTCACGCCGGTGGCAAGCAGCATCCGCCTGCCCGCGATTGGCCCCTCCTGGGTTGCCAGGCGAAAGCCCTGCGGCGTGCGCTCTGCCCGCTCCACAAAGGTTTCGACGATGCGGACCGGATAGCTGCGCAGTTGCGCACGCAGCATGTCTCGCACCTGTGCACCCGGAATTCCTTCAACGAAGCCGGGATAGTTGTGCGAGCGCGGAATCTTCTCGATTCGGCTCTGGCCTGCATCGACCAACACCACCGAGCGCCGGAAGCGGGCCAGGTAGATGGCCGCCATGAGCCCGGCCGGACCACCGCCGACAACGACCGCATCGGCGATGGGTTCGAAACGGGCCTGCACGATGAAGCTCGCCTTGCCGTCTGGCTGCAGGCCTTGCGGTCAGACCTTGGGCTTGCCCAGTTCGGTTGCCAACTCATCAAGAATGGCGTCGTCCGACATGCCCAGCTCCGCACCCGTCGGCGGATTGCCGGTCGGGTCTGAAGCTGTGCGCGTGGCCATGGCTTCCACCGCGGCCTGGTCTTCGGCGGTGAGCTGCACGCTGGGTTCGCCGGAGCCGCCGTCTACCGCCATCTGCTCTTCGGGCTTGCTGACGAAGTCCCATTTTTCGCCCTGGTTCCAAGGTCCGCGCACCTCGCCGCCCTTCGACATGTCGAAGTAGACCTTGGTGAACTCAGGCATGCCCGGCAGCTTGCCCGGCGGAAAGTTGGGCTGGATTGCGTAGAGCGCCTTCTCGAAAGACTTCTGGTGTGCGATCTCGCGCGTCATCAGAAAGCCCAGCGCTTCCTTCACGCCCGGATCGTCCGTCAGGTTGATGAGCCGCTCATAGACGATCTTGGCGCGTGCCTCCGCCGCGATGTTGGAGCGCAAGTCAGCCGTGGGCTCGCCGATGGTGTCGATGTAGGCGGCGGTCCACGGCACGCCCGCCGAGTTGACCAGCGCAGGGCCACCGCCGTAGAGCACCTGCGTCACGTGGCTGTCGTTGCCCGCACCCGTGATGCTGCGGAAAGCCTCCGCCTCGGCATCCACCCCTTCGGCGAGGCGGCCCTTGGCGCCCTTGTTGAGCATGGCGACGATGGTGCCGATGACTTCCAGGTGGCTCAACTCTTCAGTGGCAATGTCGAACAGCATGTCCTTGCGGCCGGGGTCGTCCTCGCCGACGGCCTGCGTGAAATAGCGGCAGGCTGCGGCCAGCTCGCCCTGAGGGCCGCCGAACTGTTCGAGCATGAGGTTGGCAAGGCCGGGATTGGTCTCGCTGACGCGCACGGTGTATTGCAGTCGCTTGTTGTGAGAGAACATGCGTGGGGCTCCTTAAGGGGATTGAAAGAACGGAAAAGAACGAAAACCGTTTTCATGTTGCAGACTCCCATGCGCTTCGGACTCGGCATGCGCGCCACACTGCTGTAGGTTGAGTCCGGCTGCACTCTTGCGCAGGACGGCGCCTGCACCGCATGCACTTTCCGTCCGACCTGCCGCTGTGCCGGCTGCAGGAGGATGGCCGTTGCCGAAACAGCAGGAGCACAGTCATGAATCGGAAGCACACGCCCGCCACGCCGGCGGAATCCGCGCCCCTCACGCCGGGCAAGCTGCCGCTCGAGGCCGAGGTCCGCGCAAACGACCTCGAGCTGGATGAATCGACAACGCCTGAAGAGGCAAGAGACACGGCCGACGACGAGGCGCAGCCCGGCAAGGGCGAGAACGCGCCGGGTTTTCTGAAGCGCCGGAAGTCTTGACGCTTACCGCAGCGCAGCGGCGGCGCCGCCGGTGACCTGGTTCATCCAGCGCAACAGTTCATCGATGAACCGGCTTTGCGCCGCCTTGCTCGACAGCTCATGGTCCGCTCCTTCGAGAAGGCGGTAGTCGAAGGACCGCGCATTCCTGAACGCCGCCTTGTAGCTCTTCACTGCGGGGTGAGGCACCGTCTCGTCGTCTTCGGATTCGATCAGCAGAACGTCGCCCGAAAACGCTTCGCATGCGGCAAGCGCCGCGTTTTCTTCAGGGCTTCGAACGCTGCGGCGGTAGCGGTCGAGCTCGTCCTTGTCCAGTTCTTCCTTCGGAACGAACCAGTCCTCGTCGCGATACAGCGCGGGTGAGCGCAGCGCCATCCACTGGAGCGGCCTTTGGGCGCTCAGCAGCGCGCCAAGATAGCCGCCATAGCTGAAGCCGATGAAGGCCACCGCCCTTCCCTCGACCGCCTGCTGCGCCACCAGGCCGTCGTATGCCGCAACGAGTTCTTTCAGGTGCTGGTCGCGGCTCATTTCATTGCGCGCACCGTCCTGGCTCCGGTCCCCCGGAAAATCGACGCGGCGCGTGAGCCAGCCCTGCGCGTCGAGCGCGGCGCTGATGCGGTCGTACTGCTCGTGCCTGCTGTCGTCCCATCCGGGCACAAGAAGCACCGCAGGCTTCTGCGCGACGCGGTGCTGCAAGACGTCGGGCGTCAATGGTGGCAACGGACCCAGGTCTTTGCTCATGAGCGGGATCCCTCCGATTGCTCCGATTCATCCCAATAGGCGACAACTTTTTTCCTGGCTTCGTGCTCGTCGATCCACCGGATGCCGCGCGCCTTCAGGCTTTCGAACAGGTTGTTCCGGTTCTCGAAATGTCCCGTGGAAAGCAGCGAACAGCGGAGCTCGCCTTCCTTGCGTACTTCGGCCACGCCAGAACTTTGGCTACCGCTCGCCGTCTTTTCGGAGAAGAAGGCGATCTCCCATCCTTTGTGAAAGTACTGCCCTTGCGGAATGAGCTCCATCGCTGCCCCTGTGCTCTGCGGATCCAAATGCAGTGCAAAGTTCGCACTGCTTACTTTGTGTGAAAAATTTCACGGGATGTCACTCTACACGCGGTGGAATTGATGAGTTGGAGCCGATTCGAAGTGATTGGGAGGCCGCAGATGCAGGTAGCGTCCGACACGGGCCGCCTCGGGCGCGACTTATAGATTGGGCCAACCTCCCCGAGGTGGAGGTCCGGCCCTTGCCGGGCTGCAAGGAAAACGATGAAAACGCTCCGACCCTTTACGCGTGCCCTGATGCTTGTCTGCGCTGCTGCGCTTGCCGCCGGATGCGCGGCTCCGGAAGACCCTGCATCGAGGCCGGCCACAGTACGCGCGGGCGGCCTTCAAGACCCGCAGTTCATCACCGCGGCAACAGGCAACGGCCGCTACGAAGTCCAGGCGTCTCGCCTGGCCATGTACCGCGCCGCAAGCCCCCAGGTGCGAAGCTACGCGCAGATGCTCGTCGACCACCACACGCGGGCCAACAACGAACTCATGGACCTGGTGCGTGCCCGCGGCATGCGGCTGCCCGGCGTGCTCCCACGCGACAAGCGCGCGAAGCTGGACCGCCTGGCGTCGGCCTCCGGCGGCGAGTTCGACCGCATGTACATCCGCATCGTGGGCATCGAAGACCACCAGGCGGATATTGCGCTGTTCGAGCGCGCAAGCCGCGAGCTTCGAGACCCTGAACTGCGGGCCTGGGCGGGCAAGACCTTGCCTGCGCTGCGCTCGCATCTGGACGCGGCGCAATCGCTCGGTTCGGCAATGCGCTGATCGTTCAGGCCTCGGCAAGGAACGCGAGCAGCAACGCATTCACTTCTTCGGGTATTTCGTGGTGCAGCCAGTGCGTGGCGCCCGGGAGGTGAAGCACTTCGCATGTGCCGCAGAACGCCGCGCCCGCTTCGGCCAAGCCGCTCGATAGCGCCGGATCTTCGTCACCCCACAAGACCATTGCCGGAATTTCGATCTGCCGGCTCAGCGGCCGCGCCAGCGGCATTGCCCTGTACCAGTTGAGCATGGCGCTGAGCGCGCCGTCGCGCGACCACGCCTCGCGGTACTTGGCCAGCGCCGCCTCGTCGAAGGTTCCGGGCGGGCTTCGGCCGGTGAGCGCCAGCGCAAGCAGCGCATGGTCGTTTGCGCTCAGCGCCATCTCGGGCAGCCACGGCATCTGGAAGAAGCCGACGTAGGCGCTGCGCACGGCCTGCAGCGGATGCGTGAGCGCATAGCTTGCCAACGTGGCCGGATGCGGCGCGTTCAGGATCGCAAGGCGGCTCAGCCGCGCCGGCTCCCGTGCGGCGAGATGCCATGCAACGATGCCGCCCCAGTCATGCCCCACGACCGCAAAACGCTCGTGCCCCAGCTCACTGCACATGCCGCACACATCGTCGGCCAGCGTATCGAGCGCATAGGCGCCGATGCCGCCGGGCTTGTCGGATTCGCCATACCCGCGCTGGTCCGGCACGATCACGCGCAGCCCGGCAGCGGCAAGCGGCTCCATCTGGTGCCGCCAGCCGTACCAGAACTCCGGAAAGCCGTGCAGCAAGACCACTGCGGGTCCGTCCTCCGGCCCGCAGGTCGCCAGGTGAAAGCCGATGCCGTTCGCGGCAACGCGCTGATGGCGGATCAATTGCGTGGCACCCGTCACATCGACATGGTCGGGGCGTCGCTGCGTATGTGAGTACTCATGCGAAATGCTCCCGCGTTAAAGAAACAACCGAATTCACAGCGGAATGCTCTTCGGCGGACGCGTCCGCCGCGTAGGAAAAACGCCGGTGAGAGCGTCGGTGCCGCCAGCAGCTGCACGCCGCTGTGGCAACCATGCATCGCCGCCGCCTCACGAGCCGGTGGGCCCTCTTCCTACACATGCAACTGATCGAGGGAAGAGCATTTTCTCGAACGCCTGAAGGAGTCAGCAAATGCCACATGAAACCTATGCCGCATGCATTGAAGCCTGCAACGGCTGCGCCACGGCGTGCAACCACTGCGCGGCCTCTTGCCTGAAGGAAAGCGATGTCGCCATGATGGCCAGGTGCATCGCGCTGGACATCGACTGCGCGGCCGCCTGCCAGTTTGCCGCCGCCGCGATGGCGCGCGGCAGCGAACATGCCAAGTCCATCTGCGCCCTGTGCGCGGACATCTGCCAGGCCTGCGGCGAAGAATGCGCCAAGCACAAGGCCGGGCACTGCCAGGCATGCGCCAAGGCATGCCGGGAGTGCGCGGCAGCGTGCCGCTCAATGGCGGGTTGAACCGCCGTTCACTGCGCGGGCTCGATCGCGGTCACGACAAACTTGCCGTCGATCTTCGCGGCCTGGAAGCGCACCTTCTCGCCCGTCTTCACCTTGTCGAGCAAGGCGTCTTCCTTGACGCCGAAGACCATCGTCATGCCGGGCATGTCCAGGTCTGTCAGCGGGCCGTGCTTGATGGTGAGTTTCTTGTTGTCCTTGTCCACCTTGCGGACCTCGCCATCGACAAGTTCCGCGGCGGTTACGGCGCCGGCGAACGAGAGTGCGGCAACGAAGGCCGCGAATGCGATACGGATGTTCGACATCTGGATTTTCCTTTCCTTGTTTACTTGGCGGCCTTGGCCACCTTCACGGCGCCCTTCATGCCGGCGTCGTAGTGGCCCGGCTGCAGGCAGCCGAAATCGACCTTGCCCGCCTTGGTGAACTGCCAGACGATCTCGCCGGTCTTGCCCGCGGCCAGCGTCACCATGTTCGGATCGGCGTGCTCCATTTCGGGGTTCTTCTTCATGGCTTCGTAGTGCTCCTTGAGCTCCTGCTCGGTTCCGAGCACGAGCTCGTGCTTCAGCTGGCCGGAGTTCTTGACGACGAAGCGCACGGTCTCGCCCTGCTTCACGCTGATGTCGGCCGGCGTGAAGCGCATCGAGTCGGTCATGTCGACGTTGATGGTGCGCGTGGCCTTGGCGGCAACGCCAGGTTTGCCGATGGCGGCATCTGCATCGTGCCCATGGCCACCGGCGTGGCTGCCGGCGGCCGAGGCGCCTGTGGCCGCCAGGGCGGCGAAGGCGGAGAAAGCGGTGAACGCGATATGGCGAAGCGTGTGTTTCATGGTTTTCCTTTCAGTAAAAAAACAATCAATGGCCGGCATGGCCGGAACTGGCCTTGCCCGGCTTGCGGACCTGCACTTCAATGTTGTTGGCGGGCATGTTCTGCGCGGGCATGGCGGCCGCGCCGGCACCGCGCTGGCGCGCGGGCTCGGGCGGCGGGCCGTCCAGCTCGTAGGCCACCGTGCCCTTCGGATGCTTGAACCATCCGGGGTTGCTGTAGTCGCCGGGCTTCTGGTTCTTGCGCACCTTCACCACGCTGAACATGCCGCCCATCTCGACGGAGCCGAAGGGGCCCTGGCCCGTCATCATGGGCGCCGTGTTGTCGGGAATCGGCATCTCCATCTCGGCCATGTCGGCCATGCCGCGCTCACCCATCACCATGTAGTCGGGCACAAGGTTGGTGATCTGCTTGACCACGTCCTTGTGGTCCAGGCCGATCATCGTGGGCACGTCGTGGCCCATCGCGTTCATGGTGTGATGGCTCTTGTGGCAGTGAAAGGCCCAGTCGCCCTCCTCGTCGGCCAGGAACTCGATCTGCCGCATCTGGCCGACCGCCACGTCGGTGGTCACCTCGTACTGGCGCGTGCTCCTGGGGGTGGGGCCGCCGTCGGTGCCTGTGACGAGAAACTCGTGCCCGTGCAGGTGCATCGGGTGGTTGGTCATCGTCAGGTTGCCGATGCGGATGCGCACCTTGTCGTTCAGCCTCACGTTGAGCGAGTCGATGCCCGGAAAGATGCGGCTGTTCCAGGACCACAGGTTGAAGTCCAGCATCGTCATGATCTTGGGCGTCGCGCTGCCGGGCTCCACGTCGTAGGCGTTGAGCAGGAACACGAAGTCGCGGTCGACCTTCTCGATCAACGGATGCTCGGCCTTGGGGTGCGTCACCCAGAAGCCCATCATCCCCATGGCCATCTGCGTCATTTCGTCCGCATGCGGGTGGTACATGAAGGTGCCGGGCCGCCGCGCGACAAACTCGTAGACAAAGGTCTTGCCCGGACGGATGGGCGGCTGCGTCAGGCCGGAGACGCCGTCCATGCCGTTGGGCAGGCGCTGCCCGTGCCAATGCACGCTGGTGTGCTCGGGCAGCTTGTTGGTCACGAAGATGCGCACGCGGTCGCCTTCGACCACCTCGATGGTCGGGCCGGGCGACTGGCCGTTGTAGCCCCACAGGTTGGCCTTGAAGCCGGGCGCCATCTCGCGCACAACGGGCTCGGCCACCAGGTGGAACTCCTTCACGCCGTTGTTCATGCGCCATGGCAGGGTCCAGCCGTTGAGCGTGACCACGGGGTTGTAGGGCCGCCCGCTCGAAGGCGAGAGCGGCGGCATGGTGTCGGGCGTGGTGCGGATCACGGGCTCAGGCAAGGCGGCCATCGCCACCTTGCTCACGCTCGCCGCGGCCAGGGCACCGGTGATGGCGCCCGCGCCACCCAGAAAGTTGCGTCTGTTGGTCATGTCGTTCAATGGGTTGATGAGCGTGCGCGCTCAGTGGGCGGCACTTGCAGTGGCGGCCTCGCCGCCTGAACCGGCTGCGGGGGTGCCCATGGCGGTGGGCTTTCCGATCACCGAGGCCGCCAGGGCGGCGTCGGCGAGCCAGAACTGCTGCTGGGCGTTGATGGCGTTGGTGACGCTGGCAACCTGGTCGCGCGCTTCTGCCAGCAACTCGAACACGCCGATCAGCATGCCGTTGTAGCGAAGCACGTTTTCATCGGCCATCGCCTGGCGCAGCGGAACGATCTCGTCGCGGTAGTGGCGCGCAATGTCGTAGGCCGTGCGGTAGGCCGAGTAGCCTTCGCGCAGTTGCGAAGAAGCGCCGCGCGCCGTGGCGTCGTAGCGGTTGGCCGCGGCCAGCGACTGCGCATTCAACGCATCGCGCCGGGCCGATCCCCAGTCGAACAGCGGCAGCCGGATGTCGAGCTCGAAGCCGCGCCGCGTGCTCCTGGTGCCTTCGGCGTTGTCGAAGATCGTGTCGCGCCGCCCGCCCACCTCCACGTCGACGAAGGTCGACAGCAGGTTGATGCCCTGCGACTTGCCCGCCACGTCGAGCTGCGCACGCGCAAGCTGCACATCGAGACGCTGCTCGGCCGCCGTGCTGGCCACTTCCTTCGCGTCGCGCGGAGTCTTGGGCAGATCGGGCAAACGGTCCGGCAGCGCCAGCCTGGCGGCCTGCGCGTCGTCGAGGCCCAGCGCGCGAACCAGCTCCTCGCGCGCGGCCGTGGCGGCGTGCTGCGCCGAAGCCAGCTGCGTGGTCGCATCGGCATAGAAGACCTGCTGGCGCGCGCGCTGCAGTTTGCTGAAGTTGCCGATCTGCTGCATGCGGCGCGCAAGCTCCGCGCTGGCCTGGGCCGAGCGGTTCACCTGCTCGGCGTATTGCAGCGTTTGCTGCGCCGCCACGGCGCGAACCCAGGCCTGCCTGACCTGCGTGACCTGGTCGACCACGGCGCCGGTGAGCTGCACCTTGGCCTGGCTGGCCTGGCTCCGCGAGATGGACAGGCGCTGCGGCAGCAGGATGAGGTCCACCAGCCCGAACGACAGCAGCCGCCCGAGTTCGAGCTCGCTGTTCAGGCGCATGCGCTCGAAGGTGAACATCGGGTTGGGCAGCCGGCTCGACTGGTTGGCCGCGGCAATGTCGCCCCAGCTCTGCGCGACCAACGCTTGCACCGATGGGCTGTTGGCCAGCGCGAGCTGCACCGCGTCGGTCTGCGACAGCGGCTTGGAGAGCAACTCTTGCGACATCGCCGAGCGGCGGTCCCGCTGCTCCTGCGTGCGGCTGAGTTCGAGCTTGCCGCCGGTGAACTGCCGGGCGCTGGTGTTCGTGTCCTGCAGTGCGTCGTCGATGCCGACCGAGGCGCAGCCTGCCAGCAGGGCGGCCGCGAATGCAGCGGCGCCCAGGCGAAGAGCGCGCTTCATGGCTGCTGCTCCTTCTTGGGGGGCATGGGCATCGTGTGGCCCTGGTGCGCGGCAGGCGCATTTGGCTGGCCCTTGGACGGTTCGGCCCCGGCGGTGCCGCTGCCCGCCGCTTCCTTGGCATAGGCCTGCCAACCGCCGCGCTGGCGGACGGTCTCGTTGGCCTCCTTCCACGGAATAGGCTTTTCGTCAGTGAAAGGTCGGTAGCCCTCGAGCGCGGACTTGTAGCTCAGGGCGGCGGCGGGCACGGCCGCCGGCGCTTCGCCTAGCGCGGGCTGCGCCATGGCGGCCAGCACCGCCATGGCGGGAAATACGGCCAGCCAACGGGCCGGCAAAGGATGGAACATGGAGTCCTCGCAACGTGTTCATGAACGGAGTGCGCCAAAGCGGCCCGAAGAAGGGCGCGGCGCAGCGATGCATGAGCGTTCGCGGAAGCGGCGGCCCGTGACTAGGTCACAGGCGCGCGCACGCACACGAACGCGTTAGGCGCGAGGAGGTTTGTCGAGAACGCGAGGCGCGAGCGTGGCCATCGCGAGGGGCGGCTCCACCAGGTCTGCGCGGGGCAGCCCGTGGAGTACCGCGAATTGAGGCGTGCTGATCAGCGCGGTGCCGTGGCATGCGCCGCAGGTGCCGCACTTGTGCATTGCGTCGGGTTCGGCGCTGGCGGTGTTGCCGGCGCTGTTGTCCGCGGATTGCTTTGCTTCGTCCTGGTTCTGGGCCTTGGCGTGGTCCGCATGCCCATTGCCGCCGTGCGAGTGTTCGGCCGAGGCTGTTGCAGCCGCATGGCTACCGCTGTGGTCCGGTGTGCAAAAGGCCATGGCTACCGCCGCGTACCCCTGGAACGGCACGGCGATCATCATGACCCAAAGAACGAACAGGCGGACCCGATACATGCGGGCATTCTAATGGCCTGACCAACACCAACAAGCGTGGTGCGGGAATCGGTTCGCGCTCGTCCAACGAAAGAATTACAGGAAGCGATCCCGTAAAAAAGCAGTGGCTTCAAGCGCTTTTGCTCACCTATGATGGCGCCGCTGCCGCGCAGCGCACCGATGCAAAGTCGGGTGCCGGAGCGCGGCCAGCTTGATGCACTGACTTTTAATATTCATAAGAAGGGGAGCTCCAATGCACCATCTCAATCTACCTATCGCCGCTTCCGTCATCATGGCTGCCGCCCTTGCGGGCTGCGGAGCCATGAAGGGCGCAGACACCGGCGCTCTCGCGCAAGTCGGCGGCTCGGCCTACAAGGCCATGTCGCTGACCGACGCGGACATTGCAACGATGTCCGACCAGTCTTGCGCCGCAATGGACCAGAAGAACGAAGTCGCACCCGCCAACAGCCGCTACACCACGCGGCTGAACCAGGTGGTGCGCGCCATGCCCAACAGCGTGAACGGCAAGACGGCCAACTACAAGGTCTACCTGACCAAGGACGTGAACGCCTGGGCCATGGCCAACGGCTGCATCCGCGTGTACAGCGGGCTGATGGACCTGATGAACGACGACGAGCTGCGCGGCGTCATCGGCCATGAAATCGGCCACGTGGCACTGGGCCACTCCAAGTCGCGCATGCAAACCGCCTATGCAGCCTCGGCTGTTCGCGGCCTTGCCAGCGCAGCCGGCGGCGTCGTGGGCCAGCTGTCGCAATCGCAAGCGGGCGACCTCGGCGAGAAGTTCATCAACGCGCAGTTCTCCCAAACGCAAGAGAGCGCGGCCGACAACTACTCGTTCGACCTGCTGACGGAACGCAAGCTGGAACGCAAGGGCCTGGTGAGCAGCTTCCAGAAGCTCGCCGCGCTCAGCAGCGGCAGTTCGGGCAGCTCGATCCTGAGCTCGCACCCGCCGTCGAGCGAGCGCGCTGCCGCAATGCAGAAGCGCCTCGACACCAAGGCCAAGTAAGGCCGCCCTCCGACCGGCACGCGCCGCCTGCGCGCGTCGCCGGTCGCCTGGGCTTACTTCTCTCTGTCTCTTATTTCTGGATGTCGCCCAGGCAGAGATACTTGATCTCGATGTAGTCGTCCATGCCATGGTGCGAACCCTCGCGCCCCAGGCCCGACTGCTTCACGCCGCCGAACGGCACGTGCTCCGTGGCGATCACGCCGGCATTGATGCCGACCATGCCGTACTCCAACGCCTCCGCCACGCGGAAGATGCGCCCCACGTCGCGCGTATAGAAGTAGCTCGCCAAACCGAACTCCGTGTTGTTGGCCGCGTCGATTGCGTCCTGCTCGGTCTTGAAGCGGAACACCGGCGCAAAGGGCCCGAAGGTTTCTTCCTTCGCGCACAGCATGTCCGGCGTGGCCTCGGCAATGACCGTCGGCTCGAAGAACTGGCCCTCGATCTTGTGGCCGCCGGCCAGCAGCTTGCCGCCCTTGGCAATCGCGTCGTCGACGTGCCGCTGCACCTTGTCGACAGCCGCATCTTCGATGAGCGGCCCCTGCAGCACGCCCTCTTCAAAGCCGTTGCCAACCTTGAGCGCCTTGACCTTGGCCGCGAACTTCTCGACGAAGCTGTCGTAGATGCCGTCTTGCACATACAGCCGGTTCGCGCACACGCAGGTCTGGCCGGCGTTGCGGTACTTGCTGGCCATGGCACCCTCGACCGCCGAGTCGACATCGGCATCGTCGAACACCAAAAAGGGTGCGTTGCCACCAAGCTCGAGCGAGAGCTTCTTCACCGTGGGCGCGCACTGGCTCATGAGAATGCGGCCGACCTCGGTCGAACCGGTGAAGCTCAGGTGCCGCACGATGTCGCTCTCGCACAGTTCCTTGCCGATGGTGATGCTGTTCTGGCTGTCTGCCGTAAGCACGTTGAGCACGCCCGCCGGAATGCCCGCGCGCACGGCCAGCTCGGCCGCGGCCAGCGCGGTGAGCGGCGTGAGTTCGGCCGGCTTGATGACGACCGTGCAACCCGCGGCCAATGCCGGTGCGACCTTGCGCGTGATCATGGCCAGCGGAAAGTTCCACGGCGTGATGGCGGCGCACACGCCGATGGCCTGCTTCATCACGAGCAAGCGGCGGTTGTTATCGAACTGCGGCAGCACCTCTCCGTTGACGCGCTTGGCTTCTTCGGCAAACCATTCAATGAAGCTGGCACCGTAGGCCACTTCGCCCTTGGCCTCGGCAAAGGGCTTGCCCTGCTCCGCGGTCATGAGGCGCCCCAGGTCTTCGGTGTTGGCAACCAGCAGGTCGAACCACTTGCGCAGCACGATGCTGCGCTCCTTGCCTGTCTTGCCGCGCCAGCCAGCAAGCGCCTTGTTGGCCGCGGCAATGGCCAGGGCAGCGTCCGCGCGCGTAAGGTTGGCAACGTCGACCAGCTTCTGACCGGTGGCCGGGTCGTTCACGTCAAAGCGGCTCTTGCCTCGAATCCATTCGCCGGCGATCAGCGCATCTGTCTTCAGGAGGGTCGGGTCGTTCAGCAATGCGAGAGGAGATGTTTTCATGGTCGTTGGTCTCGAGTTTTGTTGCGATTCTGTTTAGGTGAGAGGGTTGTTGGGGACGCTGCTGTTCAGGGCGGCGCGCCCGCCGACGGGGTACCTTTCTCCGCGAATGTCCCCCGGCCTGCGGCCTCCTCCTTTATTTCGCTGCGCAAGGCACCCCATCGACGTGTGCGTGATTCAGAGCAGTCGTTGATCAGCGGTACACCAGCAGCGTGCCCAAGTGCACAGGGCATCGGGTGCTCCACGCAGCGAAATAAAGGAGGAGCCGAAGGCGGGGGACATTCGCGGAGGGGAGTACCCGGTGGCCTTTGCACAAGCCCTGAAAACAGCAGCGCCTAAAAAGACCACGCACAGTCACCGATAAGGCACCCCAGGCAGCACACACAACATCTCGTACAAAAGATTGGCCCCCAGCAGCGCGGTATTCCCGCTGACGTCGTAAGGCGGGCTCACCTCCACCAGATCGGCCCCAACCACGTTCAAGCCCCGGCACCCGCGCACGATCTCCAGCGCCTGCGGCACCGTAAGGCCGCCGATCTCCGGCGTGCCCGTACCGCCGGCGAACGAAGGATCGATGCCGTCGATGTCGAAGCTGATATAGACCGGATGCGTCGGCCCGATGCGCTCGCGCACCTGCGCCATGAGCGGTGCCAGCGATTGGTACCAGACCTCATGCGCCTGCACCACGGTAAAGCCCTGCTGGCGCGGCCAGTCGAAATCGTCCGCCGCATAACCAGTGCCGCGCAAGCCGATTTGCCAGACCTTGTCACAGGCCAGCAGGCCTTCTTCGACCGCGCGGCGGAACGGCGTGCCGTGCGCGATGCGCTCTCCGAACATGTCGTCGTTCACGTCCGCATGCGCATCCACATGCACCAGCGCGACCGGGCCATGCTTGCGCGCCAGCGCGCGCAGGATGGGCAGCGCAATGGTGTGGTCGCCCCCGAGCGTGAGCGGTGCGCAGCCGGCAGCCAGCACCGTGTCGTAGAACGACGAGATGATGTCGACCGACTTTTCGAGCGAATAGGTGTTGATTGGCACGTCGCCCAGGTCCGCCACGTTAAGTGTGTCGAACGGCGCCGCGCCGGTGGCCATGTTGTAGGGCCGCAGCAGTGCCGATTCAGCGCGAATCTGGCGCGGCCCGAAGCGTGCGCCCGGCCGGTTGGAAGTGCCGATGTCCAGCGGCACGCCGATGAACGCTGCGTCCAGCCCCTGCGCCGACGTTGCGGCCGGCAGCCGCATCATGGTGCCCGGGCCGGCAAAGCGCGGCATGCTGTTGCCGCCGAGCGGCTGGTTCGGTGTGGTCATGGGAGCCTGGCCTCAGCGCTGCCGGCCGCGCAGCCATTCGAGCGCAAGCAGCAGCGCGGTGGTGAAGATGATCAGCAGCGTTGCCACCGCTGCAATCGTGGGAGAGATGTTCTCGCGAATGCCGGTGAACATCTGGCGGGGCAGGGTCACCTGGTCGGGCCCCGCGAGAAACAGCGTGACCACCACCTCGTCGAACGACGTGGCAAAGGCGAACAGCGCACCCGAAATCACGCCCGGCGCAATCACCGGCAGCGTGATGCGCATGAAAGTCCTGAACGGCGTTTCGCCCAGGCTCAGCGATGCGCGCACCAGGTTGTGGTTGAAGCCCGCCAGCGTGGCAAGCACGGTGGTCAGCACGAAAGGCGCGCCAAGCGCCGCATGCACCACGATCAGCCCGAAGTAGGTGTCGGCCAGGCCGAGGGGCGCGAAGTAAAGGTACGCGGCGACGCCCACCACCACGATGGGCACCACCATCGGCGAGATCAGCACGCTCATGAGCAGGCCCTTGAACGCGAAGTTGGTGCGCGACAAGCCTACCGCCGCCAAGGTGCCGAGCACGGTGGCCAGCGCCGTGGCGGCCGGCGCCACGATGAAGCTGTTGCGCGCCGCACGTGCCCACTCGGGCGATTCGAACAGGTGGCGGTACCACTGCAGCGACCAGCCCCGGATCGGGTAGGCCAGAAACGAGCTGTCTGAAAAAGACAGCGGAATCACGACCAGGATGGGCGCCAGCAGAAAAGCCAGCACCGCGACGCAGCCGGCGCGCACCAGCCACCAGCCGAGCTTGTCGGCAAAGGTGGCATAGGCCGGAAATTGTGGAAGCTTGAACATGCGTGTGTGTCCTTCGTGCCGCTCAGCCGAGGCTCAGCTCGGCCTTGCCGATGCGGCGGTACACGGCGTAGAGCACCAGCGTGGCGACGAGCAGCACGGCGCCCAACGCACAGGCCATGCCCCAGTTGATTTCCACATTGGTGTAGCGCGCGATGTAGTAGCTCAGCATCTGGTCGTCCGCGCCGCCGAGCAGCGCCGGCGTTACGTAGTAGCCGATGGCCAGGATGAAGACCAGCAGCGCACCCGCGCCGATGCCGGGGTAGGTCTGCGGTACATACACCCGAAAGAACGCCGCGAGTGGAGAGCTGCCCAGCGAGACGGCCGCGCGCAGATAGGTGGGCGGCACGCTCTTCATCACGCTGTACAGAGGCAGGATCATGAAGGGCAACAGGATGTGCACCATGGCGATGATCACGCCGGTGCGGTTGAACAGCAGCGCCAGCGGATGGTCGATCAACCCGATGCCCATGAGGCCGCGGTTGACCAGCCCTTCGGATTGCAGCAGCACGATCCACGCCGCTACGCGCACCAGGATGGACGTCCAGAACGGCACCAGCACCAGGATCATCAGCACGTTGGCCTTGCGCGCGGGCAAGGTCGACAGCCACCACGCCAGCGGATACGCCAGCAGCAGGCAGAAGAAGGTGACCACTGCGCTGATATGAAAGGTGCGCAACAGGATGTTCGCAAAGGCGCGCTGGTCGTCGGGCATGCGCTCCACCTCGCCCGCCACGTTGCGGCGCAGGTCGAGCGAGGCAAGCAGGTAGTCAGGCGTCCAGCGCGAACCGTTCTTGGCAATGGCCTGCCAATACGGCGGCTCGCCCCAGCGCGGATCGAGCTCCAGCATGCGTGCCTTGACTTCTTCGGGCGTGCCGGCAATCGGCAGCGCCCTGAAGGTGCCCATCACCAGCGAACGGGCGCCGGCAATTTCGGTATTGAGGCGGCGCGCCAGGGCGCCGGCGTCGGAGCTGTCGGGCAGCTGCCCCAGGTCGGCCGCCATGGCGGCGTAGGCCGCTGGTGCGGGCGCCTCCTTGCGGTTCCAGCCGTCGAGGGCACGCACGGTGCGCGGCAGCGCGTTGGCCACTTCCGGGTTCTCGACGGCGCGCTGCAGCAGCGCGACGATGGGCACCAGCAGCGTCAACAACAGAAACACCAGCAGCGGCGCCGTGAGCGCGAAGGCCCGCCACTTGCGGCGCGCTTCGGCGCGGGCCAGCGCACGCCGCAGCGAAACGGGGGGCGCCTCCGCCGGAACCAGGGGAACAGTCGTTGCCGCGTGCATGGCCTCTTTCGTTTGTTCGTGCGCCGGTTACTGGGTAGCCCAGGATGCGAAGCGCTTCTCGAGCGCCTCGCCCTGGTCGGCCCAGAAGCCGACGTTGAACTGCAGCGCTTCCTTCGCGTTGCCCGCCGAGGTCGGCAGGTCGGCCAGCACCTTGGGGCTGAGCGAAGCCAGTGCCTTGGTGTTGGTGGGGCCGTAGGCGATGTTCTGCGCATACACCGCCTGGTTGGCCGGCTGCATCGCGAACTGGATGTACTTGAGCGACGCTTCCTTGTTGGGTGCGCCCTTCGGAATCACCAGGTAGTCCAGGTCGTAGATGCCGCCCGGCCAGAAGATCTTGAGGTCGCGGCCTTCGCGGTTGGCGGCGTCGATGCGGCCGTTGTACACGGTGGTGAGCACCACGTCGCCGGCCACCAGGAACTGCGGCGGCTGGGCGCCGGCTTCCCACCACTGGATGTTCGGCTTCAGCTCGCTGAGCTTCTTGAACGCGCGCTCGGCGCCGTCTTTTGTGGCCAGCACCTTGTACACGTCGGCCGGCTTCACACCGTCGGCCATGAGCGCGAACTCCAGGTTGTAGCGCGCGCCCTTGCGCATGCCGCGCTTGCCCGGAATCTTCTTCACGTCCCAGAAGTCGGCCCAGCTGGTGGGTGCGGTCTTGAGCTTTTCGCCGTTGTAGGCCATCACGGTCGACCACACGAAAAGGCCCACGCCGCAATCGGTAACCGCCGCCGGAAGAAAGTCGGCCTTGCTGCCGATCTTGGAATAGTCGAGCTTCTCGAACAGGCCTTCATCGCAGCCGCGCGCGGCGTCGGGCGATTCGACTTCGACCACGTCCCAGGTGACCTTCTTGGTCTCGACCATGGCCTTGATCTTGGCCTGCTCGCCGTTGTATTCGACCGGAATGATCTTGGTGCCGGTCTTCTCGTAAGGCTCGTAGTAGGCCTTCTTCTGCGCGTTGGCGTTGGCGCCACCGAAGTTGACGACGGTGAGCTGCTGCTGGGCAAGCGCCGGCAGCGCGAAGCTGGCAACGACGGTGCAGGCGAGGAGTGTCTTTTTCATGGTGGTGCGGGTCCTGGGTGATGAACGGGAACGAGAAATGGAACGGGATTCAGAGTGCATGTCAGAGCGCACGTTACGACGCATACAGGCGCGCATGCGCCACCGGAAATTCGAGCGACACAGCGTCGCCACCCTGCGGTGCGGCGGCGCCGTTCAGGCCGGTGAGCGGCAGCTTCACGGTGGCTTCGGCCTGGCCGCCGCCCACGTTGCAGAGCAGCCGCAGGTGGTCGCCGAAGTAGATGACGCGCGCCACTTCGGCCTGCAGCATGTTGGGCCCGTGCGCCTCGGCGCCGCGGTGCAGCACCACGCGCTCGGGGCGGATGCAAGCCTCCACCGCGCTGCCGGCGGCGGCACCGCCGACATTGAGGCCGCTCAGCACGCGGCCGTCGGGCAGCGTCATTTCGGCGTGCTCGCCGGCGCGGCTCAATTGCCCCTTGAGCACGGTGTTGTCGCCGACGAAGCCGGCCACGAAACGGTTCGACGGCTTCTCGTACAGCCGGTCGACCGTGTCCAGCTGCTGGATCACGCCTTCGTTGAACACCGCGACGCGGTCGCTCATGGTGAGCGCCTCGCTCTGGTCGTGCGTCACGTAGACGAAGGTCACGCCCAGTTGGCGGTGCAGATCTTTCAGCTCGATCTGCATGTGCTCGCGCAGTTGCTTGTCGAGCGCGCCCAGCGGCTCGTCCATCAGCACCAGTTGCGGCTCGAACACCAGCGCGCGCGCCAGCGCCACGCGCTGCTGCTGGCCGCCCGAAAGCTGGCCCGGGAGCCGGTCAGTCATGCCGCGCAGCTGCACCATGTCGAGCGCGCGCTGCACGCGGCGCTGCTGCTCGTCTTTCGGCACCTTGCGCACGGTGAGCGGATAGGCCACGTTCTGCCCCACGCTCAGGTGCGGAAACAGCGCGTAGTTCTGGAACACCATGCCGAAGTGGCGCTTGTGCGGCGGCGTGCCGGTGATCTGCTTGCCGTTCAGCAAGATTTCCCCGGAGGTCGGCGACTCGAAGCCCGCCAGCATCATCAGCGTGGTGGTCTTGCCCGAGCCCGACGGACCGAGCAGGCTCAGGAACTCGCCGCGGTGAATGTCCAGGTCGAGCTGGCGCACCACCAGGTGCTCGCCGTCGTAGGTTTTCTGGACACGCTGGAAACGCACCAGGGGTTCTGCTGTCATGGAGGAGTTCAAGAGAAAAGGACCGATCAGCGCAGTGCGGCGAAGCTGTCCGCGAGAAGCGACAGGCCTTCGTCCACAAGCAAGTCGGATGCCGTCAACGGCACCAGCACGCGAATTACATTGCCGTAGGTGCCGCATGACAGCAGGATTAACCCGCGCCGCGCCGCTTCGGCCACCACCCGGCGGGTCAATGCCGCGTCGGGCCGCGCCGTGTCGCCCTCTTCGAACAGCTCGATGGCCACCATGGCGCCGAGGCCCCGTACGTCGCCGATGGCCGGCACCTCGGCCGCCATGCGGCGCAGGCCCGCCGTGAGCCGTTCGCCCAGCGCCCTGCTGCGCGCCAGCAGCTGCTCGTCGTCGAACACCTTGAGCACCGCCAGCGCCGCGGCACAGCCGATGGGGCTGCCGGCGTAGGTGCCGCCCAGGCCGCCGGGTGCGGGTGCGTCCATCACCTCGGCACGGCCCACCACGCCGGAGATCGGAAAGCCGCCCGCCATCGACTTGGCGGTGGTGATCAGGTCGGGCGCCACAGGCCACTGCTCGCTGGCAAACCAGGTGCCGGTGCGGCCGGCGCCGGTCTGCACTTCGTCGGCAATGACCAGGATGCCGTGGCGGTCCGCCAGGGCGCGCAGGCCTTCGACAAAGTCGTTGGGCGCGACGTAGAAGCCGCCCTCCCCCTGCACCGGCTCCAGGATGAAGGCCGCCACGCGCTCGGGCTCGATGTCGTTCTTGAACAGCAGCTCGACCGAATGCAGGGCGTCGTCCACGCTCACCCCGTGCAGCGCGTTCGGGTAGAGCGCGTGGAACACCTCGCCCGGGAACGGCCCGAAGCCGACCTTGTAGGGCGCCACCTTGCCGGTGAGACCCAGCGTCATCATCGTGCGGCCGTGATAGCCGCCGGTAAAGGCGATGACGCCGGGACGCCTGGTGTAGGCGCGGGCGATCTTCACCGCGTTTTCGACGGCTTCGGCGCCGGTGCTCAGGAAAATCGACTTCTTGGCGAAGTTGCCCGGCGCCAGCGCGTTCAGGCGCTCGGCCAGCTCTACATAGGGTTCGTAGGCCAGCACCTGGAAGCAGGTGTGCGAATACAGGTCGACCTGCGCCTTGACCGCCGCGCTGATCTCCGGGTGGCAGTGGCCGGTGTTGAGCACCGCAATGCCGCCGGCAAAGTCGATGTAGCGGCGCCCTTCGACGTCCCAGACCTCGGCGTTGGCCGCCCGGCTGACGAAGATTTCATGGGCCTGGCCAACGCCGCGGGCCACGGCCGCGCCGCGGCGGGCCATGAGGGCGGCGTTGCTGAGATGGGGTTCGCGCTGCATGGATACGACCTGTGCCTGAAAGAAGATGCTGGCACTTTAGGTTTCACGTCCGGGCCTGACCATGTACACCCCGAGCCATGGATCGGCGGACTGTACTGGTCTTGTATCCTGTACATACTTTCCTCAATATGGTGCAGATTCGGCCTGCCGGGACCCCTTTTGATGCTCATTCTTCATCCCGAACAGCCGACTCCGCTCGTGAGTCAGATCGTGGAGGGGCTCCGCGGGCTGATCGGTGCCCAGAAACTCAAGGCGGACAGCAAGCTGCCTTCGATCCGCGCCTTTGCGGCAGCCCATGGCGTCAGTGTTTTCACGGTGGTCGAGGCCTACGACCGGCTGGTGGCGCAAGGCCTTCTGGTGTCGCGCGCCAATGCGGGCTTCTTCGTCAAGCGGCGCAGCGACGACAACGCCGCCGGCAGCGGGCCCACCGCGGCCCAGCCTGACCCGCGCTTCGACGCGCGCTGGTATCTGCGGCAGATTTTCGAGAACCGCAACCTGCCGCTCAAGCCGGGCTGCGGATGGCTGCCGCACGACTGGCTGTTCGAGGACGGCATGCGCCGCAGCCTGCGCAGCCTTGCGGCCGGCGGCACGGACATCGGCGGCTACGGCCTGCCGTTCGGGCACATGGCGCTGCGCATGGCGGTGGCCGATTCGCTGTGCGAGCGGCAGATTGCGGTGGAGGCGGGCCAGGTGCTGCTCACCCAGGGCTCCAGCCAGGCGCTCGACCTGGTGGCGCGCCAGCTGCTGAAGCCGGGCGACGAGGTGCTGGTGGACGACCCCGGCTACCCCAACCTGATGTTCATGCTGCGCTTCCTGGGCGTGAACATCATCGGCGTGCCGCGCACGCCCACCGGCTACGACCTGCCGGCGCTGGAGGCGCTGCTGGCGCTGCACCGACCCAAGGCCTTCTTCACGCAGCCGCGGCTGCAAAGCCCCACCTGCTCGCTGGCGTCGATGCCGCAGCTCGTGCGGCTGCTGCAGCTCGCGCAGGAGCACCAGTTCACGCTGGTCGAGAACGACATCTACGCCGACATGGACGCCTCCTCGCGGCCCTCGCTTGCCAGCCTGAGCCAGTTGCGCCAGGTGGTGTACGTCGGCAGCTTCTCCAAGACCATTTCGCCCAACCTGCGGGTCGGCTACGTGGTGGCGCAGCCCGAGCTGATGGAAGACCTGGCCCAGCTGAAGATGGTCTCGGGGCTCACCTCGTCGGACATTACCGAGCGGCTGGTCTTCGGCGCCGTGACCGACGGGCGCTGGCGCAAGCACCTGAAGTCGCTGCGCGAGCGGCTGGCCGAGGCGCATTCGAACGTGGCCAGGCGGCTGGAAGCCCAGGGCTTCGAGCTTTTTCACGAGCCCGCGGCGGGCCTGTACCTGTGGGCGCGCCACCCCGACCTGACCGACACCGCCGAGCTGTCCCGCCTGGCGGCAACGGAAGGAATCATGCTCGGCCCGGGGCAGCTGTTTCTGGTGAACCCGCGCCCCACCGGTTGGCTGCGCTTCAACGTGGCGTTCAGCGAAGACGAGCGGATCTGGCGCTTTCTGGCGCGCAGCATCGACGAACGCAAGGTGGACTGAAGCGCTCCGGCTTCTGCCCGCTTCAGTCCACCCGGATGTTGCGGGCCTTCACCACCTTGCTGTAGATTTCCGCGTCGCGCCGCACCATGGCGCTCATCTCGCCGCGCGTGACACCCAGCGGTTCGCTGTTGAGGTCCTTGATGCGCTTGGCCAGGTCCGGGTCCTTGCTGGCTTCGACGAACACGGCGTTGAAACGGTTGAGCACCGCGGCAGGCGTCGCAGCGGGCGCCCAGATGCCGTGCCACGACATCATCGAAAAGCCCGGCATCACTTCTGACAGCGTGGGCACGTCGGGCAAGGCCGGGTGGCGCGTCGGGCCCGAATAGGCCAATGCCTGCACACGGCCGCTGCTGATGAGCGGATACCCCGTGGCAATGGGTTCCATCAGCGTGTCGACCTGCCCGCCGACCAGGTCTGCGATGGGGCTGGCGCGATACGGCACGTGCAGCATGTTGATGCCCACCTCGTCCTTCAGCGACTCGACGATCAGCTGCGAGGGGCTCCCCGCGCCGTAGGAGGCATGCGAGTAGGTGCCCGGCTTCTCCTTGGCCGCGGCCACCAGCTCCTTGATGGTCTTGGCCGGGAACTTGGCGTTGGCGATCAGCACCAGGCCTTGGCGCATCGTCGTCGCGACGGGCACCAGGTCCTTGTCGGGATCGAACGGGAGCTTGCTGTAGATGTACGGGTTGATCGTGAACGCCGTCGAGAGGTTGTAGAGAAAGGTGTAGCCGTCCGCCGGCGCCTTGGCCACCGTGTCCGACGCAAGGTTGCCGGCCGTGCCCGGCTTGTTGTCGATGAGCACGGGCACGCCGAGCTTGCGGCTTGCGTAGTCGCCGTACATGCGCGCAAAGATGTCGGGCGGCGTGCCGGGGGCAAAGCCCACCACGATCTTGATCGGCTTGCTCGGCCATTCCGGTGTTTGGGCGCCTGCCAGGCCCGAGGCCACGCTGCCGGCAATGCCCAGCACCAGGCCGAGCATCTTCTTGAGGGTTGTCGAACGCATTCTTTGTCTCCTTGGGCCACTGCGTGCCCGTGTTTTGGTCATTCCGCTTCTTGTCGCGCCCGGTGCGGCCGGGCGTCCGCTCTTGTTGTCTTTTTCTTCAGTCGACCTGCGCGCCCGAACGGCGCACGGCCTCGCCCCATTTCGCGATCTCTGCCGTGCCGAAGGCCGCCATTTCCGCGGCGGTCATGGCCATCGGCTCGATACCTTGGGCGGCCAGCTTGTCGCGCACCGCGGGTTGGGCAAGCACCGCTTGCGTTGCCTCGCGCAGCCGGTCGCGCTGCGCAGCGGGCATGTCGGCCGGCGCATACAACATGAACCAGGCCACCAGGTCGAAGTCGGCTATGCCCTGCTCGGCCAGCGTGGGCACATCGGGCGCGGCCATGCTCCGGCGTGCGCTCGAGGCGCCGAGCGCGCGCAGCTTGCCGGCGCGCACCTGCGGCAGCACCGCGGCCGGGTGATAGAACATGAACTGCACGTTGCCCGCCATCACCTCCGTGAGCGCCTGGGCGCCGTCGCGATACGGCACGTGCACGAAGTCCTTGCCCAGCCGCAGGTTGAGCAGTTCGCCCGCAAGGTGGCCCGAGGTGCCGTTGCCAGCCGACGCAAAGCTCACCGACTTGCCGCTGGCCTGGCGCATGTCCGCCACCGTCTTCCACGGCGCCGCGGCCGGCACCACCAGCAGCGTGGGCGTGGCGCCGACGAAACCCAGCGGCACGAAGTCGCGCTGCGGCTGGTAGGAGAGCCGCTTGTAGAGCGAGGCGTTGATGGCGTGCGTGCCCACGGTGCCCAGCAGCACGGTGTGCCCTTCAGCACCCGAACGGGCCACCAGCTCGCTGCCGATGGCGCCGCCCGCGCCGGGCCGGTTGTCGACGATGACCACCTGCGAGAGCTGGCGCCCCAGTGCTTCGGCCAGCACGCGCCCCACGATGTCGGTCGAGGTGCCGGCGGCGAAGGGCACGACCAGTTTGATGGGGCGTGCATCGCCGCCCTGCGCCCATGCGCCTGCTTGCGAAAGCAGCGTGGCGGCAAGCGTTGCCGCGGCCAGGACTGCGCGGCGCTTCATGCCGGTTTTCCGAAGCCCGCAGGCACGGTGCCGTTGTACTGAAGCTCGCGCGTGGCCTGGTAAGACAGCGCAAAGCCGCTGGGCGTTTCAGCCTCTTCCGCCAGGTGCGCGATGAGCCCCGCCGTGCGCGCAAGAATCGGCACGCCGCGCAGCGACGCCACCGGAAAGCCCACCCCCAGCAGCACCGCTGGAATGGCCGCGGACACGTTCATGCGCAGGTCCTTGCCGACGATGCCCGGGATCACTTCTTCAAGCGCTTGCGCAATGCGCACGTAGCGCAGGTCGGCACCCGCCTGCGTGGCCACTTCGATCAGCCGGTCGACGCGCGGATCGCGCTCCTTGTGCAGCGGATGGCCATAGCCCGGAATGGCCGCACGCGCAGCCTTCAGTTCGGTGATGGCCGCCGTGGCTGCATCGGGCAGCGCGGCACCCGCATCGACGCGCGCCGCCACGTCCATGAACAGGCGGCCCGCCGTTTCGGATGCGCCGAGGATGACCGAGCCGCAGCCCAGGATGCCCGCCGCCACCGCGCCCTGCAGCGCATCGGGCGCTGCCGCAAAGGTCATGCGGCTGGCCTGCACGCTCGGCACCAGGCCGTGCTCCGCGATGGCGACCAGCGTGGCATTGAGCACGGCACTGCACGCCGCATCGGGGCGCCGCCCGGTGAGCAGCAAGAAGAAGTAGTCGGCAAAGGACAGGTGCCCGATCAGCTCCTGGCACAGGTCCTGCCCGCGCACGACGATGGTGTGTTCGTCCGAGGTGCAGATGGCGGTGCTCGGGACGGTGGACTTTCCGATCTTCATGGGTAGCGTCTTTCAGGCGTGTTGGGGTTCGAGGCGAAAGTCGTAGTGCGCCGACCAGTACGGCGTTTCCAGCGTCTTGCCGTCGGGCGCGCGGCCCGCGGGGTGCGATTCGAAGTCGACGATCAGGCTCGGCCGCACGCCGAACACCGCATCGGATTCGATGTACGGGCTGCCCGCCACGAACAGGTGCGTGGTCACCGGCACATGGCCCGGCGCAGAAACCATCATGTGGATGTGCCCGGGGCGGTTCGGGTGGCGGCCCATCGCATCCAGCATGCGGCCCACGGGCCCGTCGACCGGAATCGGATAGAAGGTCGGGCGGATCGACCAGAACCAGTAGCGGCCTTCGCTGTCGGTGCGGATGCGACCGCGCGCGGCCATTTCGGCGCCTTCGATCTGCATGTCATACACGCCTTCTCCGTCGCCGGACCAGATGTCGAGCAGCGCACCCTGCAGCGGCTGGCCGTGGGTGTCGGTCACGCGGCCGCTGTAGAAGGTCGGCTCGCCGCGGGCGCCCTGTGCCACGTCGGCGCCCAGCGGGAGATCGGGTGCGCCTTCCCAGTAGAAGGGGCCCTGCACCGTGGCGTGCGTGGCCTCGCTCAGCTCTGTGGCTTCAGTGGCTTCAGTGGCTTCGGTGGCTTCGGTGGCACCGCTGCCCCCGCGGCTGCGCTTGCCGGCGGCGGCGCGCAGCTGGTCGAGCATGACCACCATCATCGAAGCGCCCAGCGTGTCCGACAGCAGGATGAACTCCTGCCGCTTGTCGGTGCAGGTCTGGCCCACCGCCGTCAGAAACTCGATGCCCTTCATCCACTCATCGGGCTTCAGGTCCACCTCGCGTATGAAGGCATGCAGATGGGTGATGAGCGACTGCATGATCTCTGCAAAGCGCGCATCGCCGGCGCCTTCGAGCCGCTGCAGCACGGCCTTCGTCAGCTCGCTTTCGTTCGATGGGGTCATGTTCTTTTGTCTCCTGGCTCTGTTTTGATTCAAGGGCTGTGTCGAGAGAGATTCAGCTTGCGCCCGGCGGCTGCCCCAGGCGCTTGCGGATCGGATCGACGATGGATGCGTTGTCGGCGCCGAGCGTGGGCGGCGCCGTCACTTCCAGCGGGCGCTCGCCGTCGAAGCTCACGGGCGAGCGGATGGTGCGCCATTCGCCGCCCTCCGGGTGCGGCGCGCTCACCTCCAATTGCAGATGCCGCGCCTGCGGGTCTTCCATCGCCTCGCGTGTGTCGTACATGGGCGCGTGCGGCACGTCTTCCGCCTCGAGCCGGGCGCACCAGGTGGCGCGCGGCTGTTGGCGGAACAGCTCGCCGAGCAGCGTGATCAGGTCTTCCTGATGGGCGATGCGCGCCTCGCGCGAGGCGAAGCGCGGGTCGGCAAAAAGCTGTGGCCGCTCGATGGCATTGGCCAAGCCCTGCCAGAACTTTTCGGGCGACGACATGTGCAGCGCAATCCAGAGGCCGTCCGCGCACTCCAGCACGTAGGACTGCGACACGCTCGGCCGGCTGAACGGACCCATGACCTCGCTCTCTGAAAAGTAGTGCGTGAATGCGTCGAGGTTGAAGTGGCACATGGCCTCCAGCATCGACACTTCCACCGCGCGCCCACGGCCGGTGCGGCCGCGCTCGACCAACGCACCGAGCACGCCGTAGGCGGCGTAGAAGCCGGTCATGGCGTCGGCGAGCGCGGGGCCCACCACGCGTGGGTTGGCCGGGTTCACCAGCAGCTTGAGAAAGGCGCTCGCGGCCTGCGCCACCGTGTCATAGGCGGGCCTGCCGGCGGCGGGGCCCGTCTGCCCGAAGCCGCTGATGGCGCAATACACCAGCCGCGGATTGAGCTCGCGCAGGCGGGCTTCGCCCGCACCCAGCCGCTCGGCCGCGCCGGGACGGAAATTCTGGATGTAGACGTCCGCATCCTTGACGAGCTCGTCGAACACGGCCGCGTCTTGGGGCAGCTTGGGGTTGAGCGTGATGCTGCGCTTGTTGCGGTTGTAGGTCTGGAAGTGGGGGCTGTAGAGCCCGCCGCGAAAGGCGCGGAACGGGTCGCCTGCGCCGGGCTGCTCGATCTTCACCACGTCGGCGCCCAGGTCCGCGAGAAACATGCCCGCGGCCGGCCCGGTAATGAACGTGCCTTGTTCCAGCACCTTGATGCCGCTGAGGACTTTTTGCACCGAGGCGTCTCCTGATAGTTGTAAGGACTGGAAGAAACTGTAGGCGGCAGCGGCCGTTCCTGAAAATGATTGTTTTTCATCGTTAGCATCGATGCCATCGATCATCGGCACCCAAAAAAAGCATCGCTATGGAACTCCGGCACCTGCGCTACTTCATCGCTCTTTCAGGCTCGCTCAACTTCACCCGTGCGGCCGAGCGCCTGCATGTGACGCAGTCGACGCTGTCGCACCAGATCAAGCAACTCGAAGAAGAAATCGGCCAGCCGCTGTTCGACCGCATCGGCAAGCGCGTGAGCCTGACCGAGGCGGGCGACGAGTTTCTGCACTACTGCACCAAGGCCCTGCACGAGATCGACCTGGGCCTGGGTGCACTGCGCCAGAGCAGCTCCGACATAGCGGGCGAGCTGCGCGTGGGCTCCACGCACACCTTCAACCTGGGTTTCATTCCCGACTGCATTGCGAGCTTTCACGGAAAGCACCCGCAGGTGAAGGTGGTGGTGGAAGAACTCTCGGCCGACCAGATTGCCGCGCGGCTGCAGCAGGGCACGCTCGACCTGGGCATTGCCTACCGACCGAATGCGCCCGGCCCGCTGCAGTTCGAACCGCTCTACAACGAAGAGATGGTGCTGGTGGTGGCGAAGAAGCACCCCCTTGCGCGGCGCAAGCGCGTGCGCATGGTGGAGCTGCATCGCCTGCCCATGGTGCTGCTGCCGGGCAGCTTTGCCACCCGCCAGATGCTGGACGAATGCTTTCGCTCCTGCGGTGCGCAGCCGCACGTGGTGGCGGAGATCAACACGCTGGCGCCCATGATGGACCTGGTCGCCAAGACGCAGCTGGCTTCCATCATGGCCGCCAACGTCGTTACTGCTCAGTCGGGCCTTGTGGTCGTGCGGCTCGAAAGCCCCACCCCGGTGCGCACGCCCGGCATGCTGTGGTCGCCCGTGGCGCGCGACGCGGCGGCCACGCGTGCGTTCTCGACCATCGTGCGCAAGCTGGCGCTGCGAAGCAGCCTGCAGGGTACCCACTAGCGGCGGCCGAGCTAGTGTCCGGGGCATTCTTCTTGCATGATCGAAAGAACCCCAAACACTGAGCGCACCGCGACATGAGCCCGGTATTCCTATTGCTTGTCCATACGGATCCACAGCAGGTCAAACGGCTGCTGCGGCGGCTCGCGTCCGTGGGCCGCTGCTTTGTTCATGTCGATGCAAAGTCCGATCTTTCGGATTTCCGCATCGAAGACCCGCGCGTGAGCTACGTGCACGACCGCGTCGACGTGCGCTGGGGCGCCGTCTCGCAGGTCGATGCCACCTTGAGGCTCATGCGGGCTGCTCTCGCAGGGTGCGAGGCATCGCAGGTAAGCCATTTCGTGCTGCTCTCTGGCAACTGCTACCCGGTGCGGCCGCTGGAAGAGTTTGGTGCCTACTCGCGCTCGCATGCGGGCATGAACTTCATCAAGATGATTCCCCTGGCAAGCACGCGCAAGCTGCATGAGCGCATACGCCATTTCTGGTTCTACCAAGACCTGCCAGTCGATGGACGCAAGTTCACGCTGGTGCGGCTGGCGCGCGGCCTGCTGCAATTGGCCGGCAAACTCGGCCGCCGTTCGCTTTCGCTTTTTCCGCAATGGCACTTCGGATCGCAGTGGTGGGCACTCAACCCCGAAGCGGTGGGGTACCTCGTATCGCATCCGCTCGAAGAGCCCGTGAAGCGCTTTCTGCGGTTCTCCAAGGCGCCCGACGAAATCTACTTTCATACCCTGCTTGCACATTCTCCGCTGCGGCACAGCGTGAAGCGCGTCAGTGGGTCGGGTGTGTGGGACGCAGCCAACCTGCACCTGATCGATCCCTCGCTGTCGCGCTGGTTTCACGCGGCCGACTACGAGGAGATCGTCGCGTCGGGCAGTTGGTTCGTGCGCAAGGTGGGAAGCGAGGCCTCGGGCGACCTGTGCGACATGCTGGACGACATCGACGACGACCTGGTCGCGGAGCAAAACAGGAAGACGGCGTAGCCTTGGCTCAGCCGGGGACCGGATGCGCTCGCTGCACGAAATCGGCGATCTGCTCCGCACAGTACTCGGCGTGGGTTTCGAGCAGCATGTGCGGGCCGTCCAGAACATGCGCTTCCATGCGCGGCAGGTCTTGCAGCCAGGAGAGAATCTCGGCGCAATCGAAGTAGCTGTCATGCCGTCCCCAGAGCATGAGCGCCGGCGGCTGGTGGTCGCGCAGGTACCGCGCGATGTCGTCGAAGCGGGCCACGTAGTTCCCATAGTCCTTCACCAGGGCGCGTTGCAGTTCCAGATGGCCGGGCCGGCTCATCGTGCGCCAGTCTTCGATCCAGTTGTCAGCGGAGATGCGCGAGGCAATGTCGTCCGGCACACCGCCGACATACTCGGCGCGCACGCCTTCGAAGGTGAGATGCGCCGTGGCGGCTTGCTCGTTTTCTTTCGTGGGCGCGTTCCAATAGTCGATCGTGCCGCGCCATTGCGGCCCCATGCCCGTGCGATGCGCGTTGGCGTTCTGGACGATCAGGCCCAGCACGCGGCGGGGGTCGCGCATTGCCAACTCCAAGGCCACAGGCGCGCCGAAGTCGTGCAGATACAGATAGGCATTCGCAATGCCAAGCTCTTCCAGCAGCGCTTCGATCAGGTCGGCGAAGCGGGCAAAGGTCGCATCCGGAACGAGATTTGACTCGCCCGAACCCGGAAGATCCGGCGCAATCACGAAGCATGTTTCAGACAAGCGCGGGATGATGTTCCTGAAGGTACGCGACGAGCTCGGGAACCCATGCAGGAGCAAGACAGCCGGGTGGTTCCGGTTTCCGCCCACCACGGCGGAAATCCTGCAGCCTGCAATATCGAAGCTTTCGCGGCGTGCTGGATCGGCTTTCATTTCGTGGTTCTCCTTTCATCGGTTGAATCAAAGGGTACGCTCCGATGCGGCAAGCCGGGCAACTGCCCGTTCTGAAGGGGCGCCCAACCGATCGTTTGCGCATTCCGCTCAATTTCTTGCCTGATCCTCTGGGGCCGTCGCTATTTTGCGGATGAAGATGGGCCCGCGCATTAGAGTGCTTCGCGGAGGCTCCAGCAACATGGCACCCACACCCCACGACACGGCCGCCCAGCCCGTTCCGCCGCACGAGGCCATGGCCCGCATCATCGGTGCGCGAACAACCGGGTCGGGCGACTTCGAAACGCCCATTGCCGGCCTCGGCTTCTTTCGGCGCGAAGCCCCGGCGTCGCCTGTCGTGTGCATGGTCGAACCGAGCATCGTGCTTGTCGCGCAGGGCGCAAAGCAGATGTGGGTGGGCGGCGACGCCTATCCGTACGACACGTCGCGTTTTCTCGTCACCTCGCTCGATGTGCCCGCCAATTCCGAAGTGCTGGCGGCAAGCCCTGAGCGGCCCTGCCTCGGCCTGGTGCTGAAGCTGGACGTGCGGGTGCTGACCGAGCTGGTCGCGCAGGGCGGCCTGCCGCCGCATCGCGATCGCTCGCCCGGCGTGGGTGTGGGAATCGGCGCGGCAACACCCGCGCTGCTGGCGCCGTTCGGGCGGCTGCTGGAGCTGCTCGACGAGCCTGCGGCCATTCCTGTTCTCGCGCCCCTGATCCATCGCGAGATTCACTACCGGCTGCTGATGAGCGACCAGGCGCCCAAGCTGCGGCAGATTGCCTCCGTGGACGGACAGGGATACCGGATTGCAAGAGCCATCGATTGGCTCAAGCTGAACTACGCCTCGCCGTTGCGCGTCGATGAACTCGCAGCGCGCGTGCAGATGAGCGCGCCCACGTTTCATCACCACTTTCGCCAGCTCACCGCCATGAGCCCGCTGCAGTACCAGAAGTGGCTGCGGCTGAACGAAGCGAAGCGGTTGATGCTGAGCGAGCACTCCGACGCGGCGAGCGCCGCCTTCAAGGTCGGCTATGAAAGCCCCTCGCAGTTCAGCCGCGAATACAGCCGCCTGTTCGGAGCACCGCCCAAGCGAGACATCGAGGTGCTGCGAGACGGCGCGCGCGGCGCCAACGTGCAAACGCATGCAAAAGATTTCGTTCGACGCCGCCCTGCCCTGAACGATTGAGCTTTTGCGCCGGCGGCGCTTGCGCGCACAGAGGATCAGGCAAGAAAAGAAGCGGAATGCTCTATCGATTCCGCGTGTGGCGCCAGAAAAATGGTGATCTGGCCTGGTCTTGCGGGCTGAGGACTTTTTGCTGTCGGGGAACTCATCCGGCAACAAAGAGCCGGTCTCCTATTGCCATCGCTGATGGCTCGCGATATCAGCGGTGATTGCCCACGAACCCACGAACCTCGAACAACAGGAGCTGATATGGACAGTCCCACGACCCACCTGATCTCCCGACGCGACGCGCTCATTGTCGGCGCCGCAACCGCCGCCACTGCCGCGGCGGTGTCGTCTTCCGCCCCTGCTGCCGCTGCGCCTGCCGCCTCCTCGGCAAATGCGGTGCCCCGCGCGAAGCTGTCGCTGACCGTCAACGGCAAAGCGCACTCGCTCGACCTCGATACGCGCACCACCCTGCTCGACGCGTTGCGTGAGCACCTGCACCTGACCGGCACCAAGAAGGGCTGCGACCACGGCCAGTGCGGCGCCTGCACGGTCATTGCCGACGGAAGGCGGATCAACTCCTGCCTGACGCTCGCCGTCATGCACGACGGCGGGCAGGTCACCACCATCGAAGGGTTGGGCACACCGCAGAACATGCATCCGCTGCAGGCGGCATTCGTCAAGCACGACGGCTACCAATGCGGCTACTGCACGCCGGGCCAGATCTGCTCGGCGGTCGGCGTGATCGACGAGGTGAAGCGCGGCGTGCCGAGCCACGTGAGCGCCGACCTCACTGCGCGCCCGATGCTCTCGGCCGATGAGCTGCGCGAGCGCATGAGCGGCAACATCTGCCGCTGCGGTGCGTACTCCAACATCGTCGAGGCCATCACCGAAGTGGCGGGGAGCAGAGCATGAAGCCGTTCACCTACGAGAAGGCGCAGTCTCCGGCACAGGCCGCCTCGGCCATCGCGCGCAACCCGGGTGCCAAGTTCATCGCGGGCGGCACCAACCTGCTGGACCTTATGAAGCTGCAGATCGAAGCGCCGCCGCACCTGGTCGACGTGAACGGCCTTGCACTGGACAAGATCGAACCCACGGCCGACGGCGGCTTGCGTGTGGGCGCACTGGTGCGCAACACCGACCTGGCGGCCGACGAGCGCGTGCGCCGCGACTACGGCGTGCTGTCGCGTGCGCTGCTGGCCGGTGCCTCCGGCCAGTTGCGCAACAAGGCAACGACGGCGGGCAACCTGCTGCAGCGCACGCGCTGCCCGTACTTCTACGACACCGACCAGCCGTGCAACAAGCGCCAGCCCGGGAGCGGTTGCAGCGCCATCGGCGGCGTTACCCGCCAGCATGCGGTGGTCGGCACCAGCAAGGCCTGCATTGCGACGCACCCCAGCGACATGGCGGTGGCCATGCGCGTGCTCGACGCGACCGTGGAAACGGTGCGCCCCGATGGCCGCACCCGCGTGATTCCGATTGCCGACTTTCACCGCCTGCCCGGCGACACGCCGCACATCGAAACGGCGCTGGAGCAGGACGAGCTGATCACCAGCGTCACGCTGCCCAAGCCGATTGGCGGCACGCAGGTGTACCGCAAGGTACGTGATCGGGCCTCCTATGCCTTTGCGCTCGTGTCCGTTGCGGCCATCGTTCAGCGCGACGGCTCCGGCCGCGTGGCCCTGGGCGGCGTGGCGCACAAGCCGTGGCGCCTGGAGTCCGCGGAGGCCGCAATGCCGCAGGGCGCCAAGGCCGTGACCGCACAGCTGCTGGCCGGCGCGCAGCCGACCCACGAGAACGCATTCAAGTTGCCATTGGCCGAGCGCGCGCTGGCCGCGGCGCTGGTGCAAGCGAGGAGCTGACCATCATGAAATTCGACACACCCGCCACCACCAACCCGATTGACCAGCTCAAGATCATCGGCAAGCCGACCGACCGGATCGACGGCCCGGTCAAGACCACGGGCTCCGCACGCTATACCTATGAACGCAACTCCGAAGTGCCCAATGCCGCCTATGGCTACGTGGTTGGCGCCGGCATCGCAAAAGGCCGCATCGCCTCGATGGACCTGAACGCCGCACGCGCGGCCCCGGGCGTGCTGGCGATCGTCACGGCGCGCAACGCAGGCAAGCTCGGCAAGGGCGACTTCAATACGGCCAAGCTCCTGGGCGGGCCCGAGATCGATCACTACCACCAGGCGGTCGCGGTGGTCGTGGCCAACACCTTCGAGCAGGCGCGTGCCGCGGCGCAGCTGGTGCGGATCGAGTACACGCGAACACAGGGACGCTTCGACCTGTCGGCCGAGATGGGTGCGGCGCAGCTGCCCGAACCCAATCCGTTTTCGGGCCAGCCGGAAACCAGGACCGGGGACTTTCCGGGTGCGTTTGCCGCAGCCCCGGTGCAGCTCGATGCCACCTACACCACGCCCGACGAGTCGCACGCCATGATGGAGCCGCACGCTTCCATCGCGCAGTGGAAGGGTGACAAGCTCACCATCTGGACATCGAACCAGATGATCGCCTGGGGCGTCGGCGATGTCGCCAAGACGCTCGGCATTCCGAAAGCGAATGTGCGCCTGGTGTCGCCCTTCATCGGCGGCGGCTTCGGCGGCAAGCTGTTCGTGCGCTCGGATGCATTGCTTGCCGCATTGGGTGCGCGGGCGGCAAAGCGCCCCGTGAAGGTGGCCCTGCAGCGGCCGCTGATGATGAACAACACCACGCATCGGCCGGCGACCATCCAGCGCATCCGCATCGGCGCCGCAAGGGACGGCAAGATCACGGCCATTGCGCACGAAGGCTGGTCCGGCGACCTGCCGGGCGGCCAGGCCGAGACTGCCGTCAACCAGACACGCCTGCTCTATGCGGGTGCCAACCGCCTGACGACCACGCGGCTTGCCGTGCTCGACCTGCCCGAGGGCAACGCCATGCGTGCGCCCGGCGAAGCGCCGGGCATGATGGCGCTGGAGATTGCCATGGACGAAATGGCCGAGAAGCTCGGGCTCGATCCGATCGAGTTTCGCGTGCTCAACGACACCCAGGTCGACCCTGAAAAACCGGAGCGCCCCTACTCGCAGCGCAAGCTGATCGAGTGCATGCGCACAGGCGCCGAGCGCTTCGGCTGGAGCAAGCGCAACGCGTCGCCAGGCCGGCAGCGTGACGGGCGCTGGCTCGTGGGAATGGGCGTTGCCGCGGCATTCCGCAACAACCTGCTGACCAAGTCAGCCGCACGTGTGCGTCTGGACAACCGCGGCATGGTCACGGTCGAAACCGACATGACCGACATCGGCACGGGCACTTACACCATCATTGCGCAGACCGCCGCGGAAACCATGGGCGTGCCGCTCGACAAGGTCCAAGTGCGACTGGGAGACTCGGCCTACCCCGTTTCGGCCGGCTCCGGCGGGCAGTGGGGTGCCAATAATTCGACTTCCGGTGTCTATGCGGCCTGCATGAAGCTGCGCGAAGCCATCGCAAGCAAGCTGGGCTTTGCTGCTGCGGCGGGCGTGGAATTTTCGGACGGCATGGTGCGGTCCGGCGAGCGCGTGGTGCCCATCGCAGACGCGGCAGGCACAAACGGCTTGGTGGCCGAGGACGGCATCGAGTACGGAGACCTCGACAAGAAGTACCAGCAGTCCACCTTCGGCGCGCATTTCGTGGAGGTGGGCGTCGACGCCGTCACGGGCGAGATACGCGTCCGGCGCATGCTCGCTGTGTGTGCGGCCGGCCGCATTCTCAACCCCAAGTCGGCGCGCAGCCAGGTGATCGGCGCCATGACGATGGGCGTTGGCGGCGCATTGATGGAAGAGCTGGCGCTAGACAAGCGGCACGGCTTCTTCGTCAACCACGACCTGGCGGGCTACGAGGTGCCGGTGCACGCCGACATTCCGCACCAGGAAGTGATCTTTCTCGATGAGACGGACCCGATCTCGTCGCCGATGAAGGCCAAGGGCGTAGGCGAGCTCGGCATGTGCGGCGTTGCGGCCGCGGTGGCCAACGCCGTCTACAACGCCACGGGTGCCCGGGTGCGCAACTACCCGATCACGCTCGACAAATTGCTGGACCGCCTGCCGCCAGTGGCCTGAGCCGGGCTCCGGCACTTGCGATCTACCGGGGGCTTTAGCCCTCTGGTGGGTTCGCGTGCTCCAGCAAGATGGTGCGCAGCGCGCGCTTGCCGCGCGCGTTCTGTGCCCTGTATGCCTGGCGCGCCAGTTCCACGAACCGCTCCTCCCCCGCGTCGGGCAAGGGCTCGGCGGCTTGTGGCGCATCGAGCCAGAGTGGAGTCTTTCCGCAATGGGACTCGATCTGCCGGGCCAGCTTGTCGGAGATCACCCGGCCCTTCTTGATCTGGCTCCACATGCTGGCCGAGATCTGCAGCTTCTGTGCAAACTTGGCCGCCAGGCCGAGCGGCTCCGCCCCGTTGGCCGCATGCTCCGCAACAAACTCACCGAACAGAAGCAGGACGTTGTTGCGGCGGATAGCTGGAAGAGACATGCTTGGTGAGAAAAAAACACAACACTCAAAAAAAGTGTTGCGCGAATTAGTAAACCGAGTTTACAGTACATCCCATCGACGAAATGCTTCGTCCCCGTTTCATCCGCAACAACCAACTTCGAATCATCGAGAACTTCTTCGCCAAGCACTGGAAACCATCGTGAAAGCAAACATGACCTCACTGAACAACCGACCGGCATCGGGCCGGACGTTCGTGCGCGTCTCGTTTCGCGGCGGTCGCGGTCTGGCGGCGTTCAACATGCATTCGCAGTTGAACTCCCTTCCCGCAGCGTCGGCCACCTTGTGGCTCGGACAGCAGCACGAGGATCAGCCGCACCCGGGTGGAGGTAGCGCGTAGGCGCATACCTTCCAAGCTCTCTCATCAGAGGCCCGGATTCCGAAATGGATCCGGGCCTTTTTGTTCTTTTCGCACCACCTACCGCGAACGGCACTTGTTGCCGGCCGCCACTGCAGTGATCGCGCTGCCGTGAATTCACCCGCCGAGCGGCGCCGGTGAACGCTCTTTAAAAATTTGCCGCGGATCGCGCCCCTCACTGGTGGGCCGACGATCCGCAAGAACATGCAGCCGTAGCTCAGCCAGGTAGAGCGCAACGTCGCCAACGTTGAGGCCGGGGGATCGAAGCCCTCCTGCTGCTCCATTTCGGGTGTGCCTTTGCAGCACCTCCAGAGGCCAACCGCGCCGGCGGCCTGGAGGGATGTGCACGGTCTGGACCCAACCATGTGCAGCGATGCCGACGTGGGCGCGCAAGCGCTCGAATCGCGTGAAGACACAACCGAAATGGAATGCCCCGATGGCGGAATTGGAAGACGCACCGGCCTCAGAAGCCGGGGACGAAAGTCATGAGAGTTCGAGGCTCTCTTGGGGCACCACCAGTCAGTTCGCCCGCATAGATCAGCCCGCCTTTAAAAGCTAGCTTCTTCGTTCGATCCGGAGTGCGGGCTTCATTCGCAGATTCACGTCGTATTCGTCTAGTGGCTTAGGACACAAGGTTTTCATCCTTGTAGACGCGGGTTCGAATCCCGCATACGACTCCATCGTTCGACTACCTTACGCGCCGTTCGCCAAGCTGGACCAAGGCACCTGACTTTGACTCAGGCAATCGGTCGTTCGAATCGACCACGGCGTGCCAATTCACAACCAGAAATTCGGGGCGTAGCGCAGTTGGCAGCGCGGTTGCTTTGGGAGCATCAGGTCGCAGATTCGATTTCTGCCGCCTCGACCACACAAGAGCGAGACCGGGCGATTCGCGTCGTCCTCTCGTGGAAACCGGCCTCAAAGATTGGGAGGCGCCGGAACTCGTAACCGGACACCATTGGAGCATTGGCCGAGAGGTCCAAGGCAGCGGCTTGCTAAGCCGTGGCCGCGCAAGTGGCTCGTAAGCAGCCCTCGTCAGGTCCATGCCCAGCACATTTATTACTACTTCGATCCGTTAACTCAGTGGCCAGAGTGCCTCCCTGTCTAGGAGGAAGCCAGGGGTTCGACTCCCCTACGGATCGCCATCTTCTCCGCGTTCGACTCGCCTCGCGTCGGGCGACATCATTCATCCATTTTTCTTCCCGCGTTAGCTCAACTGGATCAGAGCACCGGCCTACGAAGCCGGGGGTTGCACGTTCGAATCGTGTGCGTGGGGCCATACACCTGGAGTGCGAGCAGCCGCTCAACATTTCACGGCGCCCGCCGATATACAGAGATCATTCACCACCGCCCAGCGCGACCAACGGAGGACATCCATGCGACTCACCACCAGCCACCGCCGGCCGGCGACCCGCATCATGGTGTCCGAGCCCAAGCCTCGCAGCGCTCTTGTGCAGGCGGTCACACGCAGCTTCGGCGCGATGACCGGGCAGCGCCAGCGGGAGGTCGAACGCGCACGCGAGCGGTTCGAGAAGCTCGACTTCGATCAGCGCGTGCGCGAGATCGGCGAGTGGTAGCAGCCGCGGCAATGCTGCCGGCGCCCACTCGATCGAACACATTCTTTTTTCCTCGGTAGCTCAGCTGGTAGCAGCGTCGCACTGTTAATGCGAAGGTCCCTGGTTCGAACCCAGGTCGAGGAGCCATTTTTTCCCAGCGCTTACGGTGCGCGTAGCTCAATGGCAGAGCCGCTGGTTGTGGTCCAGCTGACGACGGTTCGATTCCGTTCGTGCACCCCAATTTTTTCCAGCCGTGGCGCAGTCAGACAGCGCGCGCGCCTCCGAAGCGCGAGGTCGCTGGGGCGGATCCAGCCGGCTGGTCCAACAAACACGAAACAGGAGATTCCCCTCTAAAAAAGCGCTCGGCCATGAAAGGAGGCCGTCATCATGAAACCCCAAGTTCTTCAGCTCGACATCCAGGGAACGCCGCAGGCCTGGATCTCGCTTGAGCACGCTGCTGCTCACTACGCAACGGACTCCGTTGTGTGGGAGGACGGTGCTGGTCCGCTGGCGACGATGCACGGGGGCTTCAACGTGGCGCGCGGCGCGGAATCCCGGCTGGAGATTTCGCCGATCATTGCGCTCAAGGGCTGCGCAAAGGTGAACCTGTTCGATCACACGCCGGCCTTCAGCCGGCGCAAGCTCTTCGTGCGCGACCGCTTCACCTGCGCCTACTGCGCGCAGCACTTTCGCGAACAAGATCTCACCTGCGAGCACATTCTTCCCGTCAGCCGCGGCGGCGGTTGGAACTGGATGAACCTGGTCGCGGCGTGCCGCGCCTGCAACTCGGAGAAGGCCGACCGCTTGCCCGAGGAAGCGGGCATGAAGCTGGTCTACCTGCCGTACGTGCCAAGCCGCTGGGAAGACTTTCTTCTGGAAGGCCGGAACGTGCGAGCCGATGTGCACGAGTGGCTCGCGAGCCGGTTGCCGAAGGGCTCCAGGCTCAACTGAACGAACAAAGGGGCGCTCCGCGAGGGGCGCCCCTTTTTCTTTTCGCGCCATGCGAAGCGCTTCGCATCGCTCTCCAGTCAGGGTTTGTCCCAGCGGTGCAAAGGCGTAAATGTCGTCCGCGCTACAAACTCGGCAAGCCAGCGCCCATAGGATTCGGCACCTGAAGGAAATTCGCAATGAGAGTCCGCTCTGGTTCGTTCTTTGCCCGCGCCCATGTCTCTCGCCTGGCGTGGTGGTAACGCATGCTGCCGGCCAAGGAACTGAATGCTTTCTTCGAACGGTGCATCTGGCCGCGCGCGCTCACGCAGGCTGAGCGAACGAAGGCATTCGAGGCCCTGTACGTTCGCCACCATGAAGCGCACTCCTATGTGTGCCAGCGAGACGAGATGGCCGACAGTTGGATCGGCGTGCTCGAAGGCTTTCTTCGTGTTCAGGACACCACGGTGGACGGCCGCCTGGTCATGTTTACCGGGGTCGCGGCCAGCGGATGGATCGGCGAAGGGTCGCTGCTGAAGCCGGAGCACCGCAGGTACGAGGTCATGGCAACGCGGCCGACTATCACGGTCCACCTGCCGAGGGCCACGTTCTCGTGGCTGCTCGATCGAAGCATTCCGTTCAACCATTTCATGCTTTCGCATCTGAACGAGCGGCTGGGGCAATTCATCGCCATGGTGAAGTTCGACCGGCTGCTCGAACCGACGGCGCGCGTGGCACGCGGCATCTCCAGCCTCTTCCATCCGGTGCTCTATCCGAATACCGATTCCACACTGCGGATCAACCAGGAGGAGATCGGGCTGCTGGTCGGCATCTCGCGCCAGCGCGTCAACATCGCGTTGACCGAACTGGAGACCGCAGGCCTCATCCAGCGGGGCTACGGCTACATCACGGTCATGGACCGGCAGGCACTTGCGAGGTATCCGTAGCCGGGCCGGCATGCCTCGAAGCCGAAGGGTTTTTCCTTAGAAATTAGCGGTCCGAATGTCCGTCCCGGAACAGTTGCCAATGTTCTCGCCTTTCAGAATCTGATCGGCATCGCTCAATCTCGATGCGGTGCGCCGGCAGAAAACTGACAAAGGAATAGAGACATGCACTTCTTACTCTCAAAGGCATCATTGCCTCGCGTGAAGCTCCATGCTGCTGCTGTCAGCGTGGCGATGCTGGCGGCGTGCGGCGGCGGCTCCGACAACGGCACGCCCTTTTTTCCGCTTCCCGCTCCTCCGGCGGCACAACCCGAAAATCCGCCGCCTGCGCCGCCGGTTGTCACGGCTCAAAAGGCGTGCAGCGACCTGAACGGAAAAACCGTTGCGGGCGCCGCGCTGACGGCCGTGATGGAGGCGGCAGTGGCAAGCACTCCCGTGTACTGCAAGGTCACCGGCACGATCGCGCCGGCATTGAACTTTCAGATCTCGCTGCCGGAGGCGTGGAACGGCAAGCTCTACTACCAGGGCGGGGGCGGCTACAACGGCGCCATCTCGCCGCCCGGGGCACCGGCGCTCAAGCAGGGCTACGCCGTGGTTGCCAGCGACTCCGGCCATCAGGGCAGCGCATTGAGCGCGGACTTCGCGTTGACCGACACCTTTGCCGCCCAGTTGTTCGGCAGCCTCTCGGTACCCACGGTGATGTCGACCGCCACGGAGACGCTGGCGACGGCCTACGGAGCGTTGCCGGCCAAGTCGTACTTCGAGGGTTGCTCGAACGGCGGACGGGAAGCATTGATGGCAGTGCAGCGCTCACCGAACCTCTTCGACGGCGTCATTGCACGCGCACCCGCCTACAACTGGGTCGGGTTCATGGGTGCCTTCAACCGCAACTCCAGGGCGCTTGCCGCACCCGGCGGTGCATTCAGCGCCGCGAAGACGGCCCTTCTGAGCAAGCATGTGCGAGACGCGTGCGACGGGCTCGACGGCGTCACCGACAGCGTTGTGTCGAACCAGGCCGCATGCACGCCGGCGGTGGTCAACGTTGCCGCGCTGCGCTGCGCCGGCGGGGGCGATACCGGCGACAGCTGCCTGTCGGATGCACAGCTCGACGTGGTGACTTCGTGGACGACCGAAGCCGCGTTCACGGGCAGCCCCACCTTCCGCAACGCGGGGTGGAACCTGACAGGCAATGAGGACGACCCCGGTGCCTGGCGGACGTGGCTCACGGGCGACGGCAATGTCACCATGGCGCTGCAGTTCCTGTTTCAGGACACGACCGTCAAGAACTACCTCGCCCGTGACCGCACAGTCGATTCGCTGACCTACACGCCCTGGGACCAGAACCAGAACGCGCTCTATGCCATGGCCGCACTCAACGACGCGACCAACGCGGACATCCGGCCGTTCATCAACAGCGGCGGCAAGCTGATCTTGTGGCACGGCGGAAACGATTCCGCGCTCAGCGCCCGGTCGACCGTCGAGTACCACGCGAACATGCGAAACGCGGTGGGTGCCCCGGCCGCCGATGCATCCACGCGCTTCTACGTGGCGCCGGGGGTGAACCACTGCGCCGGAGGACCGGGCGCCGATTCGGCAGACCTGCTGACGGCACTCGACCAATGGGTGACGAAGAGCGCGGCACCGGCCACGCTGGTGGCGGAGAAACGTGATGCCGATGGCGCGGTTCTGCTCAGCCGGCCGCTGTGCCAGTACCCGCAATATCCGCGATACACCGGGCCGGCGAATGACGCTGCAGCGTCCAGGTTGGCGGCCAACTACGCCTGCGCCTCCTGAGTTGCGCACCCAAGCGGTGAAGCGGCGAGCACGCTATATTGCTCGCTCTGCAACTGAGAGAAATCACCATGGCAAAAGCCTATTGGGTCAGCGCGTACCGTGCCGTCAAGGATGCCGACAAACTCGCGGCCTATGCAAAACTCGCCGGCCCCGCAATCGCCGCGGGCGGCGGTCGTTTCCTGGCGCGGGGCATGCCCGCCCAGGTTTATGAATACGGCTTGCCCGAGCGTACCGTGCTGATCGAATTCGACAGCGTCGAGCAAGCCCGTGCCGTGCATGACAGCGCTGACTACCAAGCCGCGCTCGACGCACTGGCCGATGGCGCCGAACGGGACCTGCGGATCATCGAAGGCGTCTGAGCCTGCCATGAGCACCATTGCCGAGCCGTCGGCGCCTGCGCCTCATGCCGCGCCGCGGATTCGCGTGCTGATTGCCGACGACCAGGCGCTCATCCGCCGCGGCATGGCCATGCTGCTCGATGCCGCGCCGGACATCGAAGTGGTGGGCCAGGCGGCCGACGGCATCGAAGCCGTGGAGCTGGCCCGCCGCCTGCTGCCGGACGTGGTGCTGATGGACCTGCACATGCCGCGCAAGGGCGGCGTGCTCGCCACGCGCGAAATTTCGGCCGCGCTGCCGCACACGCGCGTGATGGTGCTGACCACCTTCGACCGCGACGACCTCGTCTTCGACGCGGTGCGTGCCGGCGCGCAAGCCTATCTACTCAAGGACGCCTCGGAGGAAGAGGTGCTGGACACCGTGCGGGCGGTGCACCGCGGCGAGTCACGGCTCACGCCGCAGATCGCGCGCAAGGTGATGGACCAGTTCCGGCTGCTGGCCGACCGCGTTGCGCAGGAGCCGCCGCCCGCGCCTGCGCCGGACTTGCGCGCCGAACCGCAGGCCACCGTTCCCGGCGAGTTGTCGGGGCCCGACGCGGCAACCAAGCCGCTGACCGACCGCGAGGCTGCCGTGCTCGAACTGATCGCCAAGGGCTACGGCAATCGCCAGATTGCCACCGCGCTCAACCTGGCCGAGGGAACGGCGAAGAACCACGTCAGCCGGATCATGCAGAAGCTTCACGCGAACACCCGCACCGAACTCGCCGTGCTGGTGTTGAAGAAATAACCCCCAGAAGCGCTTCGGCGCCCTGAATGCAAAACGCACCCGAGAGCCCGGCAAAGCCGGCTCCAGGGTGCGCGGGGGGATGGCAGTGGTCTCAGGCCATCAGGCCGTGCGGCCCGCGGGCGACAGGCCGCCCGGCATCGCAATATCAGGCGCCGGTGAAGGCGCATGCGACGCATTGCTGGCCGTGTGCCTTGCCAGCATCGGCCGCAGCGCGACGATGGCCAGGAAGGCTGCGAACAAGTCAAGAGCTGCCACGGTGTAGAGCACGGTCGACCAGGTGCCGGTCGCTTCCATCATCAGGTTGCCGAGCGGCACGAACAGCGCGCCGATGCCCTTGGCGCAATACAGCACGCCGTAGATCTTGCCGATGTGCTTGGTGCCGAAGGCGTCGCCCGCAAGTGCCGAGAACAGCGAATACACCTCGCCCCAGGCCAGGAAGACCACGCCCGACAGGATCAGGAAGGCCCATGGGTTGTGGCCGAAGTAGCCCAGCGCGATGATGCCGATGCCTTCCAGCGTGAAGGCGATCACCATCGTCTTCTCGCGGCCGATGTGGTCGGAGATCCAGCCGAACAGCGGACGCGAGATGCCGTTCATGACGCGGTCGAGCATCAGCGCGAGCGGCAGTGCGGCCATGGTGACGAAGTACAGGTCGACCTTGAAGTTCTTCACACCCAGGTCCTGTGCGATCACGCCCAGTTGGGCCACGGCCATCATGCCGCCGGTGACCACGCACGAGAACATCAAGATCATCAGCCAGAATAGCGGCGTGCGAAGCGCTTCGCCCAGCGTGTAGTCGCGACGGCTCTGCACGAGCTTGGTCGAGCCGCGCACCTCGTTGCCCTTGGGCGCGCGCAGGAACCAAGCCGCGGCAAAGGCCAGCGAACCCTGCAGCAGGCCGAAGAACATGAAGGCTTGCTGGAAGCCCGACGATTCGATCATTGCCGCAATCGGCAGGATGGTGGCGGCCGAGCCGGCACCGTAGCCGCCGGCCGTCAGGCCCACCGCCAGGCCGCGGCGATCGGGGAACCACTTGAGCGCGTTGTTGATGCAGGTGGCGTAGATCGAGCCGACGCCTATGCCGCCGACGGCCGCGCCGATGTAGAAGCCCATCAGCGTGGTGGCCTGCGAGTTGATGACCCAGGCCGCGCCGATGAACAGCGCACCAAAGGCCACGATCAGGCGCGGGCCGAACTTGTCGATGAAGTAGCCCTCGATGGGCGCGAGCCATGTCTGCACCAGCACGAAGATGGTGAAGGCAACCTGGATCGACGCACGCTCCCAGCCGAACTTGCCCTGGATTTCCGGCACGAACAGCGTCCACGCGTACTGGATGTTGGCCGTGGCGATCATGCAGACGATGCCGACCACCAGCTGCAGCCAGCGGTTGTCGATCAATCGCGGCGGCGCGCCGGATGAGATGTATGTCGGGGAAGTGGGGTTCATTCGCTTCGTCTCCATTCGTAGTCGCGCCGATCGCGTCGCGGCACGTTGCAGGGTTGGGAATCAGTCGCGCTGGGGGCACGGATCGCGATGGGTGCAACTGTTGCCGCAAACCGCCGCCGGCGCGCCTGCCGGAAGTCACGCGACGAGTCGAGACAAACCCCGAGGACTCAGGGGAACTACCCATGCCGAAAGTCACGGCTCGCGTTTGCGAGAATCCGCAGCCAATGAACCTCGCACGTCGCATCGACCCACGGCGCTCCATGGCCGCCGCGATCGGCTGGCTGCTGATTGCGCTCACCTTGTGCCTGGCACTGGTGTCCAACCTGTGGCTGCGCAGCTTCGTGCGTGCAACGCTGCTCGAGCAGCACGGCCAGCGGCTGGAAGCCGCGGCCGAGCACGTCAACGCCGAGCTCGACACCGCACTGCTGCTTCGGCTGCAGGCGGTCAGCGTGGTGGCGGCCATGCTTTCGGAAGACGTGCAGCACAGCGAAGGCGCACGCCTGAAGCGGTCGCTCGAGGCTGTGCGCCGCGGCGTGCCCGACCTGATCTGGCTGGCGGTGACCGATGCCGACGGCTTCATCGTCGCGGCGACCGACGAGCAGGTGGTCGGCCAGAACGTCAATCAGCACGCGTGGATTTCGCAAGGCCTGAACGCCGCATGGATCGAGGAAGGCCGCTCGCCGCGTGAGCGCTTTTTGAAGCTCACCGCGCCGGTGCGCAATGCCGACGGGGCGATCATCGGCGTGGTGGCGGCCAACCTGAGCTGGAGCTGGGTGGAGAAGATGGTGGCCGAAATCCGCGCCTCGCCCGGCGAATGGCTGCTGATCGACCGCGACGGCATCGTGCGCCACGGGCCGGGTGTGCTGCTGGGCAAGCGCTGGCAGGATGTGGGCGACCCCATCACGCCATTCGACCCCGTCGTAGCCGGGCTGGGCAACGACGGATCCGACCTGCCCACGCGCATTCGCACCCGGCGGCTCCTGGACAACCGGCCCTACCTGATCGCCTCTCCGCCCAATGCCCGCGACGGCACGCTGCGCCGGCTCGGCTGGCAGGCGGTGGTGATCCAGCCGGTCGAATCGGTCGCGGCCTTTGCCACGGCCATCGAATGGCGCATCTCGATCGTTCTGAGCCTGCTGGGCCTGGCGGCCGCTGTCGCCGGCATCATCGTGGCGCACCGCCTCACGCGGCGCGTGAGCGTGATTGCCCATTCGGCTGACGCGGTGCTGGCCGGGAGCGCAACGCGCATCGAGGTGCCGCAAGGTGCCGACGAAGCCGCGCGGCTGGGCAGCGCGCTCGACCGTTTGCTGAATACGCTGCAGCGCGAACGCGACGAGTTGCGCCGGCTCAATGCCGAGTTGGACGAGCGCGTGCGGCAGCGCACCGAAGAGATCAGCCGGCTCGCGCAGGAGTCACGCGATGCCGCGGTGGTGCGCGAGCGCCTGCGCCTGGCGCGCGGGCTGCACGACACGCTGGCGCATTCGATGATGGCAATGCTCACCGAGATCCGCGTGCTCAAGCACCTGGCATCGAGCCGGCCCGATGCGCTGCCGGACGAACTGGTCAGGGCCGAGCGCGCGGCGCGCGACGGGCTGGACGAGGCACGCCGCGCCATCGACCAGCTGCGCAGCAACCCGGTGCGCGACATCGGGCTGGGCGCGGCGCTGGCCGAGCTGGCCAAGAGCCTGAGCGAGCGCACCGGCATCGAGCTCGACTGCCAGATGGACCCCGCGCTGTCCGACCTGGCGGCCGAGCCGGCGGAAACCGTGTTTCACATGTGCGAGGAAGTGCTGCGCAACGTCGAGCGCCATGCGGGCGCACGTCGCCTGCTGATCCGCCTGCACAGCGTCGCAAGCGATGAAGTCGAGCTGGAGATCGGCGACGACGGCATCGGCTTCGAGCCGAGCGCGGGTGCCGCGGGGCACTACGGGATCGTGGGGCTGCGCGAGCAGGCCGACGCGATCGGCGCGCGGCTGCGTATCGAGAGCCGCCGCGGCGAAGGCACCTGGGTGTCGCTGCGCTGGACGCAGCGCGGGCAAAGCACCGGCTAGAAAGCGGCCGCGCCCTCCGGCGCCCGCGTGGCCTCGGTCAACGCCACCGACACGCATTCCAGCGCGATGGCCAGCGCCGTGAGCGTTGGCAAGCCGAAGCCGAGCCGGAACACCAGCGGATCGTCTCCGAACCACGCGCCGGGCGCGACGCGCGTGCTGTACCTGGCCAGCGTCGCATAGAAGCGTTCGACCGCCGCGGCGTCGAAGACTTCGGGCTTGAGCCGCACGCAGCACAACGCACCCGCGTCCGGGCGCACCCAGTCGATGTGGCCCGGATGGCGCAGCACCCAGTTCTCGACCAGCTGCAGGTTTTGCGCGAGGAGCTTGCGCCTCTCGCCGATGATCCGCTCGCGCTGCCTGAACACGGCCAGTGCAAGCGCCTCGTCGACCGGCGAACACGAGATCACCGTGCTGAACTTTGCCGTCACCAGCGCCTGGCGCAGTGCGGTGTCGCGTGTGATGGCCCAGCCGATGCGCAAGCCCGCCGACCCATGGGACTTGGACAGCGAAGAAACCGAGATGACCTTCGGCCCGAGGCATGCGGCGCTCGGCGCGGCGGCATCTTCGCCGTAGGCGGCTTCCCGGTAGGTTTCGTCGATCAGCAGCCAGGCATCGGGCGCGTGCTCGGCCAGCATGGCTAGGATGTTGCGCAGGGTCTGCTCGGGAATCGCAACGCCCGAGGGGTTCTGCGGCGAAGCCAGGCTCACCAGCTTCGTCTTCGGGGACATCAGCTTTCGGAGCGCCTCCAGGTCGATTCGGTAGCCCGTGTCGAAGCTGAGCGCCAGTGGGCGCGTCACGGCGCCCACCGCGGTCAGCGCATTGCGCGCGAGCGGAAACACCGGCTCGGCCACGATGGCTTCGTCGCCCGCCTGGCACAGCGTGAAGGCAATGAGAAAGAGCGCGTGCATGCCGCCGACCGTGACCACGACGTCGTCGGCGTGCACGCCGCTTTCGGTCGCGATCTCCTGCCGCAGCTCCGGGTTGCCCGCCGCCGTTCCGTAGTCCAGCGAAAAATCGGCGTCGTCCGCGAAGGCCATGTCGATCAGTTCCGCGAGCCGCACGCTCGGTCCCACGCTTTCCGCGAGGTCGAATCGGGGCGCCTTGCTGACCAGGGAAATGATTTCGTTGTCCGGAAACCGTGCCATGTACTGCTGCTTGATCGATTGGTGTGGCTGGGCATTGATATTGCCGTTTTGTGACTCGCGATAACAGCCACAATTTCTTGAAATTTGGTGCAGTACAGTTGAGCGCCGTGCCATTCATGAAAGCAGGATTCAGCCGTGTCGCACTCTCCCAGGTTTCGCTATGAAGAAGTCGCCGATTTCGTGGCCGGCCTGGCCGGCCGCGGTGCGCTGCGCCCGGGCATGCGGGCGCCGTCGCTGCGGGAGATCAGCACGCAGCAACGCACCAGCCTCAGCACGGCCGTGCAGGCCTACCGCCTGCTCGAAGACCGCGGCATCCTCGAGGTGCGGCCGCAGTCGGGCTACTACGTTGCCAAGGCGCCGCCCGCGTTACCGGTTCCAACAACCACGCGGCATTCGATCCGACCCGCCAAGGTGGAGCTTTCGGGCCTCATGCTCGACCTGCTGGAGCATGCGTCGGACGACACCCTGGTGCCGCTCGGCTGCGCGATTCCCAACCAGCGGCTGCTATCTTCGTCCAAGCTCGATCTCGTGCTTGCACGCACGGCACGCGTGAAGGGCGGTCAGAGCAATACCTACTCCCCGCCGCGCGGCGAGATGTCGCTGCGCCTGGAGATTGCCCGGCGCGCGCTGCGCTACGGCCAGGCGCTGTCGCCGGACGACATTGCCATTACCTGCGGCTGCACCGAGGCGCTGGCGCTCGCGCTCGACGCGGTCACGGAGCCCGGCGACACGGTCGCGATCGAATCGCCCACCTACTTCGGTCTGCTTCAGGTCTTGCGGGCGAAAAGGCTCAAGGTGGTCGAGTTGCCGACCGATGCCGTCACCGGCGTGGACGTCGATGCGCTGGGCGACAGCGTGGCCTCTGGCAAGGTGCGCGCCTGCGTGCTGGCGTCGAGCTTCAGCAATCCGCTGGGCTGCACCATGCCCGAAGAGAACAAGCGCACCGTGCTGCGCCTGCTCGCGAAGCATGGCGTGCCGCTGATCGAAGACGACGTGTACGGCGACGTTCACTTCGGCGAGGAACGGCCCCTGCCCTTCAGCGCACTCGACACGCACGACAACGTCATCTACTGCGGCTCTTTTTCCAAGACGCTCGCGCCCGGCTACCGCATCGGCTGGATCGCAACCGGCCGGCACATGGCACGGGCGCTCGAAACCAAGTTCGCCACGAGCCTTGCCACGCCCGTGCTGACCCAGGTGGCGCTGGCCACCTTTCTCTCCAATGGCGACTACGACCGGCACCTGCGCCGCATCCGGCGCGAGTTTGCCGAAACCCTCGAACGCATGACGCGGGTGATCGAGCAGGCGTTTCCGCCGGGCACGAAGGTGTCTCGGCCCGAAGGAAATTTTGTGCTGTGGGTCGAGCTGCCCGAGCCGGCCGACACGCGCGTGCTGTTTGCAGAAGCGCTAGAGAAAGGTATCTGCTTCGCGCCCGGCGTCGTGTTCTCGGCCAGCGGCAAATACGCGCACTGCCTGCGGCTGAGCGGCGGCCATGGCTGGGACACGCGGATCGAAAAGGGCCTGCGCACGCTCGGCGCCATGGCGCGCAAGGCTTCCAAAGCCGGTGTACGATGACTGCATCGGGAAAACAGCCTCCCGTTCTGCAAAGTTAGACGGTGTCCCGTCCAAGCGCTGGTGACTCACAACGGAGCACCCCGTGGACACTACCCTGCCTGACGCATCGCACGCGCTTTCTGCGCCCGTTCCCCTCCAGCTTTCCCCCTTCGACCCGATGCTGCTGCACGAGCTGTACTTCGCCTCGCTTGGCGGCAACAGCGAACCGATGGAGCCGGCCATGGCGCTGGCCCTCATGGCCAACTTCGGCAGTGTCGAACGATGGCGTGAAGAGTTCGCGGCCATGGGCAAGGCCCATGGCGGAGGTTCGGGCGTGGATGTCGACACCTTCATGGAAAACATTCACTGGGCTCGGGTGTACGAGCGCTACCAGCAGGCTGTGCACGCCGCCAGTGAGCCCTTCGGTGCAACGCACGACGAGGTCGCCGGATCGACGCTGCTCGACGTTCGGCGGGCCGGCGTGTTCGAGCAGGCGACCGCAATGATCCCGGGAGCCACGTGGCGCGATCCGTCGGCCGTGGACCGGTGGGCCTCCGAGTTGCCGGCCGGCCGCGGCGTCGTGGTCTATTGCGTCTACGGCCATGAGGTCGGACGCAGCACCGCCATGCGGCTGCGCGCCATGGGCCTCGATGCGCGCTATTTGCGCGGCGGCCTCGACGGCTGGCAAGCCGCGGGCCGGCCGGTCGAGGCCAAGCTCCCCACGCAAAGCCTATGAGCGCCGCGCCTTCCCCCGGGCCGCGCAACGGTCTCGCAAGCCTCCTGCCGGCCGGGGTCGATCCGGGCGCCGTGCCTTTGCTCGCTGCTCGAGGGCTGCGCGCCTTCGGTGACGGCTACATGGCCGTGCTGTTGCCGGCCTATCTGCTGTCGATCGGGCTGGGTACGCTGGAGGTCGGCATCGTTGCCACGGCGACGATGCTGGGCTCGGCGCTTGCCACCCTTGCAGTGGGCGCTTGGGGGTATCGCTTCGCGGGCGGCCGGCTGCTTCGCACCGCCGCCTTGCTGATGGCAGCCACGGGCCTCGGCTTTGCGGGCCTGACGTCGTTCTGGCCGTTGCTGGTCGTCGCGCTGGTCGGCACGCTCAACCCCAGCTCGGGCGATGTCAGCGTGTTCCTTCCACTGGAGCATGCACGCCTGGCCGCGGCGGCGCAGGGCCATGCGCGCACGGCCCTGTTCGCGCGTTACAGCCTGCTGGGTGCGCTGTGCGCGGCATTGGGTGCACTGGCCGCGGCCGTGCCCGACTGGCTGGTTCGGCACAGCGAGGTCACGCGGCTCGTCGCACTGCGCGGAATGTTCGTGGTCTACGCGGCCATCGGGCTGGCTGTGTTCTGGCTTTACCGCAATCTGCCCGCCCACGCCGGCACCAGTAACAACGCGGACAGCGCGCCCGCCGCACCAGCGCCGCTCGGACCATCGCGGCGCGTGGTGATGCGGCTCGCGGCGCTCTTCAGCGTCGATTCGTTTGCAGGTGGGCTTGCGATCAACGCATTGATGTCGCTGTGGCTGCTCGAGCGGTTCGGCCTCTCGCTGACCCAGGCCGGCGTGTTCTTCTTCTGGACCGGTTTGCTCGGCGCGGCATCGCAGCTTGCCGCACCGGTGGTCGCCCGACGCATCGGCCTGCTCAACACCATGGTCTTCACGCACTTGCCGGCCAACGTCTGCCTGGTACTTGCGGCGCTGGCGCCCAGCTTGCCGATCGCGCTCGGGCTATTGATGGTTCGCAGTGCGCTGTCGTCGATGGACGTGCCCACGCGAACGGCGTATGTGATGGCGGTGGTCACGCCGGCGGAGCGCAGCGCCGCGGCGAGTTTCACGGCCGTGCCGCGCAGCCTTGCTGCGGCCATCAGCCCGACGATCAGCGGTGCGCTGTTTGCCGCCGGATGGATCTCGCTGCCGCTCATCGCCTGCGGGCTGCTGAAGATCGGCTACGACCTCGCGCTGTGGCGTGCCATGCGGCGGGACCGGTTGGATGGCGAGTAGCCATCTCGTTCGGCAACTTTGTCGAGGTCGACTGCCTTGGGTTGCAGCAAAATCTTCAAGAAAGCGCGCTAACCTTCTATCTGCAATTGCTGCGAAATCGGCAAATAGGCTGTCGCCAACTCCCCTTCCTGTTCCACCCGTTCATGCACGTTGAAAGCGGCCCTCTGGCGCAAAGCAAAAATATGTTCAACCCGGCTCCGCAGGCTGCGCCGCTGCGTATCGAGCCTGCACCCAAGGACACGCTGGGATGCATGTCCAGCCATCTTCAACGGGATCAGGGCCTGTGCGCGAACGGAGTCGGAATCCATCGCAAGACGATGGCCCTGCCCCACCTCCACCATGTGGAGACGGAGCCCAGCGCTCGCGGCGTGCTGCTCGGCATTTCGATGCGCGACGGCCACAGCCGGCGCATCGTGGCCGGGCGGCATGCCTCGTGCCACGACTTCGACAGGGGATCGATCTACATCCGCGGTTTTTCTGAACGCTATCGTGCCGACATCCAGCGCCCTTTCGATTTTGTGCTGCTCGAAATATCGCAGGCCAGCCTCGAGCGGGCCATCGAAGAAAAGCCGGGCAAGCGCATCGGCAGCCTTGCCCATGTGGCTGGCGCACGCGACGAGGTGCTGCTCAATCTTGCCGAAGCCCTGACGCCGGCCCTCGAGAACCCCGCCTGCGCGAGCATGCTGTTCGTCGAGCAGCTGAGTGTTGCCATGACGAGCTATCTCGTCGAAACCTACGGCGGCGCGGCAAGCTCTGCACCCCGCACCAACCGGATCCTGTCGCGCTCGCACGAGGCGCGTGCCAAGGAAATGCTGCGCAGCAAGTTCGACGGCAGCATTTCAATCACCGAGATCGCCGATGCGTGCGGGCTTTCACGCAGCTATTTCATTCATGCCTTCCGCGAGACCACCGGCTGCACGCCTCATCAATGGCTGATAGCGCAGCGGCTGGAGCACGCGCGCGCGCTCCTCATGAATCCCGGCACCTCGCTGGCGGACATTGCCGCGGCCTGCGGGTTTGCCGATCAGAGCCACTTTTCCCGCGTTTTCTCGCAGCATTCCGGCGTGCCCCCAGGCATCTGGCGGCGCAGGATGCGGGTTGAAAACTAGCGCCGGAACCGTGTCGACCTGCCCCCGAAGCGATGAACCAGGTGGGCACAGATCGCGATTGCCAGGTGCTCGCTCACGGCCGAGCTTTCGCGCCGCGGCCCTTCGAGCAGGCACAGCACCGCCGCACCCAGGCTTTTCATGACCGGGTCGACCAGCCCCGGCGGGCAGGCGATGCCGCTCACGCGCGGCAGGCCTGCCGCTTCGGTCACCGCGTTCATCAACGCGCGCGGCAGGTAGAAATGAAGAGCATCGAGCGGACTGCCGAGGTAGCTCGCCACCTCGTCGCGCAGGTCGACGATGCTGATGGCACCGCGCGCATAGCCGCGCACCACCGAAGGCCGGCCACGCACCCATAACTCGTGGTGGCCCACACCGGCAAGGTGCAGGGTCACCAGGAAGGCGTCTTCGGGAGGAATCTCATGCTTCATGCCCAGTTGGCCGGGCATGCAGGTGATGCGCGTTGCAACGAACGGCGCCTTGGGCGCCGCAAGCATGACGAGAGCGGGCACCGAAGGCAGATCGAAGTAGCGACCGAGGAGGTCGCCGTACGCGCCTTGCATGCCCGCGCTCGCAATGTGCGGTCAGCCCTTGATAAACGCCAGCAGGTCTGCGTTCACCTGGTCCTTGTGGGTGGTGCAGGTGGCGTGCGGCGCGCCGGCGTACACCTTGAACTGGCTGCCCTTGATCATCTTGGCCGCCAGCCTGCCGGTGGCATCGATCGGCACCACTTGGTCGTCGTCGCCGTGGATCACGAGCGTGGGCACGTCGATCTTGGCCATGTCGGGGCGGAAGTCGGTTTCCGAGAACGCGGTCACGCAGTCGATCGTGGCCTTGATCGATGCCTGCAGCGCGATCTGCAGCGTCTGCTTGAAGACGCCTTGCGACACGGTGGCGCCGGGACGGTTGGTGCCGTAGAAGAGCGTGCTGAAGTCGTCGAGGAACTGCGGGCGGTCGGCGGCCAGGCCGGCGCGAATGCTCGCGAACAGCGACGCGTCGGGGCCCACGAGGTGGTCGTCGGTCTTCATGAACAGCGGCGTCACGGCGCTGATGAGCGCAAGCTTGGCCACGCGCGAGCTGCCCTTGCGCGCAATGTAGCGGGTCACGTCGCCGCCGCCCATCGAGAAGCCGGCCAGGATGACGTCGTTGAGGTCGAGCTTTTCGATCAGCTCGGCGATGTCGTCGGCAAAGGTGTCGTAGTCATAGCCGGTCCACGGCTGGCTCGAGCGGCCGAAACCGCGGCGGTCGAACGCAATGACGCGGTAGCCGCGTTCCGCGAAGAACAGCATCTGGGCATCCCACATGTCGGCGCTGAGCGGCCAGCCGTGGCTGAAGAGAATGGGTTGGCCCGTGCCCCAGTCCTTGTAGTAGAGCTCGGTTCCGTCGCGCAATGTCAGTGTGGTCATGGTTTTTCAGTGGTAGTGGAGTGGAGGGAAAGAAGGAAGGAAAAAGAAGGCGGACATCGAAAAATCAGAGGGAAAGAAAGTGGTGCACCTCGGGCTTTCCGGGCCCCATGTGAAAGCGCACGGCTTCGTTCTGCAGGTCGGCGTCGGCATGCGACACGCGCTGGTGCTGGCGCAGGTGCTCGGCCCAGGACTCGACGAGGAACCACTCCATCACGCGCTCCGCGTCGCCGGTGTGCTCGGTCACGCCCCATGCGTAGGCGCCGTCGCGGCGGCGTTCGAGCGACAGGCGCCTCATCGCCTCCATGAACGCAGGCCGGTCTTCCTTGCGAATGCGGTACTCGACCTGCACCATCACCGGCCCGCGGTCATGCGCCACGGGCTCGGCCAGCAGCGGCTCCGGCCAGTGGTTCGACGCCTGCAGGTCGGCTTCGCCTGCGGGCAGGCGTACCCGGTGGAATATGAGGCCGGCCACCACCAGGCCCACGGCGCCGGCCACCAGCGTGTAGGGCACGCCGATCTGCTGTGCGACAAGGCCCCAGCCCAGGCTGCCGGCCGCCATTGCGCCGTTGAACACCGTGAGGTACACGGCCAGCCCGCGGCCGCGCACCCAGTTCGGCAAGATGGACTGCGCCACGCCGTTGAGCGTGGTGAGCGCGATGATCCAGCCCAGCCCCAGCAACAACAAGAGGCCTACCGCGAGCCATTGCGGGGGTGCAAAGACCAGCCCGCCCATCACGGCAGCGCTGAGCAGCGAAGCCAGCAGCAGCATGCCGTCGGCATCGAGCCGCTTGCGCAGCCGCGGCATCAACAGCGCTCCGCCGATGGCGCCCGCGCCCACGGCGCCAAGCAGCACGCCGTAGAACCCCGCCGTGCCGCCGAGCATCTGGCGCGCCACGAGCGGCAGCAGCGCCCACACAGAGCTTGCGAACACAAAGAACACCGCCGCGCGCAGCAGCACCACGTGCAGCTCTTTGCTCGCTCGCGTGTAGCGGATGCCGGCGCGGAAAGCGCCGAAGAAGTTTTCTGACAGCCCGGTGTCGACGGCTGCGGGGCGCTTCCACCAGATCAGCGCCGCAATGACGAACACATAGCTCAGCACGTCCAGGCCATAGGTCACCGCGGCGCCGAAGCTCGCGAGAATGAGCCCGCCCGCCGCCGGGCCGATGGAGCGCGCGATGTTGATGCCGAGCGAGTTCAACGCGACCGCGCTCTTCAGGTCGCTGCGGGGCACCAGCTCGGGCACGATCGATTGCCAGGTCGGACCCATGAGTGCCGCACCAATGCCGCCGACGAACGTCAGCGCGATCAGGTATTCGACAGTGAGCGTGCCGGTATGGGAGAGCACCAGCAGGGTGCCGCTCACGGCCGCGAGCACCAGCTGCACAAAAATAAGAAAGCGCCGCCGGTCGAGGATGTCGGAGAGCACGCCCGCCGGAATCGCCAGCAGAAAGATCGGCAGCGTGGCCGCGGTCTGGATCAGCGCCACCGCGGTCGGGTTGGCCGAAAGGTCAGTCACCAGCCACGAGCTCGCCACGTCGCGCATGAAGCTGCCGATGTTGCCTAGCACGGTGGCCGCCCACAGCACCGCGAACACCGGCTGGCGCAGCGGCGCAAAGGCGCCGGGCGGCGAAGCGGCAGCGCCTTTGGGGGAATCAGTCATGGGTGCGCTCTTTCAGGTCGAGCCAGGCCACGAGCACAAAGCCGCCGACCAGGCCCAGGTGTTCGAAGAATGAATTGGCGGCCATGAAGCGCTCGGGCTGCGGCATTTCCCAGAAGCGCAGCGCGACGAAGGTCGCCATCAGAGTGAAGCCGCCCAGTGCCAGCGCGCCGAGCCAGCGCAGGAAGCCCGTGAGAATGAGCGCCGAGGCGCCCAGCTCCAGCACGATGACGGCCACCGCCAGCGGCGCGGCGGGCGACAGGCCGAAGTGGTTCATCTCGGCGATGGCCGCGTTGAAGTCCAGGGCCTTGTTGATGCCGCCCTGCAGGTAGGCCGCGCAGAGCAGCAGCAAGGCGACCCAGCGCACCGCGGGTGAAGTGGTCCGGCGCATCGTCGCCATCACACCGCCCAGCAGGCGCAGCCCAGCGCGCCCCAGAAGCTCTTCAGGTCGGCAATCGGCAGCTTGCTGCTCCAGGCCGTTGCATGCTGGTGGCCGTGCACGCTGCAGTTGTTGGCACACGCGCAGGCCATGGCCGCGTGGCGCATCGCCTTTTGCAGCGGTGCGCCCTCGGCAGTTCCCCCGGTATTCGCCCAGCCGCCATAGCCGCCGAAGCTGCGCACCGGCGACCAGTCGGGCATGGCCGGCGGCGGCGCGCCTTCGTCGTGCGGCTGGAACGGCCCCGCGGCATACACCACCTTGCCGCCGACCATGGTCAGGAGCGCCGTGGTGTCGGCAATCTCGGACTCGGGGCAGGCGAAGAAGTCGCGGTCAGGCACCACTAGGTCGGCCAGCATGCCGGCTTCGATGCGGCCCTTCTTGCCAACCTCGTTCGAGAACCAGGTCACGTTCTCGGTCCACATGCGAAGCGCGGCCTCGCGGTCCAGGCAGTTGCGCTGCGGGTAGAGCTGCATGCCGCCCACGGTCTTGCCGGTGACCAGCCACGAGAGCGACACCCACGGGTTGTACGAGGCAACGCGCGTGGCGTCGGTGCCTGCGGACACCCTGACGCCTTTTTCGAGCATGCGCTTCACGGGCGGCGTGGCTTCGGCCGCACCGGCGCCGTAGCGCTCGACGAAGTATTCGCCCTGGTAGGCCATGCGGTGCTGCACCGCAATGCCGCCGCCGAGCGCGGCGATGCGGTCGATCGATTTTTCGGAGATGGTCTCGCAGTGGTCGAAGAACCAGTTCAGGCCCGCGAGCGGCGTGTCGCGGTCGACCTTCTCGAACACGTCGAGCGCACGGTCGATGGTTTCGTCGTAGGTGGCGTGCATGCGCCACGGCCACTTGTTCTGCACCAGCACGCGCACCACTTCTTCGAGCTCGCCTTCCATTTCGGGCGCCATGTCGGGCCGCGGCTGGCGAAAGTCTTCGAAGTCGGCCGCCGAAAACACCAGCATCTCGCCCGCGCCGTTGTGGCGAAAGTAGTCGTCGCCCTGCTTGTACCTGGAGCTGGCGGTCCAGTTGAGGAAGTCCTGCTTCTCCTGCTTGGGCTTTTGCGTGAACAGGTTGTAGGCCAGGCGAATAGTGAGCTGGCCGGCATCGGCCAGCTGCTGGATCACCTGGTAGTCCTCGGGGAAGTTCTGGAACCCGCCGCCCGCGTCGATGGCGCCGGTCACGCCCAGGCGGTTGAGTTCGCGCATGAAGTGGCGCGTGGAATTGAGCTGGTATTCGAAGGGCAGCTTGGGGCCCTTGGCCAGGGTGGCGTAGAGGATGCTCGCGTTGGGCTTGGCCAGCAGCAGCCCGGTCGGGTTGCCGGCCGCGTCGCGCACGATTTCTCCGCCGGGCGGTGCGGGGGTGTCCCTGGTGTAGCCCACCGCGCGCAGCGCCGCGCCGTTGAGCAGCGCGCGGTCATACAGGTGCAGCAGGAACACCGGCGTGTCGGGCGCCACGGCGTTGAGCTCTTCAATGGTCGGCAGGCGCTTCTCAACGAACTGGTGTTCGGTGAAGCCGCCCACCACGCGCACCCACTGCGGCGCGGGCGTGATCGCCACCTGGCGCTTCAGCATCGCCATGGCGTCGGCCAGGCTGCGCACGCCGTCCCAGCGCAGCTCGAGGTTGAAGTTGAGCCCGCCCCGAATGATGTGCAGGTGGTTGTCGATGAGGCCCGGCAGCACGCGCCTGCCCTGCAGGTCGATGACCCGGGTGCTGCCGTCCGCCAGCGGCAGGATGTCTTGCGCGCGGCCCACGCGGGTAAAGCGGCTGTCCGCAATGGCCACGGCATCGGCCACGGGGTTGGCGCGGTCCAGCGTGGTGAAGCGGCCGTTGTGCAGGATCAGCTGGGGGGCGGTGGTGCCGGCCATGTCAGGCGTCCTTCTTTCCGGCCGCGGTGCCGGCCTCGGCCTTGGCGCATTGCGGCAGTTCGCCGAACACATGCGGCTTGACCTGGTGCCGCAGCCACGAGGTGGCCACGGCATCTGGCTTGATCACGCTCTTGATGAGCGGCGGGATCTGCTCGCCGAGCAAGATGCCGAGCAGCCCCACGAGGGCGATGACCGGCGGGGCCGGCGAGCGCACCTGGAACAGTGCGTAGATCACACCGACCAGCAGGCCGAGCGCGAGCGACAGGACGTAGGGCTTCATTCCGTTCACCTGGCCATCAGCCTTCGTGGGCGCCGAACATGGTCTTGGCGTAGGTTACGCCCAGGCCGTAGGCGCCGCCGAACTTCTTCGCGATGCCGGTGGTGAGTTCGTAGGTGTCGGTGCGGGCCCAGTCGCGCTGCAGCTCGAGCAGGTATTGCAGCGAGGTCATCGGCTGTGCGCCGGCTTGCACCATGCGGTCCATGGCGCGGTTGTGCGCCTCGGTGGACACATCGCCGCAGGCATCGGCAATGACGAACACCTCGAAGCCCTGGTCGATGGCCGACAGCGCCGGGCCGACGATGCACACGCCGGTCCAGAGGCCGGACAGCACGATGCGCTTCTTGCCGATCTCGTTCACACGGTCGATCACCGCGGCGTCTTCCCAGGTGTTCATCGAGGTGCGGTCGAGCATCTTCTGGCCCGGGAAGGCATCGGTGATCTCGCTGAACATAGGGCCCGAGAAACTCTTCTCGGCCACGGTCGTGAGGATGGTCGGCACGCCGAAACCGGCCGCCGCATTAGCCACGAGGGCGGCGTTGTTGCGCAGGTTCACCGCGTCGATCGAGTGCGTGGCAAATGCCATCTGCGACTGGAAGTCGATCATGACCAGCGTGTGGTCGGCGGGGGTCAGCAGCTTGGAGCCGGCGGTGGGGGTGGCTTTGATGGACATGGGACTCTCCGTGAGTTGGTGAAAAAAATCAGGTCTTGCGTTGCCATGCATCGTCGTTTCGGCGCCGATGCGTGTCTTGTCGATTAGTGAGGCCGTTTGGACATTTGCCGTCCGCGCCGGCCACGGGCGCATGTGCAATGTCAGAAGGAAGGCAACTCTTTCGGGCGCAGGTCGAACACCAGCACCTCGGCGCCCTGGCCGCGCGCCAGGTCGAGCCGCTGTTCGCCGCGCACCCGCGCACCGTCGCCCTCGCCCAGCCGCTGGCCGTTCACTTCCACGCTGCCGCGCGCCACATGCACATAGGCGTGGCGATCGGGGCCGAGCGTGAGCGAGGTGGCTTCATCGCCGTCGAACAGGCCGGCGTAGACGCGGGCGTCCTGGTGCACGGCAAGCGAGCCGTCGGTGCCCTCGGGCGAGACGATCAGCCGCAGGCGGCCGCGCTTTTCTTCGGGCGCAAAGTGCACCTGCTGGTAGCGCGGTGCAACGCCCTTGGCGTTCGGCACGATCCAGATCTGCAGGAAGTGCAGCGGATCGGTGGCGGACGAATTGAACTCGCTGTGGCGCACGCCGGTACCGGCACTCATCATCTGAACGTCGCCGGGGCGAATGACGGAACCGGTGCCCATCGAATCCTTGTGCTCGAGCGCGCCGTCGAGCACGTACGAGAAGATTTCCATGTCGCGGTGCGGGTGGGTGCCGAAGCCGCGGCCGGGATGCACGCGGTCGTCGTTGATCACCAGCAGGTCCGAGAAGCCCTCTTGCTCCGGGTCGTGGTAGTGGCCAAAAGAAAAGGTATGGCGGGACTTGAGCCAGCCGAAGTCTGCAAGTCCGCGGTCATTGGCGCTGCGAATTTCCAACATGATTGAGGCCCTTGGTGGTTGTTTGGTTCGATGTGATTCACAATCGCTTCGGAGAAGAATCTCAGAGGCATGGCTGAATCATCTTGCTTTCACCAAGGCCTGTTGACGAAACTTTTAGCCGTCAATCATCGAATTTTTCGATGATTCAATTCTTGAAGGACTTGCCGTGCTCAAGCTCAGTCTCGAAGCCATCGAACTGGTGGACGCCATCGCACGCCACGGCTCGTTCGCCGCCGCGGGCGCGCGCCTGAACAAGGTGCCCTCGACCATCTCGTACGCCGTGGGCAAGCTCGAGGAGCAGTTGGGCATGCTGCTGTTCGTGCGCAACGGGCCGCGCGTGACACTCACCGCGGCCGGCGAAGAAATGCTCAAGGAAGGCCGCTGGCTGCTCGGCGCCGCGGGCGATCTCGAATCGCGCATGCGGCAGATCGCCACCGGCTTCGAATCGGAGCTGCGGCTGGTGCACGACTCGCTGATTCCCACGCAGGCACTGATCGACGACATTCGCGCATTCGAGGCGCTGCGCTGCGGCACGCGGCTGCGCATCGGGTGCGAGGCGCTCACCGGCAGTTGGGAGGCATTGCGCGAGGGGCGTGCCGACATCGTCATTGCCGCAGGCGAAGGGCCGGCCGGCGGGGGCTACCAGGCGGTGATGGTGGGCAGCCTCGAGTTCGCGTTCTGCGTGGCGCCCACGCATCCGCTGACGCGTCTCGAGCGGCCGCTGCATCGCGGCGACCTGCTGGAGCACAACGCCATCGTGGTGAGCGACAGCGCGCGCACTCTCTCCGACCGCACCGTGGGGCTGCTCGCCGGCCAGCACCGCGTGGCCGTACCCAGCATGGCCGCGAAGATCGCCTGCCAGGCCGCGGGCCTGGGGCATGGCTTTTTACCCCGGGCGTGCATCGAGGGCGAACTGAAGCGCGGCACGCTCATCGAGCTGCAGACCGAAGAGCCGCGCGCCCCCGAGGCGTTCTGGCTTGCCTGGAAGACCGGCGCCAAGGGAAAGGCGCTCCAGTGGTGGGTGAAGCAGCTGAACCGGCAGCTGGTTCCGGCGCTGCTGCCGAGGTCGCTCTGAACCCTCAGCACAGTGCGCGAATCAGCGCACGAATCAGCCCGCGTTCAGGCGCCGCCAGCGCGCGGGAGACGTGCCCGTGTGCGCGGTAAACACCCGCGTCAGATGGCTCTGGTCGGAAAAGCCGCAGGCGGTGGCAATCTCCGCGATTGGAAGACGCGGCTGCCCCAGCAGGCGGCGCGCCGCTTGCACGCGCTGCGCTACGAGCCATGCATGCGGCGTCTGCCCCGTCGTCTGCTTGAACGCCTTGCTGAAGTGGCTGCGCGACAGCGCACATTCGCGCGCCGCATCGCCCAGCGATACGTCGCCGGCAAGGTGCTCCGTGAGAAACGCCTTGGCCCGGCGCTCCTGCCACGGCGCGAGGCCTCGTGACTGCACAGGCGCCGGCCCGGCCACGCCGCCGTAGGCATGCACCACATGCGCCTTCAGCGCCAGCGCCAGGTGTTCCACGAACAGCCGGCTCGCATCCTGCGGATGCATCAGCACCGGCAGCATGGCCCGGCCCAGATTGGCGACCACCGGATCGAGCGTGCCCGCGGCACAGCCCAGCCGGTCGATGCGCGGCATCTCCATTTCTTCTGTGAACGCATCGATGGTTGCGCGCGGCAGATGGAAGAACATCGAATGGAACGGGCTGCTCACGTAGGCCGAGGCGCGCTGCGAAAGATCGGCAATGTGAAAGGCGCCCTCCTGCTGCAGGCCCAGTTGCCGCGATTTGCCGTCCCGGACGACGCGCCGGCTGCCGCCCGGATTGATCTCCACGCTGAGCAGGAACGCGTCTTCGGTGGGCAGGGGCGCCAGCACGAACAGATGCGGCAGCTCATAGCGCATGCGCGCAACGCCCAGTTCGCAGCCGCGGCGCGACCTGCTCACGAAAGACTGAACCGCGTCGATGCCGTACTGCGATGCGAGTCGTTGTCCGAAGTGGCAGTGAGGACCAAGGGTGTTCAGCATTTGAGAACGATACCGGTTTTGTAGAAGCTGCCTAGGGCGGCTGCGTCACTGGGGAACGGATTCGGTGCCGGCTACCTGTTCAAGCGGCAACCAGAGCGTGAAGCGGGTTCCGGCACTGCCGGATTCCCAGTTGACAGTGCCGCCAATGGCCGTTGCGCGCTGCTGCTGGTTGCGCAGTCCCCGGCCTCTTCGAAGCAAGACCTCCTCCACGGCAAAGCCTCCGCCGTTGTCTTCGATCACCACGCACACGCCCTGCCCGTCCATCGCGGTGCTGAAGCGGATGGTCGTGGCCCGGGTGTGGCGCAGCACATTGGCCACGCACTCCTGCATGATGCGCAGGATGTGCAGTGCACTGCCGGGGTTCAGCCAGGGCAACGCAGGCACCGACTGCACCTCCCAGCGCAACGCAAGCCCGGCGCTCTCGATGCGCGGTGCCAGGCGAAAGCGCAAGGTTGCCAGCAACAGCAGCAGATCGGCATCCACGCTCTCCATCGAATCGATGGCCAGCTTCAGATCGTCCATACAGCCCTTGAGCACGCCGGAGATCTCGGTGCCGGTCATGGCGCCTTGCTCGACCGAACGAATGGCACTGATCAACGACGACCCCAGCCCATCGTGCATGTCCTGCATCAGGCGCCGGCGCTCGGCACCCAGCATTTGCTCGTTCTCGACGACGCGCAGCCGCTGGTAGCTTTGCTCCAGCTCGCTCTCGCGTGCCTGCAGGCGCTGCGCCAGGCCCTTGTTCAACCGGGCCACCTCGGCGAACGCGCCCGTGTACCGCTGGAACATGATGTACGAGAAGATGAAGAACAGGCTGATGATGGCGTAGGGTGAGGTGTACACGCTCTCCGGGCTGACCAGGTTGTTTTGCAGCAGCCCGTCATACGAAGTGAATGCGACAGCCGCCACCGCCCAGCCCGCCACCAGTCGCCCTTCGGGCAGCCTGGCGCGCAGTGCCTTGTGCAGGTTTACTGCAAAGATCAGCACCGCAACCGGCAGCACTGCCAGGTTGAGCAGGGGCGTGAGCAGGTAGAGACTTGGAATCGCCTCGGATGCGTGCGGCAGCGTTGCGACACTGCAGGCCAGCGCCAGGGCGACCGACAAGCGGGTGAGCCAGGCCGAGCGCTGCTGATGCAAGCGCTGCAGGAACAGGTGGATGAGGATGATCAGCCAGAGCAGCGAGACAACGGTGATCCATTCAAACCACTCGTCCGAAATAGGCAGGTAGTCTCCGCTCACAAAATAGTGGAGCGTGCGCAAGTAGGCGAGTGCCGAAATGGCAAAGAACAGCAGGTAGAGCAATTCGCTCCTTCTTCCCAGCCACACCGCGAACGCGAATGCGCCAACCGCCAGGAACGCAGCGCTGCCCATGAACGGCAACTGCACTTGCAGCAACTGGCGAACCTGGTAGCGCCAACCCAGCGAGCCCTGGTCACCCACCCATACCGTCGAAAAGCCGCTGCCGCTGCTTCGCAGGCGATCGACGCGAATCAGCACCGAGCTTGGAGAAGGCGTGTTCGCCGCCGCATTCAGCGGCACAAGCAGAGGCTGGTTGTAGCCGTTGTGCACGGCGCTGCCTTGCGATTGGTAGAGCAACACGCCGTCGCCGTACACCGCGATGCGGCCCAGGGTCTTCCAACGCGGCAGGTAGAGAAGGCGCGGCTGTTCCGCCGAGGGCGCCAAGCCGGTCAGGTCGATGCGATACCAATCAGTGATGGTGTTCACACCGCCTGACGGCGTGGGGACCAGTTCGCGCTCGGCCGTATGCGGCAGGCTGACTTCCTGCCATCCGTCGACCGGCAGCCCGGCGTCCTCGATGCGTCGCGGCGGAGCTGAATAACCCGTACCCGTGATGGACAGCAGTTCGGCCCGCGTGATGTGGACAGCACCATCGGGCTGTGGCGTTGCTGCATTCGCAAGGGGCGGCTGCGCTGCACCCGCACATGTCGGGGCTGCCACCGGCAGGGCCAGCCATAGCAGGGCGAACCAACGGGCCATCCACCGGCGCTCCCCGCAGCATGCCGTCATGCAGCGCTTCCAGCTGTCGGCCAGCCGCCGGCATGCATCCCTTGAAATGCAGCCGATGGCACACCGGGAATGAAAACGCAGTGCATCGGCCGAGTCTATGCGGCGATTGCGACACTGCGCTTGCTGCCCATCCGCCCGGGCCAAAGCAGCAGCCGACGCCACCCTGTTTGCCATGAGCGAAGCGCTTGATCGGATAATTCGCAGATGGAACTCCACGTCGCGCGGCCGCACCCCGATGTGAGCGCCTGGGTTTCAATGGCTGTGCACCTCTCGTTCGACAGCCCAGGCAGCCAGCCGGTGCCCTGCCACTTTCCCGCGCTGGTCGAGGGCGGACTTGTTCTGGTCCTCGAGGGCCGGTTCTTCGCCAAGGAACCGTCGGGCGCATTCGTCCCCCTTCCTGACGGATTCGTGGGCAGTGCCCGCGCGGTGCCGCTCACGCTTTATCGCACGCCGCGGCTGTGCTACGCCGGGCTGCGGCTGCAGCCCACAGGGACGCTCGGGCTGCTGCAATCGAGCCCGCTGTCTCTGCCGCACCAGTTTGCCGATGCGGCAGATGTTTTCGGCCAAGCCTGGCCGCTGCTGATGGAGCGCATCAGGGCAGAGACCGTCCCCGAGCGGCGCTTGGCTTCCTTGTTGACGTTCGCACGCGAGCGCCTGCGCGACGAAGTACATCTCGAGCGAGTGCGCCGCGCGGCGCTGCTGCAGCAAGTTGCCCTGCGGGCAGCGGCTCCCGCCGATGCCGCGGGCCTCTCCACGCGGCAGTTCGAACGAGTGTTCGCCGGAACCTTCGGCCTGACGCCCAAGCTGTTCCAGCGCGTGGCCCGCATGGAAGGATTGCTGCGCGATGCCATTGCCACCGGCACGCCAGGCGCAGCACTCGCGTTGCGGCATGGCTACTATGACCAGTCGCACATGGCACGCGACCTGCGCATGTTGGCCGGCGCTTCGCTGAGCACGCTCATTGAGGCCGCCCGCCAGCGGGATTCGGAAAACTGGGCGCTCGCGGTAGGCACGGCGCAGTGACAGCGGCCATGGGCCGATGTCGCATTTTTCCTATAGTCAGCCGCGCAGGGCCAATAGGATGCCCAGCCATGTCGACCAAGAACGCAACCCTCGTCCTTTTCGTCCTCGCATTGCTCGGCGTGGTGGCTCCGTGGTACTTCAATATCGCCTTCCTCCTGGACGGCGGCAGCTTCGCACCGGGGCCTTTTGTCGCTGCTGTGTCCGCCAACAAGCTGGTCGCGGGAATTACCTGGGACGTCTACATCGCCGCCGCGGCGTTCTCGGTCTGGCTGTTGCAGGACGCACCGGCAGCCGGCGTTCGTCGGCCGTGGATCTATGTCGTGCTGACATTCGGCATCGGACTCGCCTTCAGCTTGCCGCTGTACATGGCGATTCGAGGCCGGTGCGATGAACGCGACTGATGACCCGCAAGGGATCCGTTCATGACCAATATCCTGGCCAAGGGCCACGCCCTCTACGCAGCATTGAACAGCGGGGATGCCGACGCTCTACAGCAGTTGCTTCGCGCCGACTTCAGGGGCCGGTTGTCTCCCGGCCTTCCAAGGGGCCTGGGAAAGAACTACAGCGGTCTTGACGCGATGATGGGTGAGGCATGGGCGGTGGTCGGCCGACTGTTTCAGCTGGATGTGAAGGTGGACCAGCTTTTCGATGCAGGCACGGTGCTGATCGTGCGAGGCACCTACAACGGCACAGCCACGGAAACCAGCAAAATCTTGAGCGCCACGTTTGCTCATTTCTGGGAGTTCGACGGTATGCAGTTTTGGGAACTGCAGCAAATCACCGATACGGGCTTATGGCGCGACGCAATAGACTGAACATACCGGCGTGACCGCCCACTGCGGCGACGGAAGCTGCCCCAGGTCAATGAGAAATCAGGCCAAATCGGTTACAAGCAGCGCGGTGTTCGGGAAGTCCTACCGGCCAAGAGAGCTGCATGACCTCCCGCACCGCTGGTTTGGTGGCTTCACGTTCTACCCACTGACCGGCTGTGCCAAAGAAGACCTAAACAAACATTTTTTCGAGACCCAACGCAGGCCGGCGTGCTTGGGAGAGGAGGCGCCGGCATGGAGGATCGAATAATGCCGCTTTCGTTTTTGAAGAGGCTGCAGCATGTGCAGCTTCCCGTCCGGGTCGCTTGTCCGGAGGAGATCCGGCACGTCTCGGTGCTTTTGGCGACGGGGCTGATCGAAGCCGAGATCACGACCCTGACCTCGACCGCAGCCTACCTTTCATCGCGCCTGGCGACGGTGACTCGCATCACGGCGGATGGAGTTGCAGAGCTGGCGAAGATGAGCGATTTGCCTGCGCCGATGAAAACGTCGATGCAGTTCACCCGGGGCTTCCGGATGATGTGACCTCGCCTTCTGGCCGGCACAGGGAATGGCAGGCATGCCGCAAGGAGATGGCTGGCACCGAAGCGCGATGTGGAATTGAAGCACCTGCCTCATTCCTTGAGGACCTAGCTAAAGTCCTCAGAATTGGAGCCAGACTCCGACCCAAGCTGAAGCAGGCTAGTTTTCGTGGCCGGCGCGGAGCGGATGTTTTTCGGACGTCCTTTCCGGAGTGCTTGAATGAGGTGGCCATCGAGGTGCTCCATGGTTTTTCGAACCTGGCATGACGTACTTGCAAAATGATCGCAAGCAGTCGGGGTTCAACGACCGCTCTCGAGAAGTTTGAGAGGCCGCTTTGGGCCGATTGTGTTGAAAAACTCCGCTGAATTCTAGGAACTGGCTCGCAGTTTGCATGCCCTTCATCATCGATGGAGG
>NZ_JBBCBW010000019.1:0-113436 GCF_037204085.1 Variovorax sp. CCNWLW235 | reverse complement strand
CTTGCGCAGCGAAATAAAGGAGGAGGCCGCAGGCCGGGGGACATTCGCGGAGAAAGGTACCCCGTCGGCGGGGGCGCCCCCCCGCCCGCGAACACGCGCAATTCAGCGCTGACCTTCGCCCCACCCGCCCCCGCCAGGCGTCTCGATCACGAACACGTCCCCTGGTGCCATCTGCACCTGCCCGATGTGGTCCAGCCGCTCGACAGTGCCATCGGCCCGCTCCACGCGGTTGATACCGACTGCACCTGGCTCGCCACCTGCGCCACCGAACGCTCCGTAGAGCCGGCCATTGCTGAGGATCGATGCCGTCATCGGCGCCAGGAAGCGCACGCGCCGCACGCCGCCCTCGCCGCCGCGCCAGCGCCCTGCCCCGCCTGAGCCGGCGCGCAGGCGATAGCTGTCGAGCCGCACCGGGTAGCGGAACTCCAGCACCTCTGGGTCGGTGAGCCGCGAGTTGGTCATGTGGGTCTGCACCACGCTCGTGCCGTCGAAGCCGGGGCCGGCGCCAGAGCCGCCCGAAATGGTTTCGTAGTACTGGTGCTCGCCGTCGCCGAAGGTGAAGTTGTTCATGGTGCACTGGCTTGCGGCCATGACGCCGAGCGCACCGTAGAGCGCGTTGGTCACGCAGCTCGATGTTTCGACATTGCCCGCCACCACCGCGGCCGGCGGCAGTGGGTTGAGCATGCAGCCGCTTGGCACGATCACTTCGATGGGCTTCAGGCAGCCGGCGTTGAGCGGAATGTCATCGTCGACCAGCGTGCGGAACACGTAGAGCACGGCCGCCATGGTGATGGCGCGCGGGGCGTTGAAGTTGTTGGGCAGTTGCGCACTGGTGCCGGTGAATTCGACCTTGGCCGAGCGCTTGATCGCATCGACCGTGACGCGCACGCAAATCTGCGCGCCGTTGTCCAGCGGCAGCGTGAACTCGCCGTTCTTCAGTGCCGTGATCACGCGCCGCACCGATTCTTCTGCGTTGTCCTGCACATGGCCCATGTAGGCGGCGACGGTCTCGCGGCCGAACTGCGCCACCATGGCCTGCAGCTCTTGCACGCCCTTCTCGTTGGCAGCGATCTGCGCGCGCAGGTCGGCCAGGTTCTGCTCGATGTTGCGCGACGGATGAGGCCCGCTTCCCAGCAGCGCGCGAAGCTCGGCCTCGCGCAGGCGGCCGCCTTCCACCAGCTTGAAGTTGTCGATCAGCACCCCCTCGTCGCCGATGCTCCTGGAGAACGGCGGCATCGACCCCGGCGTGATGCCGCCCACGTCGGCATGGTGGCCGCGCGAGGCGACGTAGAACGAAGGCCGCGCATCGGCTGACGCCAGGTACACGGGCGTGACCACCGTGATGTCGGGCAGGTGCGTGCCGCCGTGGTACGGATCGTTCAGCACGAAGACGTCGCCGGGCTTCATGCCGGGGTTGCCGTCGATCACGGTCTTGATCGATTCGCTCATCGAGCCCAGGTGCACCGGCATGTGCGGCGCATTGGCGATCAAGTTGCCCTGCACGTCGAACAGCGCGCAAGAAAAGTCGAGCCGCTCCTTGATGTTGACCGAATAGGCGGTGTTCTGCAGCCGCAGGCCCATCTGCTCGGCAATGTTCATGAAGAGGTTGTTGAACACCTCGAGCATCACCGGGTCGGCGCTGGTGCCCATGGCCTGGGTGGCCATGCGGGGCCGCACGCGGTGCAGCTCGATGCCGGCGGCGGTGGCGCGCGCCTGCCAGCCGGGCTCGATCACCGTGGTGGCGTTCCGGCCCGCGAGAATGGCGGGGCCGTCGATGGACGCGCCGGGCTGAAGGGCCGCCTCGTCGAACAGCGAGGCTTCGCGCCAGCCGGCGGCTTTTTCGTCGGCCTCGCAGTACATGCGGACGGCTGCCAGCGGCTCGGGTGCGTATGACGCTGCATCGGCCGGGGTGGCCGGCGGTGCGCGGCGTTCGCCGGCGCCCACGGCTTCGACCGTCACTGCCTCGATGACGAGTGCCCGTTCTGCCATCAGGAAGGCGAAGCGGCGGCGATAGCCGGCCTCGAACTCCTCGCGCATCGCGGCGATGGACTCTTCGGCTGAACCCGCCATGGGCAGCGCACAGGCCAGCGCGGTGTCGGTGCCTTCGTAGCGAAGCTGCACGCGGTGCACCGCGCCGATGGCCGCATCAGCCACGCCCTGCTCGCGCAGTTCTGCTTTTGCCTGGTCCGCGAGCGCGCCGGCGGCATCGCGCGCCGCCGCCAGCCCCTGCGCATCGAGCCGGCGCTCCAGCGCCAGCTCGCGCATGGTCAGCTGGTCGGCCAGCCCCATGCCAAAAGCCGAGAGCACGCCCGCCAGCGGATGCAGGTAGACGCTGCGCATGCCCAGCGCATCGGCCACCAGGCAGGCATGCTGGCCGCCCGCTCCGCCGAAGCACTGCAGCGTGTACTGCGTGACGTCGTAGCCGCGCGCCACCGAAATGCGCTTGATGGCATTGGCCATGCTTGCCACGGCGATGCGTAGCGCGCCGCTCGCCACTTCTTCGGCATTCACGGTACGGCCCGTCGCTTCCGACATGCGGTGCGCCATGGCGTCGAAGCCTCTGCGCGCCGCAGCAAGGTCGAGCGGCTCGTCGGCATTCGGGCCGAACACGTGCGGAAAGTGGGTGGGCTGGATCTTGCCGAGCAGCACGTTCGCGTCGGTGGTGGTGAGCGGCCCGCCGCGCCGGTAGCTGGCCGGCCCCGGATTGGCGCCCGCCGACTCCGGGCCCACGCGCAGCCGCGCGCCGTCGAAGGCAATGACCGAGCCGCCGCCCGCTGCCACGGTGTGAATGCTCATCATTGGCGCGCGCATGCGCACGCCGGCCACTTGGGTTTCGAACGAACGCTCGAACTCGCCGGCATAGTGCGACACGTCAGTGGAGGTGCCGCCCATGTCGAAGCCGATCACGCGCGCATGGCCGGCATCGAGCGCGGTGCGCACCATGCCGACGATGCCGCCCGCGGGGCCCGAAAGAATCGCGTCCTTGCCCTGGAAGCGATCGGCCTGCGTGAGCCCGCCCGAGCTCTGCATGAAGAACAGCGGCACGCCCGGCATCTGCCGCGACACCTGCTCCACGTAGCGCCGGAGAATCGGGCTCAGGTAGGCATCGACCACCGTGGTGTCGCCGCGCGGCACCAGCTTCATGAGCGGGCTGGTCTTGTGCGACACCGACACCTGCGTGAAGCCGATGGCCCTGGCGATGCGCTCGGCCGCAAGTTCGTGTGCGGTGTAGCGCCAGCCATGCATGAAGACGATGGCGCAGGCGCGCAGCCCGGCATCGAAGGCCTCTTTCAGCGATGAGCGCAGCGCGCCTTCATCGAGCGGCTGCACGGTGGCGCCTTGCGCATCCATGCGCTCGCCGGCCTCGATCACTCGCTCGTACAGCTGCTCCGGCAGCACGATGCGGCGGTCGAACAGGCGGGGCCTTGCCTGCGTGGCGATGCGCAGCGCATCGCGAAAGCCTTGCGTGGTGACCAGCACTGTGGGCTCACCCTTGCGCTCCAGCAGCGCATTGGTCGCCACCGTCGTGCCCATCTTCACGCACTCGACGCGCTCCGGGGTAACGGCCTCGCCAGGCTTGAGCTTCAGCAGCCGGCGGATGCCTTCGACGGCGGCGTCCTTGTATTGCTCGGGGTTCTCGGACAGCAGCTTGAGTGTGTGCAGGCCGCCCTCGGGGTCGCGGCCGACCAGGTCGGTGAATGTGCCGCCGCGGTCGATCCAGAACTGCCAGCGCGGGGGAGAGATGTTGTCTTGCATAGGTGTTTCAGCTTGTGGTCTTGAATGAATCCCGCCTTGTCCGAACCGGCGGGACAGTGCATGGGATGGCAGCTAACGTTGGAAGTAGTACGGCACAAAGATGTGATTGGCTTCATTGCCGACCGAGCGCACCCATTCGCGGGAGAAGCGCTCGCCCAATCGCTTGAGCTCGGCGTCGAATCCTGCCGAGATGCGGTCCACCTGCATGCCTTCGGCCTTGAGCTTGCGAGTGGAGCCGGCGGCCTCGTCCTGGCTCATGGCCCAGCCACGCAACTCGGCTTCGCCGGCGGCGCTCAACACCGCCTGCCTGACGGCGGGCTGCAGTGCATCGAACGCCTGCAGGTTGACGAACACGATGTTCTTCGGAAACCATGCGTTGATCTCGTAGTAATGCCGGAACTGGCTCCAGACCTGGTTCTCCACACCGGTCACGGCCGAGGTGATCATGCTGTCCAGTTGGCCGCTGGCCAACGCCCTTTTGACGTCCACCATCGGCACGTCCACGGGCGTGGCGCCCAGCATCTCGGCAATGCGCACGGTGGCCTGGTTGTAGGTGCGCATGCGCGTGCCCTTGAAATCGGCCGCCGATCGCACCGGCGCAGCCGTGTAAAGGCCCTGCGGCGGCCAGGGCACGGCGTACAAGGCCTTCAGGCCTCGTGCGGCAAAGTGCTTGTCGATCAGCGGTCGCTGCAGCTCCCACAGCCTCTTCGCATCGGCATGGTTGGCCACCACGAACGGAATGGCGTCGGCACCGGCAATCGGAATCGCCTCGACCAGGCTGCTCATGATGGCCTCGCCCGCCTGCACCTGGGCCGTCTGCACCGCATGGTGGATGTCGCCCAGCTTGAACAGCGTGTTGTTCGGCCGCACCTCGATGCGCAGCGCACCCGCGGTGGTCCGCTCCACCTCTCCGGCGAACCACACGATGTTCTGCGTATGGAAGGACTCGGCGCGGTAGCCGGTGGCCAGTTGCCAGCGCGTCTGGGCATGCGTCACCGTCGCTGCGAACAGGAGGGCGATCAATAACGGTTTCATGAGGATCTCCTGCGCGATGCGTGCTCGTATCCGGCCTCAGCCCTGCATCCGGCGCGGCAGCCACAGCACCACATCCGGAAAGAAATAGGTCGTCATCACGGCTGCGATCATCAGGAAGAACAGCGGCATTGCGGTGCGTGCGATCCAGGTCACGTCCCGCCGGGTGAGGCCCTGCAGCACGAACAGGTTGAAGCCCACTGGCGGCGTGATCTGCGCCATTTCGACCACCAACACGATAAAGATGCCGAACCAGATCAGGTCGAAGCCGGCGGCCTCCACCGTGGGCAGCAGCACCGCAATGGTCAGCACCACCATCGAGATGCCGTCGAGAAAGCAGCCCAGGATGATGAAGAAAACGATCAGCAGCAGCATCAGGTTGAACGGCGCCAGGTGCAGCGCGCCGATGAACTCCGCCAGGTGCCGCGGCAGGCCGATGAAGCCCATGGCCAGCGTGAGGAAGGCCGCACCCGCCAGGATCAGGCCGATCATGCAGTAGACGCGGCAGGCGGCGACCAGCCCTTCCTTGAAGCGCGCCCAATCGAGCGATCCTTCGATCTTCGCCAGGATCAACGCGCCGCCCACTCCGAGCGCGGCTGCCTCGGTGGCGGTGGCAATGCCGCTGTAGATGCCGCCGAGAACCAGCGCGATCAGCGACACCACCGGAATCAAGTGCCGCGAGGCATACAGCTTCTCGCCGAACGTCATGGCCGCATCGGCGGCGGGGACCTTGTCCTTGTTGAACAGCGCCCACACGACGATGTAGCCCATGAACAGCGCGGCCAGCAGCAGACCGGGAATGACACCGGCCAGGAACAGCTTGGCGATCGACACGTTGGCCGCGACGCCGTAGACGATCATGATGATGGACGGCGGAATGAGCAGGCCCAGCGTGCCCGCGCCGGCCAAGGTGCCGACCGCGATATCGTCGGGGTAGCCGCGCTTCTTGAGCTCGGGGAGCGTGATCTTGCCGATCGTGGCGCAGGTGGCCGCGCTGGAGCCCGAGATCGCAGCAAAGATGGTGCAGCCGACCACGTTGGTGTGCAGCAGCCGGCCCGGCAAGCGGTCCAGCCAGGGGGCGAGGCCCTTGAACATGTCGTCCGAGAGCTTGCTGCGAAACAGGATCTCGCCCATCCACAGGAAAAGCGGCAAGGCGGTGAGCGTCCAGCTGGACGTGGAGCCCCAGATGGTGAGCATCATGCTGTCGCCGACCGGCCGCTGGGTGAACACCTCCATGCCGATCAACGCCACCGCGAGCAGCGACAGGCCGATCCAAAGGCCCGAGCCCAGCACCGCAAACAGCAGCACGATCAGGGCAAATGCAATGACAAGGTCCATTTTTGTCTCTGAAGTTCTTGGTTATTCGACGTGAGCCGTTTCGTCGCTGGCCGCGATGAAGCTGCCGCCGCGCCAGCGCGCGAGCAGCGCATGGCCGAACGACAGTGCAAAACCGATGCAGCCCAGCGCCATGCTGATCTGCGGAATCCATAGGGGCGAAGCGTCGGCCGAGGGCGAGATGTCATGGGTTGCGTACGACACCCAGACCAGCCGGCCCGCATACCAGGCGATGTACACAGCCAGCAAGAAAGCGGAGGCCAGGCACCACCATTCGAGAATGCCGCGCAGCTTTGCCGGCATGCGGTCCAGCAGCAGCGTTACCCGGATGTGATCCCCATGCCTGAGCGTGGCCGGCAGCGCGAGGAACAAGGCAGCGGCAATGGCGTAGCCGGCATAGGCATCCAGGCCAGGAATGTCCCACTGCGCCTCGCGGGCCACCACGCCGAGCAGCACGGTGCCGAAAGCGGCCAACATGGCCACGCAGGCCAGCGCCATCAGCAGTTTGTAGAAATTCAGAACGAGCTTGTCCACCGTACGCTCCTGGTTCGGGATCACAAAGAAAGGAAGAAAGCGGCGGGAGTGCGGAAACAGCCTCGGCCGTCACGCCGCGAAGAACGACGTCAGGGCTTGCGGTAGGCGTCGATCACGGCCTGGCCTTCGGCGCCGGCGGTCTTGAGCCATTCGGCGGTCATGGTCTCGCCGATGGCGGTCAGCGCGGCTTTGACGCTGTCCGACGGTGCGGCAATCGTCATGCCCTTGGCGCCCAGTTCCTTGATGTACTCGGCATCCGCCTTTTCGCTGGTGGCCCAGCCCCGCACTTCGGCGGCAGCAGCGGCTTTGAGCACCGCCTCCTGCGTGGGCTTGTCGAGCGCGTCGAATGCCTTCTGGCTAACCACCGTCGCGTTGCGCGGCAACCAGGCGCTGACCGGGTAGAAATACTTCACCTGCTCATGCAGCTTGCTCTCCACACCGCTGGCACTGGAGGTGAGAAAGTTCTGCACGCCGCCGGTCGCGAGAGCCTGGCCCAGTTCGGCCAGCTGGATGGTTACCGGCTGCGCCTTGAGCAGTTGCGCAATGCGTGCCGTGGCCGGGTTGTAGGCGCGCATCTTGGTGCCCACCAGATCGGCCGGCGTGTTGACCGGCTTGATGGAATAGAGCGACTGGCCCGGCCACGGCACCGAGAACAGCACCTTGATGCCCTGGGACGCCAGGAGCTTGTCTTGCGCCGGCTTTGCTGCCTCATACAGCCGCCTGGCGGCGGGGTAGCTGGTGGCCAGGAAGGGAATGGAATCGGCGCCGAACAGCGGATTCTCGTTTGCCGCGCTGGAGAGAATGAATTCGGCCGCCTGCACCTGGCCGCTCTGCACCGCGCGCTTGATCTCGTTGGCCTTGTAGAGCGAGCCGCCCGGATGCAGCGTGATCTTGAGCTTGCCGTCCGTGAGCTTTTCCACGTCGCTGGCAAACTGCTGCACGTTCCGGGTCTGGAAACTGTTGGCTCCGTAGCCGGTGGGCAGGTCCCACTTGGTCTGGGCCGAGGCGGCGCCGGCGAAGAAGACAGTGGAGAAGGCGGCGGAGAGGCAGAACACGAAGTTTTTCATTGGAAGCACCTGTTCAGAAGCTGACGAGTCGGTCGTTGATGAAGGCAAGGGTCTCGGGTCGGTTCCGGCGCGGGCCGCTAGAACGCAGCCAAGCGGTGATGCAGCAGGTCGGTCACGAGCATCGAGCCCGGCGCATGCGTGATGGCGAACGGCAGCCTGGCGGCGGCCAGCGCGGCTTGGGGCGTGACGCCGCAGGCCCAGAACACCGGGAGTTCGTCCGGCATGACCTCGACTGCATCGCCGTAGTCGGGATCGGCAATCGACCGGATGCCGATCAGCGCCGGATCGCCGATGTGGACCGGCGCGCCGTGCACGGCCGGAAAGCGCGAGGTGATCTGCACTGCGCGAATCGCATCGGCCGCGCGCAGCGGACGCATCGACACCACCATCGGTCCATGGAAAAGGCCTGCCGGCGTGGTCGCCACCGACGTGCGGTACATCGCCACGTTGCGGCCTTGCTCCACATGGCGCAGCACAATGCCTTCGGCCATCAGCGCGTGCTCGAAGGTGAAGGAGCAACCGATGACAAAGCTCACCATGTCGTCGGTCCACAGGGCTCGCACGTCGGTGGGTTCGTCCACCAGCACGCCGTCCTGCCACACGCGATAGCGCGGCAGGTCGGTGCGAATGTCGATGTCCTCGCCGAGGGCGGGCAACGCCGGGTCACCGGCTTCCGACACGCCGAGCAACGGGCACGGCTTCGGGTTGGCTTGGCAAAAGCGCAGGAAGTCGGCAGCGTGCGCCTTGGGCAGGACGACCAGGTTGCCCTGCACATGGGCGCTGGCCAGCCCGCTGGTGTGGGCGGCCAGTGCGCCGCTGCGGCAGGCCTGGCGCACGGCCAGCGCACTGCTCGCTGCGCCGGGTTGCTCTACGAAGGATTGGCGGTTCGACATTTGGCGTTCTCGATGCCCGATGCATCGCTTTGGTGTGGTGCGACGGATTGTGGGAATCCGCGCTCACAAACGCCAACGCAAAGTTTCTCGCTCAGCTCATCGATTTTTTCGATGACCCCAAGCGGTGCGATGCATGCACCACGGCTGAGCCGAGCGCGGCCTCCGGCAGCGGCGAAGAGGGATCGTCGCGGTAGCTCGCGTAGATGGGCAGCGGCTCCAGCGTGTCGTCGCAGGGCAGCACGCGCAGCGGCAGGCGACGGGCCAGCGGCTCGACCACCGCGCGCGGCAACGTGGCCACGCCGAAGCCCGCCTCCACCAGCTGCGCCATCGCCGAGATCGACGAGATTGCATGCACGCGCGGCGGCGGGCTGCCGGCATCGCGGAACAACTCGAGCAGCGCCACGTGCGGTTGCGAGCCGCGCTGAAAGGTCAGCAGATCGAGCGACAGCAGGTCCGGCAATCGGTAGCGGCGCTTCAGGTGCAGCTCGCGGTGGCCGACAAAGCACATGGGCATGGGCGGCACGGCGCGGGTTCGCACGCCGTCGCCGGCGGCGGGCAGCGCGGCAAACACCAGGTCCTGCTTGCCGCGCTGCAACTGGTCGACCAGCACCGGCGTGGTTTCGACGGTGAGCTCCAGTTCGAAGTCCGGATGCGTCGCCTGCATGTGCTTGAGCCAGCCGGTGAGCCAGCTGTGCACCACCGACTCGATGGCGCCCACGCGCAGCACGGCTTCGCGCACGGCGCCCGAGCCCATCTCGGCCTTGATGTGCATCTGCATCTCGAGCAGCTTCTGCGCGAAGGCGTGAAAGCGCTGCCCCGCCACCGTGAGGCGGAACTGCTTGTCGCGCCGGTCGAGCAGCAGCACGCCCAGCTCGCGCTCGAGCGCCGCAATGCGGCTGGAGAGCGCCGATTGGGTGAGGTGCAGCTTCTCGGCCGCACGGGTCACGCTCTTGAGCGCCACGGCCCAGTGAAAGGCTTCAACGAATCGCAGGTTCATCGTTTTCCGGTCGTCCGGTTTCTTGTTTGCGCGAGCCGCGAGTGTGCCTGTAGCGGGTGCTCCGCTGCGCTATGCTCATTGCGAAGGAGACAAGACAACCATGCAGATCGTCATTACCGGCGGCGCCGGCTTCGTTGGCGCCCGCCTTGCCCGCACGCTGCTGAAGCAGGGGCAGCTCTCGCTTGCCGGCGCCCCGGCGCGCGACATTTCCCGCATCACCCTGGTCGACCGCGTCGCACCGCCAGCCGACCTTGCGGCCGACCCTCGCATTGCCGCCGCGCTTGGCGACCTGAACGAGCAACTGGCTTCGCCGGAAGAAGCGCTCTGGCGCGAAGCCGACGCCATCTTTCACCTGGCCGCCGCGGTCAGCGGCGAATGCGAGGCCGATTTCGACCTGGGCATGCGCAGCAACTTTGCCGCGACGCATGCCTTGCTCGAAAAAGCGCGCGCCGTGGGCACCCGGCCACTGGTGGTGTTTGCCAGTTCGCTCGCAGTGTTCGGCGATTCGCCCGAGCAGCCGCTGCCGCCAGTGATTGAAGACCACACACTGCCCACACCGCAGACCAGCTACGGCATCCAGAAATTCATCGGCGAGCAGCTGGTGGCCGACTACACGCGCAAGGGCTTCATCCGCGGGCGCAGCGTGCGCCTGATGACCGTGAGCGTGCGCCCGGGCAAGCCGAACGGCGCGGCATCGGGCTTCTTCAGCGGCATGATCCGCGAGCCGCTCGCAGGCATTCGCGCCGCTTGCCCGGTGCCCGACGAAACACCCGTGGCCATTGCATCGCCGGCCCGCACCGTCGAAGGCATCATTCGCGCCGCGGAGGCAAGCGATGCCGAATGGGGCCCGCGCACTGCGCTGAACCTGCCCTCGCTTTCCACCACGGTGGGTGAAATGGCGGCGGCGCTCGAACGCGTGGCCGGCAAGGCCGCCACCGCCCTGCTCGACCGAACACCCGATCCGGCCATCCAGCGCATCGTGAAAACCTGGCCCGGACGCATCGAAACCGCCCGCGCCAAGCGCCTGGGGCTTTCGGCGGACGCCGATTTCGAAGTAGTTATTCGTGATTACGTCCGTGAAAATCCCGACGCGGTGAAGCTCCCCGTTACGGCATAGTCGGCGGCTGCCCGCGGAGTTTGCTTTTTCTGCTTTTTCTTCGCGCCTTCTTTTCTCTGGAGACAACACAATGAAATTGACCCGACTGGCCGCCGGCCTGGTTCTGGGCATGGGCATGGCTTGCGCCGCCTTCGCGCAGACCACCATGAAGATCAGCATTTCGACCGCGCAGAACTCGCACCAGGGTGTTGCGATCGACGTCTTTGCCAAGGAAGTCGAAAAGCGCACCGGCGGACGCTACAAGGTCCAGACCTTCTACAACGGCTCGTTGGGCGGCGAGCGCGAGTCGATCGAGGCTGTGCAGCTCGGCACCCAGGAACTGGCGCTCTCCTCGACCGGGCCCGTGCCCAACTTCGTGCCGGAGACGAAGATCCTCGACGTGCCGTTCCTGTTCCGCGACAAGGCCCATGCGCGCGCCGTGCTCGACGGCCCCATCGGCCAGGACCTTCTGACCAAGTTCGACGCCAAGGGCTTCAAGGCGCTGGCATGGGCCGAGAACGGCTTCCGCCACATGACCAACAGCAAGCGTGACGTGAAGGCGCCGGAAGACCTCAAGGGCCTGAAGATGCGCACCATGGAAAACCCGGTGCACATTGCGGCCTACAAGACCTTCGGCATCGTCACCACGCCGATGGCCTTTCCCGAAGTGTTCACGGCCTTGCAGCAGGGCACGGTCGACGGCCAGGAGAACCCGCTGTCGGTCATCATCGCGGCCAAGTTCGACCAGGTGCAAAAGCACCTGTCGCTCACCGGCCACGTCTACTCGCCCTGCATCTTCGTGATGAACAAGGCGTCGTTCGACAAGCTGAGCGCGGCCGACAAGCAGGCCTTCCTCGAGGCCGCCAAAGAAGGCACCAAGGCCAATCGCGCACGCGTGGACGAAGACGATGCCAAGGGCGTGGCCGACCTGCGCGCCAAGGGCATGACGGTGATCGACAACGTCGACAAGACCAAGTTCGTGGCCGCACTGGCGCCGGTGAATGCCCAGTTCGAAAAGGACTTCGGCAAGGCCAACCTCGACAAGATCCGCGACTTCAAGTGATCTTCATGATGCTATCTTCTTGATAGCACCGAGCGCCCGCTCAGTTCCATCTGGCGGGCTTTTTTGTTTTCAACATCACGACTGCAGATGAAAGAAAAATTTCTCGGCATCGAGCGCTGGACCACCGGCTTCTCGATGATTGCCGCCTGCGTGATGCTGGTCATCGCCTCCGGGTTGGGCGTGTTCCAGATCGTCACGCGCTTCGTGCTCGAGCAACCGGCCGAATGGAGCGAGATCCTGATCCGCATGAGCCTGATCTGGATGGTGTTCCTCGGCATTCCGATGGCTTTCCGGCAAGGCGCGATGGTGAGCGTGGATGTGCTGTACCGTTGGAGCCCGCCGCGGGTCAAGCGCGTGCTCGATGCCGCGGTCAGCATCGCGGCACTGGCGCTGATGCTGGTCATTCTGTGGTGGGGCTGGGACTACGCCATGCGCGGGCGCGTGCAGTCGATGGCCGGGCTCGAAAGCGTGTCGATGATGTGGTCGTACCTGGCGCTGCCGGTCGGTTCCGTTTTTTGCCTTTTCGGCATCGTTGGTAATTTTCTCGATCCCAAGCGGCTCGAACTGGAGACCGCGCAATGACCCCCGTAATGGTTGCAACGATGGTGCTGTGTTTTGCACTGTCGGTTTCAGTGGCGGTGTCCATCGGGCTCGCATCGATCCTTGGCATTCAGGTGGCCAACGTCAACATGCTCATCTCCGTGAAGGAGATGTTCAATTCGATCAACAAGTTTCCGCTGGCGGCCATTCCGTTCTTCATCCTGGCCGGCAACCTGATGGAAACCGGCGGCATCTCGCGCCGGCTGGTCGAGTTTGCCAAGAGCATCGTGGGCGGTGTGCAGGGCGGCCTGCCCATGACCTGCGTGCTCACCTGCATGATCTTTGCGGCAGTGTCGGGCTCTTCGGTGGCCACCACCTTCGCCATCGGCGCCATCCTGATTCCGGCGCTCATCAAGCACGGCTATCCCACCGCGTACGCGGCCGCGCTCCAGGCCACGAGCGCCGAGCTGGGCGTGATCATTCCGCCCTCCATTCCGATGATCCTGTACGGCGTGAGCGCCGAGGTGTCGATCGGCGAGCTGTTCATTGCGGGCTTTGGCCCCGGCATTCTCATCAGCCTGGCGCTGATGCTGTTCGTCTGGGCGTATTGCAAGTGGAAGGGCTGGGGCAAGAATGACGGCGACGGCCGCATGTCTTTTGGCAAGGCGACATGGCAGGCCGGCTGGGCGCTGCTGATGCCGGTGATCATTCTGGGCGGCATCTACGGCGGCATCTTCACGCCGACGGAGGCCTCGGCGGTGGCGGTGTTCTATGCGCTGGTGGTCGGCGTGGTGATCTACCGCGAGATCAAGCTCCAGGATCTTTACCTCATCCTGCGCAAGTCGGTGCTGTCGTCGGCGGTGATCATGTTCATCATCGCCAACGCGGGCCTGTTCGCCTTCCTGATCACGCGCGCGGGCGTGCCCGACGCCATCGGCCATTGGCTGCAGGAGGTGCTGAAGTCGCCGACCATGTTCCTCTTGGGCGTGAACGCTGCGCTCTTCGTCATCGGCATGTTCATCGAGACCAGCGCGGCCATCATCGTGCTCGCGCCCATCCTGGCGCCTGTGGCGGTGCACTTCGGTGTCGACCCGGTTCACTTCGGGCTCATCATGGTGGTGAACCTCGCGCTCGGCATGATCACCCCGCCCTTCGGCGTGAACCTGTTTGCGGCGTGCACGGTAGCGCGCATCTCGCTCGACCGGATCGTGAAGTACCTCATTCCCTTCGTGCTGGTGATCCTGGCCTGCCTGATGGTGATTACCTACGTGCCGTGGATATCGCTCGCGCTGCGCGACCTGGTGTACGCCAAGTAGCAGGCGGCGCAAAAACCAGAGAGAACCAGAGAGAAAACGGGCAGCCTTCGCGGGCTGCCTTTTTTTATGCGGCAAATGCCCCTGTAAGGCAAACGTTTCACAAAGATGTCACCAGCCGCAACGATGCTGCAGCCTTCGATTCCGAAAGCTGTGGCGCCATGTTTCCCACCAAGACCGACAAGGCACGCGACGAACTCCAAGGCGGGCAGCGCACGCTGAGCCAGCGCGAGCGCGCATTGCTGCTGATGGCCGACGGCCGGCGTTCGCTGACCGACTTCAGCCCGCTGTTCGCAAGCCGCGACGAAGCCGAACAGACGCTGCGGGCGCTGATGAACCGCGGATACCTGCACGACGCGCAGGGCGCAGCGCCGAAAACCGCCGCACCAGTTACGGCGGGCCCGACACACACGCCGATTCCGGCTCCTGCGGCCGAGCCCATCCGAGTAGAAACCTCGACCGACAACTTCGACGGCAAGCGCTCCCTGGCCACTACGCGCATGTTCCTGTTCGACATTTGCGAGCGCATGTTCGTGCGGCGCGACCCCAAGTTTGCGCTGCAGATGCGCGATGCACTGCGCGAAGCCCGCGACCGCGACGCCATGCTGACGATTGCCGCGCTGATGCTCACCGAAGTCGAAAAAGCGGCGGGCGCCGAGCGGGCCGAATCGCTGCGCGAGCGTATCGAAAGGTTGCTGCCGCCCGCTTCGGAAACCGTGCACTGAGGCTTTCCGCGATCCACTACACTTCGAAGGGTCAGGAGAGAGCTTCGCCACGCGAGGCCGCCGAAGGCGCAGGGGTTCCCCGAACGCTCAGGCAAAAGGACTGACAAGGCGCTGGCGCATGCCGGCGTTTCCTTGCTGGAGAGAGGCCCTTGCATCTTGACGATGCGGCGGCCCACCGAAGGAGCAAACCCCGATCGTGGGGCGAATCTCTCAGGTAAAGCGGACAGCAGGGGTGGCCCATGGCTCGCGCCATGGAGTTCGACTGCCCCTTTGGAGTGCCCCGTGGCCGCTTCCGCTTCATCACCCGACGCCCCATTGCTCAAGACGCCCCTGCACGACCTGCATGTGGAACTGGGCGCCCGCATGGTGCCCTTTGCCGGCTACTCCATGCCCGTGCAATACCCCGCCGGCCTCATGGCCGAGCACAAGCACACGCGCGACGCGGCCGGCCTGTTCGACATTTCCCACATGGGCCAGTTGCGCCTGGTGGGGCCAGACGCCGCCGCCGCATTCGAAACCCTGATGCCGGTCGACGTGATCGACCTCGCGCCCGGCAAGCAGCGCTATGGCCTGCTGCTGAACGACGAAGGCGGCATCCTCGACGACCTGATGTTCTTCAACGAAGGGCACGGCTCGATCTTCGTGATCGTGAACGGCGCCTGCAAGGTGGCCGATCTCGCCCACATCCAGCAGAAGATCGGCGCGCGCTGCGACGTGCAGCCCATGCCCGACCACGCACTGCTCGCACTGCAAGGCCCGCAGGCCGCCGCGGCGCTGGCCCGCTTGTCGCCGGGCATCGAGCGCTTTGTGTTCATGACGGGCGGCGCGGTGCAGATCGGCGGGATTCCGGCCTTTGCCACGCGCAGCGGATACACGGGCGAAGACGGCTTCGAGATTTCGGTCGCCGGCAAGGATGCGGACGCCCTCGCCCGCCTGCTGCTGGCGCAGCCCGAGGTCAAGCCCATCGGCCTGGGCGCGCGCAATTCGCTGCGGCTTGAAGCCGGGCTCTGCCTTTACGGCAACGACATCGACACCACCACCACGCCCGTCGAGGCTTCGCTCAACTGGGCGATCCAGAAGGTGCGCCGCACCGGTGGCGCGCGCGAAGGCGGTTTTCCGGGCGCGGCCAAGGTGCTGGCGCAACTGGCCGCCGCCACCGCCGGCGCCGCGGGCCGCACCGACCACGACACCCTGAAGCGCAAGCGTGTCGGCCTTGTGGCGCTGGAACGCATTCCGGTACGCGACGGCACATTGTTGCAATCTTTCGAAGGCCAGGACATCGGCATCGTGACCAGCGGCCTGCTCGGCCCGACGGCCGACCGCCCCGTTGCCATGGGCTATGTGGCTACCGCGTTTTCGGAGCCCGGCACCCGCGTGCAGGCCATCGTGCGCGGCAAGCCGGTGCCGATGGAAGTCTCGACCCTGCCCTTCGTGCCGGCCCGCTACTACCGCGGCTAGGCTCTGCGCTACCCGAATCAGTCATTTTTTCCACGAGGAGTTTTTCACCATGAGCATCAAGTACACCAAGGACCATGAATGGGTCTCGGCCGAAGGCGGCGCGGCCACTGTCGGCATCACCGTTCACGCGCAGGACGCGCTGGGCGACGTGGTCTTTGTCGATCTGCCCGAAGTGGGCAAGACCTTTGCCCAGGGTGAAGTGGCCGGTGTCGTCGAATCGGTCAAGGCCGCGGCCGACGTGTTCATGCCCGTGTCGGGCGAGATCACCGAAGTGAACGAAGCCCTGCGCGCCGACCCGTCGCTCGCCAACACCGACCCGCTGGCCGCCGGCTGGTTCTTCAAGGTCAAGCTCAGCGAGCCGGCGCAACTCGACGCGCTGCTCGACGCCGCCAGCTACGACAAGTTCGCCGCCGAATCCTGATCCGCCGGGTTCTTCAGCCGCCCTTCCTCATTCCCCGAGCCTTTACCGCCATGCCGATTCCCGCCCAGCCTTCCCTGCAACAACTAGAGAACGCCGAAGAATTTCTCGCCCGCCACATCGGCATCGATGCGGAAGACGAGGCGCGCATGCTGCCGGTGATCGGCTCGGAAACGCGGGCGGAGCTCATCGACGGCATCGTGCCCGCGGCCATTCGCCGCGCCAAGCCGATGCGGCTGCCCGCGCCGGTGACCGAGGCGGATGCGCTGGCCGAACTGAAGGCCATCGCGGCGAAGAACAAGGTGTTCAAGAGCTTCATCGGCCAGGGCTACTACGGCACGCACACGCCGGGCGTCATCTTGCGCAACGTGCTCGAGAACCCCGCCTGGTACACCGCCTACACGCCCTACCAGGCCGAAATTTCGCAGGGCCGCATGGAAGCCCTGCTCAACTTCCAGACCATGGTGTGCGACCTGACGGGCATGGCCATTGCCAACGCCTCGATGCTCGACGAAGCCACGGCCGCCGCCGAGGCAATGACGCTGGCCAAGCGCAGCGTGAAGAGCAAGAGCAACGTGTTCCTGGTGTCGGGCGACTGCCACCCGCAGACCATCGAGGTCATCAAGACGCGCGCCGCGCCGCTGGGCATCGAGGTGAAGGTAAGCACCGTGTCGGAGACGCTGCCGCACCTGATGGCGAGCTGCGAATTCTTCGGCGTGCTCGCGCAGTACCCCGCCACCACCGGCCACGTGCACGACCTGCGTCCGCTCGCGGGCCATGCGCACCAGTGCGACGCCGCCTTCTGCGTGGCCGCCGACCTGCTGGCGCTCACCCTGCTCGCGCCTCCGGGCGAATGGGACGCCGACATCGTCTGCGGCACCACGCAGCGCTTCGGCATGCCGCTGTGCAACGGCGGCCCGCACGCGGCCTACCTGGCCTGCCGCGACGAGTTCAAGCGTTCGCTGCCGGGCCGCCTGGTCGGCGTGAGCGTCGACACGCACGGCCAGCCCGCCTACCGCCTTGCGCTGCAGACGCGCGAACAGCACATCCGCCGCGAGAAGGCCACGTCGAACATCTGTACCGCACAGGTGCTGCCGGCCGTCGTCGCCAGCATGTACGCCGTGTACCACGGGCCCGACGGCCTGACGCGCATCGCGCAGCGCGTGGCGGCGCTCACCGCCATCCTTGCGCAGGGCCTGGCGCAAATGGGCCGCGAGCCGGTCAACGGCACGGCCTTCGATTCGCTCACCATCCGCACGGGCGACGACACGCCGAAGATCATCGAGCGCGCCACCGCGGCCGGCGTCAACCTGCGCCAGCGGCTGCAGCAGCACCTGGGCATTTCGCTTGACGAAACCACCACGCGCGCCGACATCGAAACGCTCTGGGCCCTGTTCGTGCCCGCGGGCACGCCGATGCCGCGCTTCGACGACCTGGCCAACACCGCGCCGCGCCTGCCCGAAGACCTGCGCCGCACCAGCGCCTTTCTGACGCACCCGGTGTTCAACACGCACAAGAGCGAGACGGCCATGCTGCGCTACATCCGCAGCCTCTCCGACAAGGACCTGGCGCTCGACCGCAGCATGATCCCGCTGGGCAGCTGCACGATGAAGCTCAACGCGACCAGCGAGATGATCCCCATCACCTGGCCCGAGTTTGCGAACATCCACCCCTTCGCGCCCGCCGAGCAGCAGCAAGGCTATGCGCAGCTCGACGCGCAGCTGCGCGCATGGCTCTGCGAAGCCACCGGCTACGCGGGCATCAGCCTGCAGCCCAACGCCGGCTCGCAGGGCGAATACGCGGGCCTGCTGGCGATCAAGTCCTTCCATGAGGCCAAGGGCCAGGGCCATCGCAACATCTGCCTGATTCCCTCGTCGGCGCACGGCACCAACCCGGCAAGCGCGCAAATGGTCGGCCTGCAGGTGGTGGTGACGGCGTGCGACGCGCAGGGCAACGTCGACATGGATGACCTGAAGCGCGCCTGCGAAAAGCACAGCGACAAGCTGGCCGCGGTAATGATCACCTACCCCAGCACGCACGGCGTGTTCGAAACCCGCGTAAAGGAACTCTGCGAACTGGTGCACGAGCACGGCGGCCGCGTGTATGTCGATGGCGCCAACATGAACGCACTGGTCGGCGTGGCCGCGCCGGGCGAGTTCGGCGGCGACGTGAGCCACCTGAACCTGCACAAGACCTTCTGCATTCCACACGGCGGCGGCGGCCCGGGCGTGGGCCCGGTGTGCGTGGTGGAAGACCTGGTGCCATACCTGCCGGGCCATGCGACGGCCGGCATTGCATCGAACGGCGTCGGTGCCGTTTCCGCTGCGCCGCTGGGCAATGCGGCGGTGCTGCCGATCAGCTGGATGTACTGCCGCATGATGGGCGCCAAGGGCCTGCAGGCCGCAACCGAAACCGCCATCTTGAGCGCCAACTACATCAGCGCGCGCCTGAAGGACCACTACCCCACGCTGTACGCAAGCCCCAACGGCCACGTTGCGCACGAGTGCATCCTGGACCTGCGCCCGCTCAAGGACACCAGCGGCGTCACCGCGGAAGACGTGGCCAAGCGCCTGATCGACTACGGCTTTCATGCGCCGACGCTGAGCTTTCCGGTGCCGGGCACGCTGATGGTCGAGCCCACCGAGAGCGAGCCGCTGGCCGAGCTGGACCGCTTCGTCGACGCGATGATCGCCATTCGCGGCGAGATCCGCCGGGTGGAAGAAGGCGTCTGGCCCAAGGACGACAACCCCCTGAAGCACGCGCCCCACACCGCAGCGAGCCTGCTCGGCACCGAATGGTCGCACCCCTACTCGCGTGAGCTCGGCGCGTTTCCGCTGGCCGAGCTCAAGCAGGCCAAGTACTGGCCGCCCATCGGCCGGGTCGACAACGTGTACGGCGACCGCAACCTGTTCTGCAGCTGCGTGCCAGTGGGCGAATACCAGGAAACCGAAGAGGCCTGATCAGGGGGCCTTCTTCTCTAGCCTTCGCGCTGATACATCGCCCACTTCACGGTGAGGATGTCCGCCGCGATCTTCGCGGCGTTAACACCCGCGTAAGGGACGGACGGATCGAATTCGAAGGCTTCCTGGTAGCGCTTGATGTGCGCGTAGTCCCGGTCGAAGGTCATCGGCCCCATGAGGTCGGCGGGGTCGGTGCCGGCGGGCAATGCCAGAAACTTCTCGGGATCGGTGGCACTCTGGTAGAGGTCGACGCTCATCAGGTTCATACGGTTGTCCTCGAAAACTTGAGGGCAAATCATCCACGGCATCCGCAGCGCGCGCAATCGGCCCGCGCCTACACGGCGCGCAATTGGCACGCGCCTACGGCCCGATGGGTCAGCGCTGCTTCTTCTTCCCCATGTCGCCGGTGGCAATCTGCTCGCGGAAGCCGCGCAGGCTGGCCTTGAGCTTGCGCTCGTTTTCCAGCCCCACCCGCACCATGATCTTCTGGCCGGACGAGAGCGACTCGAGCTGCGGGTCGGCGTATTCATAGCGCACCCAGGGCCGCTGCGACGACACGTTGCCCTTGACCTCGACGAGCCGGACCTGCACCGGGCCGGCGGGTTCGGGCGCCTGCAGCAGATGGTCGATCACGGCAATGAGCCGGTCGTTGAAATAGCGGCCGGGATAGCCAAGCTCTTCATATGCCTTCTGAAAGAGGGGGTAGAGCCGCGCATACGCCTTGGCTGCCTTGGCCGGGTCGACCGACTCCGCAAACAGCACGATGGGTTTGTAGCGCGCGGCGTTGTTGGCGGCGATGGTCTGGGCATCGCCCTTGCCTTCCGTGGCAAAGCGCTGCTTGGTGGGCTGCACCGGCCATGCGCTCGCGGGCGCCTGCTCGCGCGCCAGGTTGTCGATGGTGGCCACGAAGCGGCGCACCACGCCGTCGAACTGCACGAATTCCGCCACGTTCTTGCTGCCCAGCAGATCGACCAGCGCCGACATCACGCGCGTGTCGGAATCGGCCACCGTGGGCAGGCCCGAGGCGGGCAGCGCGATCGCATCGATGGGGTTCTTGGGCTCCAGCGATTCGGGCAACGGGGCTGGCGGCGGCGCGGGCGCGGGCCCGTCGTTCGGCGCGGTGGCCACGGGCGCCGGCTCGAATGACTGCGGCTGCGGCTGTTGCTGCTGGTACCAGCGCCAGCCCAGGAAAGCGGCCGCGATCGCGAGCAGGCCGATGATGATGACGGTGCCGGCCGAGCTCTCGCGGCGCGGCCTGTATTCGGAGGTGTCGCTGTCGGACATGTCGGCAATATTCCTTTTGCGAGGATTGCAGTGGGAGGCGAACGGCTATGGTGCACCAGTTCGGCGGCCCTTCCCGGTGTCATCCCTCCTCATCCCGTAACGCCCTGTGACGCGCCGATGGCGCGAAAACCGATGCTACGGCTGTTGCTGGGGCGTACCCGGCGCGGCGCTGAGCGCCTGAAGCCAAGCCAGCGTGCCCTGCAGCTCGGCCGGGCGAATCTCATGCCCACCGGGAAAGTCGGCACCCGACAGCGCCAGCGGCAGGCCCCGCGCGAGCTCACGCGTGGCTTGTGCGGCGCCTGGCGCAATCACGTTGTCGGCGCTGCCGTGGCTCACCCACAGGGCCTTGCCTTCGAAGGCCTCCGGCGGCGCAATGTGCGGCACCACCTGCGGCAGCAGGCGGCTGTGCCACACCATCGCGGCGCGCACCTTCGCGGGCTGCGTCAGCAGCAGCGACAGCGCCATGATGCCGCCCTGGCTGAAGCCGCCGACCACCACGCGTTCCGGCGGCACGCCGAGCTGCTGCGATGCCGACGCGATCATCTCGCCGACGAGAAAGCGGCTTTCGCGCTCCTGCTCTTCATTGATGTGCCGCTCGCCGCCGGGCAGCACCTGGAATTCGAACCACGCATACGCATCGGGCGACAGCACATAGGGCGCGCGCAGGCTCAGCACGTGAAACTGCGGCGGCATGAGCCGCGCAAGGCCGAACAGGTCTTGCTCGTTGCTGCCGACGCCGTGCATCAGCACCAGCAGCCACGGCTCGCGCACGCCGGCGTTGGAGGGCTGCTCGAGAAACTTGAAGGGCAGATGGAGTTGCGGCATGGGTCTGGCGAGGGTTTAGGCAGTGAGGTGAAAGCCCTGCGCCAGCGCTCGGGTGATCTCGGCGGACGGGAGCTCGCGGCAGCCCGTCGCGTTCTGCCCCGACCACAGTGGTGAAAAATCGCCGCGGCCCTGCGCCTCGGCCTTGGCGCGCAGCGGTGCAATGCCTGAAGTGGCAAGCGGAAACTCCGGCGCCACCGCGGCAATGGGCCCCAGCTCGCGCATCAGCCGGTTCATGATGCCGCGCGCCGGGCGGCCGGTGAAAAGGTTGGTGAGTGCGGTGTGGCGCGCTGCATCGCTCTTCAGCGCCGCACGGTGCAAGGCGCTGGTGAAGGCTTCGGGCGCGAGCATGTAGGCGGTGCCGACTTGCACCCCCGCGGCGCCAAGCGCCATGGCGGCGGCCACGCCGTTTGCATCGGCAATGCCGCCGGCCGCGATGACCGGCAGCCTTACGGCGCGCACCACTTGCGGCAGCAACGCAAAGGTGCCGAGCTGCGCCGTGAGGTCGTGCGAGAGAAAGTGACCGCGATGGCCGCCCGCCTCCAGCCCCTGGGCAATGATGGCGTCGACACCCTGCGCCTCCAGCCACAGCGCCTCGTCGACCGTGGTGGCCGAGGCGAGGATCTTCGAACCCCATCCGCGCACTTGCGCCAGTAGCGGCTCGGGCGGCAGCCCGAAATGAAAACTCACCACCGGCGGACGGAACTCGGCCAGCACCTCGGCCACCGCTTCGCTGAACGGGTTGCGGCCCGGGCCCGTGGGAATGGAGGCCGCATCTATGTCGTGCTCGCGGTAATACGGCGCCAGCGCGTTGCGCCATGTCGCCTCGCGCTCGGTGCTCGGCTGCGGCGACACGTGGCAGAAGAAGTTGACGTTGTAGGGCTTGCCTGTGCCCGCGCGGATGGCGGCTATTTCGGTGCGGATGGCGTCGTTGCCCAGCATGGCGCACGGCAGCGAGCCGAGCCCGCCCTCGTTGCTGACCGCAATGGCCATTGCACTGCCTTGAATGCCCGCCATGGGCGCCTGGATCAACGGAAGTTCGGTACCTAGAAGTTGCTGCAGCGTGGTCATGCGGAATTCCTTGTGTTTCGTGCCCCGGCCATTGTCCAACGACTGGAAAACGCCTACTACCAAATGGTGCATCATCCGGAGCAAGATCCCACCCGCCCAGGAGCTGCACATGCCGTCTTCCACCGACTACGAGTCGATGTTCGAGTTTGCGCCCATGTCGCTCTGGATCGAAGACTACAGCGGGCTGCTCCGGCTGTTCGAATCGTGGCGCGGCGCGGGCGTGGTGGACCTGGTGGCCCACCTGAACGCCGAGCCGAGCCGGGTGAGCGAATGCATGGCGCAACTGCGGGTGTTGAGCGTCAACCAGAGCACACTCAACCTCTTTGGTGCGCAAAGCCAGGCCGAGCTGCTTTCGCGGCTGGACACCGTCTTTCGGGACGACATGACCGCGCCCGTGATCTACGAGCTGGACCAGCTCTGGCGTGGAAATCTCTGCTTCGACAACCAGACGGTGAACTATGCGCTCGACGGCCGCAGGCTCGACGTGCACGTGCGGGTGCAGGTGCTGCCCGGCCATGAGGCGTCCTGGGACCGTGTGCTGGTTTCGCTCGACGACATTACCGCGCGCGTGCGCGCCGAAGAGCTGCGCCTGGAAAGCGAACGCTACGCACGCGAACTGTTCGAACGCTCGCCCGTTTCCTTGTGGGTGGAAGACTTCAGCGCGGTGAAGGTCCTGCTCGACGACATACGAAAACGCGGCATCAGCGACTTCACGACCTTCATCAAGGTGCACCCGGAGTTCGTCACCCGCTGCATGCGCGAGATTCGCGTGATCGACGTCAACCGCGAAACCCTGCGCATGTTCGGTGCGGCCGACAAGGGCATGCTGCTGGACAACCTCTCGGACATCTTCCGCGACGAGATGCAGGACTCCTTCGCCGAGCAGCTGCTGGACCTCTGGAACGGCAAGATGCTGCAGCAGCGGGAGGTGATCAACTACGCGCTGACGGGCGACCTGCTGAACATCCACATGCAGTTTGCGGTGCTCGAAGACCAGCTCGCCACATGGGACCTGGTGCTGGTGTCGCTCATCGACATCACCGCCCGGAAAAAGGCCGAGGCCTACCTCGAGTACCTGGGCAAGCACGACGTGCTGACCCAACTGCGCAACCGCACCTTCTTCACGGAAGAAGTGAACCGGCTGACACGCAAGGGGCCATGGCCGGTGTCGGTGCTGGTGATCGACATGAACGGCCTGAAGCCCGTCAACGACGAGGAAGGACACGCCGCCGGCGACGCGCTGCTCAGGCGCGTGGGCGAGGTGCTGAGCAAGGCCGTCGATGAACCCGGCTGGCCGGCGCGCATCGGCGGCGACGAATTTGCCGTCGTCCTCCCCAAGACGGACGAGCGCGGTGCGGAGGCGATGCGCGACCGCATTGCCTCCATGGTCGAACTGAACAACCAGTTCTACGCCGGGCAGAGCGGACGGATGCTGAACCTTGCAATGGGCGTGGCAACCTGCGAGGCCGGCGACCAGCTCGACGCGGCCCTGCAGCGCGCGGACCGCGCAATGTACGAGGAGAAGGCCCGCTACTACCGCGAAAGCAAAGCCGACCGCCGAGGCGACCAGGCGAGGTGAAGAGGCGACCCCGGCATCCTAGAAAAGGATGATCCACTCGCCGCGTATGTACCGGTACTGGTAGCTGGGCCCCGAAAAGGTGGTGCTGCGGCTGTAGCCGGCATTGAAGCGAAAGACCTGCGACCCCCTCACGGGGCTCTGCAGGCTCACGTCCAGCAGTCTCGTGGGCTGGCTCAGGTCGTGGTTGATCTTCTCGTTGCCGAGCCCGGCCGTTACTGCGGCAGTCCAGCCCTGGAAGCGCTGCCGCCAGCTGACCGCCAGCATCGATTCGCTGTAGCTCTTCGGATTGAAGTAGGCCCTGTCCACATCTTCGTGGGTGCTGCGGTACGTGCGGTAGCGCGCTTGCAGGGTCAGCCCCAGGTCGAGCGAGGGTTGGTAAATGAAGCGGATGCGCCCGTGGTCCCGACGATTGCCGTCGGAGAAGTACTGCTGTGCCAGCAGCCCCACCAGCGTGACGTGGCTTCCCAAGCCTTGATCGACCGCAACACCGACGAATGAAAAATCGATTCCTCGGTCGAGGGACTTGGGCGTTTCCACCCAGTCGCGCGTAACCAGAAACTCCACCGCCGTGCTTTTCGTCGGCGCAATGCGATAGCTGCCGTCGAGCGTCAGCAGCGTATGGCCGCCCTGCTCGAACGCGCCGACCTCCATCTGTCCGCCATTGGCCGTTCTGGTTTCGATTGAACGCGCGAGGAACGAGACCTTTTTTCCCGCTCTTCGCCAGCTGTCTTGCTGGTACTTGTAGTCGCCGAGCCGGAACCCGAGGTAGCGGTCGGCGTTTTCAAAAGCCGGAAAAAACTCGACCGATACCCGGCGGGATTCGAAGTTGTCGCTGTCACTGGTCAGCAGGGCTTCCGTCCCGAAAGCCATGCCGGAAGTTTTTCTCTCGGCCGCTTCTTCCTGCGCATGGCAGGAGGCACTCAACACCATAAGGCCTGAAACGGCGGCCGCTGCATATGCCGGCGCCCTGGTCATTTGGTGCCCCAGGCCTTGGGCTTTCGGAACAGTTCGTCCAGATAGCCGAGCACGCTGGCGGGTTGCAGGAGCAAGCTGTACAGCAGCACGTAGACAAAAAACCCTTGAATATTTTTTCGCACGACCAGGCCGGTTTTCTTGAACATCCGGCGCTCGATCGAGAACATCAGGAAACTCAGCGCAAATGCCGCCGGTATCAGCGCCAAGGTCATTGGCCCCACGATCCAGTAATAGCCGAACAAGGCAAATATTATTCCGGGAATGAAGCCGATGGTGAATGCCAGGTCCAGCCACGGGAACAACAGGTTCCAGTGAATGAAAAAGGTCGACAGCCGCATCTTGAAAAGAATGCGGGGGTGTTTGACAAAGGCTTCCGTCATGCCCCGGGCCCAACGCTGGCGCTGCTTGACCAGTTGCTTGAGCGTGCTGGGCACATTGGTGAAGAGGCACGCGTCCTCGCAGTGCCCCACCCTGTACCCGGCATTCAACAGCGCCCATGTGAGCACAATGTCTTCCCCCACGCACTCAGGCCAGCCGCCAACCTCGGTCAGCGCGGCCCGGTCGTAAACGGAAAAAGCGCCCTGCGCAACCAGGGTGCCCTGGAACAGCGACTGCACTCGCTTGACTGCAGAAATACCGTGAAAGTAGTCCCACTCCTGGCAACGGGTAATCCAGTTCTGCCGCGAGTTTCGAACCAAGATTTTTCCGGCAACCGCGCGCGTATTGGGCGGGTCGGCGTGATAGCGCTCGACAATGCTGGCGAGCGCGCCGCGGTACAAGAAAGAATCCGCGTCGACGGTCACGACCAGATCGTGCAAAACCTCCTTGAACCCGATGTTCAGGGCGCGAGCTTTGCCACCATTCTTTTTCAGGTCGACAAAGCTGAGCCAGCTATATCGCTCGAGGGCACGCTGAACCACCCGCGCAGTGCCATCCGCCGAGCCGTCATTGATTACGATGACCTGCAATTCGCCCGGGTACTTCTGCTGGTCAATGCTGACCAGCGTCTCTTCGATGGAAGCTTCTTCGTTGTACGCGGCAATCAATATGGATATTGGCGGATAAACCGACAGCGGGCGATGCGGCGGCCTTTTATCCAGAATGAGGCTGATTGCCATGAACGCATTCATGAACCCCGGAATGATGGCAATGCCATACACCAGGAAAATGGCAAACGCGGTTCCTACGTAGCTTTTTAGATCGGCCAGCCACGGCCCGGCGGCCCAAATCGAAAAAATCATCCACGCGATCGCCCCGATCAATGCGATCAAAAATTTGGCTGACACCGGCAGGTAAATTGCCGAACGCTTCGCCTCTCGGCCATCTACTTTCATGTGCATCCTCGGGGGTCACAAGAATGTAATGCCGCAGCAATGCTATGAACAGTTTGTTTACATTTTTCGATGCGTGCTAACAACTGCGGGCAACCCGAAGACTCACTTTCTGCTGCGGCGGCGCACAGTCATGCGGGGTGCTGTGAACTGGGCTTGCCTTTGGACTGCCGAAAGCTCGAGTGCTCGACGCGAGCGACGCTGAAGGCGGCGACCAGAGGGCTTATCTGACCGGGCTTGGGCAGCCTACGACGCAGCAATCGCCTCGTTGACGAAGTCGCCGTACTTGCGCAGCGGACGCCCGATGACCGCCTGCAGGCGATCCACTGCTCCGGCTGCACCGTGCATGCCAAACTTCTGAATCCCGGCCATCATGAGGCGCATGTCGTAGGCAAGCCACGAGGGCCCCTGCCCGGCCATCTGCGCTTCGAAGGCGGCCACGTCGTCTCCGCCGTAAGCCACGTCGCGGCCGAGCGCAGCGCTCCAGATCTTGGCCACCGACTCTCCTGTCAGCAACTCGGGCCCGACGAGTTCCAGCGTTGTGCGCGGCAGCGGCGCGGGCGCCCCGTCCCGACGCAGCAATTCGGCGACGGCGGCATCCGCAATGTCTCGCGCATCGATCATGGCCACGCCCGTGGAGCCGATCGGCATCGGGTAGACGCCGTAGCCCTGGATCACCTGCTGGACCATGCGCTCGTTCTGCATGAAGTAGGCGGGCCGAAGGACGGTCGCGGGAATGTCGAGGCTTTCGATCATTCGCTCGACCGTGTGCTTGCCGGTGAAGTGCGGCACGTTGGTGAACTTGTCCGCATGGATGACCGACAGGTAGACAACGCGCTCGATGCCGGCCTCGCGCGCCAGGTTCAGCGCGACCAGGGCTTGCGTCACTTCGTCGGGCGTGACGGCGTTGAGCAGAAACAGCGTGCGCACCGACGACAGTGCCGCGCGCAATGAGGGCACGTCGGTCAGGTCGCCGACGACCTCCTTGACTCCCGCCGGGAAGCTTTGCTTTCCGGGTGTGCGAACGAATGCGCTGACTTGGGCGCCGGCGCTGGCCAGGCCTTGGACGACGAGGGAACCGATGGTGCCGGTGGCACCGGTGACGAGAATGCTCATGAAAATCTCCAGAGAGTCAGAGGGGAAAAAAGATCGATCAACGCGAGAAGTCCGCAACCACCTTGCCGATGCGAGAGTCGGTGCGGTTGCGTTCGATGGCCGCCGGGATTTCGGCGAAGCCCACGGCTTCGCCGAGCTTCGAGACCAGCGAGCCTTGGGCGACCTCCGCTGCCAGCTGTGCCAGCAGGGCTGTGTCCGGCTTGTTCATGAACCACAGTCCGCGGCGGCCGGGCGGCGTGCGCGCAAGGATGTCGGGCGAGGAGGTGCCGACAATCGCGCCCTCCTTCTTCAGCACCTGCCAAGAGCGGTCGAGCACTTCGCCGCCGACGTAGTCGAGCACGAGGTCGATGTCCTGCGCGACCGACTCGAAGCGTTGGGCCCGGTAGTCGATGACGTGGTCCGCGCCCAGGCTGCGCACATGGTCGACGTGCGCGGCCGACGCGGTTGCGAAGACTTCGGCGCCCGCCCGCTTAGCGTATTGCACGGCATAGCCGCCCAGCCCTCCCGCTGCACCGTGGATCAGGATCCGCCGGCCCGCGGCGATCGGCCCCGCATGGTGCAAGCTCTGCCAGGCTGCCACGGCCGCGACCGGAATGGCGGCCGCATGAACGTCGTCCAGCCCTTGCGGCGTGCGCACCAGGTTCGCCTCGTCGACCGCCACGAAGTCGGCATAGGCACCCAGCCCGCCAAGCGGCCCCATGACGCGGTCGCCCACATGAAAGCGCAAGGCACCGGGGCCGACCGCCTCGACGACACCCGCAAGCTCGATACCCAGCACCGCGGGCAGTTGCAACGGAAAAGCCTGCTGGACCAAGCCGTCACGAACTTTCCAGTCGATGCCGTTCACGCCGGCGGCCCGAACGCGAACCAGAACCTGGCCCTGCCCTGCCACGGGCCTCGTGATTTCGGCGACCTCTGCGGCACCGCCATAGGCCCGGATCAGCACAGCACGTTGAGTGGTGGTCATTTCAATTTCCTCGTTTCGAAGTTGCGATGAGGAGAAGATAGGCCGTTGCATTGATAAAACGAAGACTAGAAAATAAAGACACCTCGTCTCAATTTCGAAACACCATGGACCTGAACGCACTGAGCGACTTCGCGCTCGTCGCAACGAACGGCGGCCTCGGAAAAGCAAGCCGCGCCAGCGGCAGATCGAAGGCGACGCTGTCCCGGCGCATCGCGGACCTGGAAGAGCAACTCGGCGTGCGGCTCATCGAGCGCAGCGCCCGCGGTCTCAAGCTCACGGAAGCCGGCCAGCTGCTGATGAATCGCACCGAAGGGCCGATGCACGAGGTGGCCGACGCGATGACTTCCGCGCGCGAAGGCTTGTCGGTGCCGCGCGGGCGCTTGCGTATCGCTTCGCCGGTGCTGTTCTCCCAGCTTGCGATGGGCCACATCTCCGCCCGCTTCTGCGCGGCCTACCCTGAGGTGACGTGCGAGGTGGTGGCGGACGATCGCTTGGTCGATCTCGTCGAAGAGCAGTTCGACGCCGCGATCCGGATCAATCCCAGCCCCGACAGCAGCCTGGTGGGCCGGTGCTTCGCCAAGGACCGGCTCGTGGTGGTGGCCGCGCCTTCCGTGTCGGTGCCAAAGCCAGGCAAGGTCAGCGCCGTTCCCGGCATCGTTTCAACAAACTTTCAAGGCGGGAACTGGACGCTCGACGATGGGCGCCTTGTCATCGAGCCGATTCCAAGGCTGAGGCTTTCCTCGTTCCTGATGATCCGGGATGCGGCGGTCGCCGGCGCGGGCGTCGCCCTCATGCCGCAGTCCATCGCGTGGAACCAGCTGACGCGCGGAGAGCTGGTTCAGTGGGGCACGGTATCGGGCGTGGAGGTCGCGCTCTGGGTGCTCCATACATCCAGGCGGCTTCCTGCGCCGAAGGTGCGCGCGTTCGTCGACTTCATCTGCGAGCAATATCCGCAGGAGTCGCTTGTGCTGAACGGTTAGAAGACCGGTCAGTTCGCGGGGCGGCGCGAGGCCGGCCGCTGCTGCCGCGACACCATTCCCAGAATGGTCTCGAGCAGTTCATCCTTGGCCTGCGATGCGGAAATCTCGTCCATGGCTGCCGCATACGACAGGGCTTCGGCCGCGCCCAGCATGGCGCGCAGCCCGGCCACGCCGATGTCCTTGCCGGGGGCAAACGGTGCCAGCAGCGCGCGGCACTTCTGCAAAAAGGCCGTTTCCGATTCGCGCTTGAGGCTCTCGAGTTCAGGCGAGCCCGCCAGCGCCGCGCTCACGCCGGGCAACTCGCGTCCCTGCGCGAGCACGCAATCGACATACGAGCCGGCAATCACGGATGCGCGTTCGGCCAGGGTCGGTTCGCTGTTCTCGATTGCGGCATCGATCAGCGCGTTCTGCTGCATGTCGAACTCGCCGTAGAGCGCGGCCAGCAGCCGATTGCGGGTCGCGAAATGGTCATACACCACCGGCTTGGCGATGCCCGCCTGCTCGGCGAGCGAGCCGAGCGTCAAGGCGTCGGTGCCCGATTCACGCACGATGCGCCACGCCACTTCGATGAGCTGGCGGTAGCGGTCTTGCCGCGAGAGGCGGCGGCGCCTGGGCTCATCGGTATCGGCTGATGTGGCGCGTGCCTCTTTAACCCCGTGCTTGGGCATGGTTATGTACCAAAGGTAGGTTAATCAATATACTAAACGTAGGTTGCAACTGTAGCAGCCCTCTTCAACCTCAAGAAGCATGAAAGGAATGTCACGCATGCATGCGCTCATCGTTGTCGCCCACCCGAATCCGGAATCGCTCACCCACCACGTGGCGCGCAAGCTCGCGGAAGGCGTAGCCCTTGCCGACGACGGCCACACGGCGGAAATTGCCGACCTTGCAGCAGAAGGTTTCGATCCGCGCTTTACCGCGGGCGACCATGCCTCTCACAGGAAGCAGGCGCCGCCCGATGCCGACGTGACGCGTGAACAGCAAAGAATCGACCGCGCCGATGCGCTTGTGCTGGTGTATCCGGTGTACTGGTGGTCCTTCCCGGGGCTGCTGAAGGGCTGGATCGACCGCGTGTTCGCGAACGGATGGGCCTATGACGAGCGCGACGGCAAGCTCGTCAAGCGCCTCGGCCACTTGCCGGTGCACCTCGTCGCCATTGGCGGCGCCGACCCCGGAACCTACGACCGGCATGGCTACTTCGACGCGATGAAGACGCAGATCGACCATGGCATCTTCGGCTACTGCGGCGCACGCGTGGTGACGTCGGAGTTCCTGCTTGAGTCCGACCGGCCGGACGGCACCGCTCAACTGGAAGCCGCGCGCGACCTGGGGCGCGGGCTTTTCTCGGCCGTTGCCGCTTGAGCTGAAAGCCAGGGAGTCCTGGCCATCGCATCAGGCTTCAGGAAGCTTCGCAATCACCTTGATCTCGAACTTGAAGCCATAGAGCCACGTCACGCCTATGCCGGTGAGCGTCGGGTGCGGCGCATTGCCCCAGTACTCCGGCACCACCTTCCAGATCTTTTCGAAGTTCGCTTCCGGGTCGACGACGAAGACGGTCACATCGACCACGTCGTCGAACGTGCAGCCCGCGGCCGCCAGGATGGCGTTCAGGTTCTCGAAGGCAAGCCGAACCTGCGCTTCCAGGTCGGGTTCCGGCGAGCCGTCGGGGCGGCTGCCGACCTGGCCTGAAACGAACAGGAAGCCGTTGGACCGGACGGCCGGCGAATAGCGGTTCTTTTCATAAAGCGCCTGGCGCCCGGGCGGAAAAACGACGTCGCGTTGAGCCATGGATTGCTTCCTTTTTTCTCGAATGAGCCGTCGCCGGCCCGTCATCACGATGCAGGGACTCTAGGGAACCCGGCTCGTCGGATAAACAGGCAAAGCCAACAATCATTGTTTGGCAAACTCAAACAATCTTCGAACCAGCAGGAACAGACATGGACCGCTTCGATGCGATGCAGGCATTCGCGCGCGTGGTGGAAGCAGGCAGCTTTACCAAGGCGGCCGACACGCTGAGCATGAGCAAGACCACGGTGACGCAGCTGGTGCAGCAGCTCGAGGCAAGGCTGCGCGTCAAGCTGCTCAACCGCACCACGCGCAAGCTCAGCGTCACGGCCGATGGTGCCGCCTACTACGAGCGCGTGGTGCGCCTGCTGGCCGACATGGACGATGCCGAGACCAGCCTCTCGAGCGCCTCGGCGCTGCCGCGCGGCCATCTTCGGGTGGACGTGCCGAGCCCCCTGGCCCGCATGATCCTGGTGCCGGCATTGCCGGCGTTTTATGCGCGCTACCCGGACATCCAGCTCGACATGGGCGTGAGCGACCGCACAGTGGATGTGATCGGCGACAACGTGGATTGCGTGGTGCGCGGCGGCGAGCTCACCGACCGATCGCTGATGGCGCGCCGCGTGGGCGACCTGCAGCTGGGCGTCTATGCGGCCCCGCGCTACCTGGAACTTGCCGGCGCGCCGCAGCACCCGCGCGAGCTGGAAGACACGCACCACCGCATCGTCGGCTTCCTATGGTCGCGCAGCGGCAAGACCTTTCCGTATGCCATGTGGCTGGGCGAAGAGCGCATCGAGGTGCAAGGCCGCTACATGCTGTCGGTGGACGACGGCAATGCCTATCTCACGGCCGGGCTTGCCGGGCTGGGAATTCTCTGGCTGCCGGACTACATGGCCAAGGCGCACCTGGCGGGCGGCGAGCTGGTGCGGCTTTTCGACGGCTGGCAGCTCGATTCGATGCCGCTCTACGTCGCGTTTCCGCCGAACCGGCACGTCAGCGCCAAGCTGCGCGTGTTCATCGATTGGGTGGCCGAGCTGATGGCGCAGCACGCGCCTGTCGACGCCCGGCGCCAGCTCAGGCCGTGACCACCGTGCTGGGCTGCGCACCTGCAATCTGACGCAGCGCCCGCTCGAACACCTCGACCGGCTGCCCACCCGAAATCAGGTGCTGATCGTTGATGATGATCGCGGGCACCGAGTGGATGCCGGCATCGGTGTACATGCGTTCGCGCTCGCGGGTTTCGCGGGCGAACTCATCGCTTGCCAGGATTTCGCGCGCACGCGCCGCATCGAGCCCGGCCTCCGTGGCCGCGTGCACCAGCACCTCGGGGTCCGACGGGTTTTGCCGGTCGGTGAAGTAGGCCTTGAGCAGCAGCTTCTTCAGTGCCGCCTGCTTGGCCGGGCTTTCGAGCTCGGCCCAGTGCAGCAGCCGGTGGGCGTTGAAGGTGTTGTAGATGCGGGGACGGCCTTCGGGGCTGAACTCGAAGCCCACCTCGGCCCCGCGCTGGCGAATCATCTCGCGTGCCTGCGCCTGCTGTTCACGCGTGGAACCGTATTTCTGGTTCAGGTGCTCGAAGGTGTCCTGCCCTTCGGCCGGCATCTGCGGGTTCAGCTCGAAGGGCTGGAAATGCAGCTCGGCCGTGACGTCCGGCGCCAGGCGCCGGAGCGCCGCCTCGAGCGAACCCAGGCCGACGGCGCACCAGGGGCAAGAGACATCGGAAACAAAATCGATCTTCAGATGGGAGGTCATGGCCGCCATTCTTCATGGCGTCCGACTCCCTTGGTGCGCGCAAGGTCTTCAGGCGGCCCTGGGGATTCAGGCGGCTGCCTTGGCCATGCGTGCGTTCACCAGCGTCTCTTCGCGCAGCCGGTCGTATTCGGGCTTGTCGACCGGAATTGCATCGCGCTTGCCCAGGTCGTTCATGTGCACGCGATAGGTTTCGCGGGCGCTCCAGGCCGAGACGGCGGCAATGGCGCAGATCGCCAGCGTGATGGCACCCACGGTGAGCGGGATGTTGGCGGCACCGGGCGGCGCAACGGCAACAAACAGCGCCGGCAGCAGCGCGGTGATGGCGGTGCCGATGTTCTGCGAAATCGCCATGCCCGAGACCCGGGTGCGCGTGGGGAACATCTCCGGATAGAAGCTCGGGAACACGGCGTTGTAGCCCTGGTAGACCACGCCCCACATCAAGAGCGACATCACGATGGCAAGCGGCACGTTGTGGATGCTGATGGCGTACAAGTAGCCGAACGACAGCAGGCCCGATCCGAGCGCACCGACGACGATAGGCAGGCGGCGGCCGACCTTGTCCGACAGGTTGCCCACGAACGGGATCACGATCACGGCCAGGATGTTGCCCATCACCGGAATCCAGAGGTAGAGGTCTTTCTCGAAATTGATGCCGTAGCCCGGCTGCACCGCATAGGCCGCGCCGAAGATGGTGGCAACCACCGGAATCACGTTCATCAGCGAGCACAGCAGCACGCGCAGCATGTCGCCCCAGCTCTCGGTCACGGCCTGGATCACCGGCGCCTTGGGCACGGTTGCGCTCTTCTCCACTTCGGTGAAGGCGGGCGTCTCGTCAACTTCCTTGCGGATGATGTAGCCGGCCACGATGACGATGAAGCTCAGCAGGAACGGAATGCGCCAGCCCCAGGAGTTGAAGGCGTCCTTGTCCATGTAGTGCGCGAGCGGCAGGAACACGGCGGCCGCCATGATCTGGCCGGCCTGCACGCCCTGCAGCGTAAAGCTCGCAAAGAAGCCGCGGCGCCCGAACGGCGCGTGCTCCAGAATCATCGAGCTCGCGCCCGAAATCTCGCCGGCCACCGCAAAGCCCTGGATCAGGCGCAGCACCACCAGCATGGCGGGTGCCCACAGGCCGACTTGGTCATAGGTCGGCAGCAGGCCGACGGAAATGGTCGAAAAGCCCATCAGGAACATGCAGAGAATCAGCACGGTCTTGCGGCCGTGCGTGTCACCCCAGTGGCCCAGCAGCAGTGCGCCGATCGGCCGTGCGACATAACCCACGCCGTAGGTCGCAAGCGACGCGATGATCGCGATCTGCGGATCGCCCTTGGGAAAGAATATCTGCGGAAAGATCAACGCCGCGGCGGTGGCGTAGATGAAGAAGTCGTAGTACTCCAGCGCTGAGCCGATCCAGCCGCTGGCTGTGGCCTTCTTCGACTGGTGCTTGCCTTTCGGCTCTTGGGCCGCGGTGTTTGCCATGGTTTGTCTCCGGGGTTGACTAGAAAAACTTATTCCTGCGCCTGCGATGCCATGCGCGCGGGTGCATTGAGGGCACCGTAGGCGTCGTAGCCCGCGGTGCGTTGTGCCAGTTCGAAGAAGAGCCCGCCTTCGATGCTCTCGGTGTAGATGTGCAGGTAGTCGCCGGCCGCCGAGCGGTCGAACAGCACCCCCGCCGCACGCATGCGTGCCAAGAGCGCCGGGTCGAGGTCGATGCGGGTCGCCAGGTCGTCGTAGTAGTTGCCTGAAATGGGCACGAAGCGCGTGCCGTTGGCGCGCAGCCGCTCCACGCTTTCGAAGATGTCTTTGCAGCGCAAGGCAATGTGGTGCACCGCGCCGCCGCCCGTCACGCTCAGCGTGCGCGCGGTGCGGGTGCGCTGGCTCAGCGACACGTTGAGCACCAGCCGCACGCTCCGCGCCGCGTCGGCCACGCCGCGGCTTCGAATGAGCCCGAACGGATCGGCCAGCTCCAGGCTTTCGCCCGGCTCCAGCCCCAGCACGGCGCGCGTGAACAGCACCCAGGTGTCGAGCTGGTCCACCGCCAGGCCAAGGGCCACGTGGTCGATCTGCGTCAGGCCGGCGCCGCCGGCTTCGGATGCATCTTCTTCGAGGATGAAATCCGCCTCGTACAGGCCATTGGCGCCCAATGCTTCCGACACGAAGTGAATGAGGTTGCCGCCTGGTGCCACGATGGCGGGCACGCGCAATTCGTTGGGGCCGACGGGACTGTCGTGCCGCTGCGATCGCATGGCGGTGGCGCGATCGACCGCGGCCAGCGGGTCGGCGCAGCGCACGCCCAGCGCGCACACCGAGGTGCCGTGCGCTTCGAAGCGGCTGCGCGCGAACGAATCCGGCTGCGCGTTGACGATCATGTTGATCTCACCCTGCCGGTACAGCACCACGGCCTTGGAGCGGTGCCGGCCGACGCGGCGGAAGCCGAGTTGCCCGAGCAATGCGCCGAGCGTGCCGGCCGAGCTTTCGTCGGCCGCGAACTCGATGAACGACAGGCCCGACAGCGCCGGCACGGGCGGCGGGCTGAAAAGCTCGACGCGCTGCGGCGGCACGGGCGCAGCCGCGGTATCGGCCGCCGCTGCAAGGCGCCGCTGCGCCTCGCTTTCGAGATACAGCAGCGAGCGCATCGCATCCACCGCGGTGCGGCGGTTGGGCGTCTCGCGGAAGATGTCGTTGAAGATCTCAAGCGACAGCGGCCCCGTGTAGCCCGCGCGCAGCACCTGCTCGAAGAACCCGATCACGGCAAGGTCGCCCTGCCCCGGAAACGAACGGTGATGGCGGGCCCACTGCAGCACGTCCATCGAAAGCAGCGGCGCATCGGCCATCTGCAAAAAGAAGATCTTGTCGCCCGGAATGCGGGCGATGCCCGCGGGATCGTCCTTCAGCGACAGCGTGTGAAAGCTGTCCAGGATCAAGCCGAGGTTCGGATGATCGGCCTCGCGCACGATGCTCCAGGCCTGGCCGTAGAGCGAAGTGAAGCGGCCCCAGGCCAGGGCCTCGAAACCCACGCGCAGGTTGCGACGCGCGGCGCGCTCCGCCAGTTCGTGCAGCTGGGCCGCAGCAAGTACCCGGTCATCGATGGCGAGCGGCGATGTGTTCGAGCAGCACAGCATCATCGGCGCGCCCATCGCCTCCATCAGGTCGAACTTGCGTTCGGCGCGCTCCAGGCTGCGCCGGAACTGCGCCTCGGGCATGGCCTCGAAATCGCGGAACGGCTGGTACAGGTCGATCGAAAGGCCAAGGTCGGCGGCAATGCGGCCGAGCTCGCCGGCACTGCCCTTGAAGTTGACGAAGTCGCTCTCGAACAGTTCGATGCCGTCAAAGCCCGCGGCCGAAACGGCTTCGAGCTTCTGGCGAAGCGTGCCGCTGAGAGAAACGGTGGCAATGGAGCGATGCATGGGAACCGACTTTAGGAAGACGGCGCCCTGCCCACAATGCTCCACGCTCACCTGTCGTTCGATAATCGAACGCCTACGTGCAGTGTTCGCACGAAATAGGGGTTAGACCTAGCCCGGCCCGCTATGCCGGGCGGCCGCTTTTTCAGAGACTGCGCCAGTAATCGATCAGCAGCTGCGTAAATTCGACCGGCCGCTCCACCGCGCTCAGGTGCGCCGCATCGATGGTGGCCAGCCGCGCGCCAGGAATTGCGGCCACCATGGCTTCGGACATTGCCAGGGGCGTGGCCTCGTCCTGCAAGCCGGCAATGACCAGCGTGGGCACGGTGACGCGGCGGTTGCTCTCGCGAAAATCGATGGCGGCCACGGCATTGCAGCTTTCGATGTAGGCCTGTGCGTCCGTGCGCACCAGCACCTCGTTCAGCGCCTGTGCGGCCGCCTTGCCTTCTTGCGTGGTGACATAGCCGTGCGTCAGCCAGCGCGACACGGCGCCCGGCGCAATGGCCTCCACGCCTTTGGCGGCCACCGTTTCAGCGCGCGCGCGCCACGGCGACTGGTCGGGATAGTGAGCCGACGAATTCGCAATGACCACGCTGCGCAGCAGCTCGGGGTGCCGCACCGCCAGCGCCTGCGCCGTCATGCCGCCCATCGAAAGGCCGACGAAATGCACCGGCTCCCCGCCGGTCTCGCGCTGGATGAGTTCAGCCACGTCCTGCGCCAGTGTTTCGATGCGCAGCGCACCGGGCACCACCTCGGAGCCGCCATGGTTGCGGTGGTCGTAGCGAATCACGGTGTGGCCGCGCGCAAGCTGCTCGGCCACGCCGTCCCACATGTGCAGGTCGCAACCCAGCGCATGGCTCAGCACGACGAAGGGGCCGCTGCCTTCGCGGACGACGTTCAAACGGGTCATGTGGATTCCTTCCTTATCGGGTGTTGAAGACGCGGCAGCCAGAGGAACGCGATGGCCAGCAGCACGCAGCCTGCGAGCAGCATCGGCACGACCATCGGCCAGGCGCCGTTCGAGTAACCGGTGTCGACAAACTGTGCCGCAATTTGCCCGACGCTGAATGCAACCATCATCATGCCGAAACCCGACCACGACACGGCGCGACCGGCCAGGTGCGGCAAGTCGCCCACCGCGCCGGCCTGGCCGCAGGGCTGGTGGATGCCGTGGCCAAGGCAATAGACGGCGTGGCCCGCAAGCAGCGGCACCGCGCTGTGCGGCGCCAGCCAGCAGCCCAGCGCCTGGATCGTGGCCCCGGCAATGCTCAGCGTAGCGCCAAGCTGAACGGTGTGCACGGGCCCGTATTTGCGAAGCAGGCGCCGGCACATCGTGGTGCTGAAAATGTAGACCAGCGAGCCACCGGCCGGAATCCAGCCGTACATGGCGGGCGACCAGCCCAGATAGCCGATGTAGACCATCGGCGACAGCAGCAGAAAGCAGAACAGGCCGCCGTAGGTGGTTGCGGCCACCGAAGCCCAGGCGCGAAAGCTGCGACTCGCGAACACGGCGCGCGCACTGCCGCGCGGCGCGGAAACATCGCCCACCAGCGGCCGCCGCGTTTCGCCGAACGAACGCCAGCAGAGCGCAAAGAGCACCAGCGCGTAGAGCGACATCGACGCCATCACCCAGCGCCAGCCGGCCCCCTGCACCAGCCACGCGCCCACCAGCGGCGCGAGCAGCCCCACCACCCCCAGCCCGGTGAGCCCGCGCGCCATGACGTGCGGCCCTTCGTGCGCGGGGTACAAGTCGCGCACCGCGGCGCGCGCGCAAACCAGAATGGCCGCCATCGAAAAGCCCTGCAGCGTGCGCCAGCCCGCAAGCACCGCCACGCTGCCCGCAAAGGCACCGCCGAGTGCCGCAATCACGTAGCAGCCAAGCCCCGCCAGCAACACCGGCCGGCGCCCGAAGCGATCGGCCAGCGGCCCGCACAGCAATTGCGCAAACCCAAAGGCCAGCACAAACAGCGTGAGGCTGGTGCTGGCCGAGCCCAGCTCATTGGCAATGGCGGGCAGCGCGGGCAGGTAGCTGTCGGTGGCCACAGGCTGGGCCGCCAGGAGCAGCGGCAGCAGCAAGCCAAAGCCGACGTCGAAACGCCCTTTGCGAATATCCGTGGGACCGGTCACTGCGGGGCTGCTGCCAGCAGGCCCTTCTCCCGCAAGATGCCGGTCGCAATGCCGAAGGCATGGTTGGCCACCGGCACGCCGCAATAGATGGCGGCCATCATGATCACTTCCTTGATGTCGTCCGGCGTCAGGCGCGATTCGGGTGGGCCGTCGAGCGCCGCGCGCACATGCATGGCGAATTCTTCATACGCATGGATGCCCAGCATCATCGACAGCACCATGTAGCGGCGCGTCTTGTCGCCCAGCGCGGGCCGGCCCCAGATGTCGTTCCACGCGTGGCGCGTGATGAGCTCCTGGAACTCTGCGTTGAACTCGTTGCGGTTGGCCAGCGACTTGTCGACCCAGGCATCGCCGAGCACGCGCCGGCGGTTGACGAGGCCCGCTTCGTAGTCGCCGGCGGGAGGTGTGCTTTTCGGATCGGTCATCGGGATGTGTCTTTCGCAATCAGTTGGTCGCGCAGCGCCGCCACCTGGCGCAGCGCGGTTTCGCCTGCCGGCCCGGCCAGGGCCGGGCTGAACCATTCGTCGGCTGCCTCGCGCGGCAGTTCCGCGCGCAGGGTGTCGATGTTGGCGCGCATGCGCGTCGCGTCGATCTGCAGGCCCGGCAGCGCACCGGCCAGGGCGCGTGCGCTGCCGTGCGCGGACATCAGCAGTTGCGGCCACTCGGCCAATTCGGCCTGCCAGCCGCCGAGGGCACGCTCGTGTTCCTGCGGCATGGCGGCCAGCAGCGCGGCCACGCGCTGCGGGGCACGCTGCGCCGCGGCCAGCGCCACCATCGAGGCCACGGGGTTGCGCTTGTGCGGCATCGCCGAAGAGCCGCCACGGCCCGGCTCGGTGGGTTCGGCCACTTCGCCGACTTCGTACTGGCCCATGAGCGAGATGTCGCGCGCGATCTTGCCCAGGCTGCCTGTAAGCAGACCCAGCTCGCAACCGAGCGCAATCCATTCGTCGCGTTGCGTGTGCCACGTGGTACCGGCGTTGCCGAGGCCAAGCTCGTCCGCCACGCGCTGCACCACGGCCGGGCCCTGCCCCTTCATCTGCGCGAGCGTGCCGACGGCCCCGCCAAGCTGCACGTTCAGGGCATGGCGCGCGGCCGTGCGCAAACGCACGCGGCTGCGCACCAGCGGCGCAGCCCAGCCCGCGCACTTGAGGCCGAAGCTCGTGACCGAGGCCGGCTGCATCAGCGTGCGCGCAAGAATGGGCGTGGCGGCATGCTGCGTGGCGTGCTGCAGCAGTGCCTCGATCGCGCGGTCGAGGTCCTTCTCGATGAGCGCCATGCCCTCGCGCGTGACCAATGCCATGGCCGTGTCGATCACGTCCTGGCTGGTGCTGCCGAAATGCACGAAAGGCACGGCCTCCGCATTGAACAGGCCCACGGCCTCTTTCAATGCCTTGACCAGCGGAATTGCAACGCTGCCCGCGCGGCCGCTGTCGCGCACGATCTTCGACACGTCGAACAGCTCGACCTTGCAGCTGCCGACAATCGAATGCGCAGCCGATTCAGGCACCAGCCCGACGGCAGCCTGCGCCCGCGTGAGCGCCGCCTCGAAGCGCAGCATGGCGTCGACAAAGTTGCGGTCGCTGAAGGCTGAAAGCGTTTCGGAAGTGGAAAGAAAGCCTTCGAAAATACTCATGGTGAACGCCTCTTGCATCAAAAAATCGGGCGGGCGAAGCGGCATTACACCGCGTTTGCACCCCGCCCGTGGCCCGTAGGCGTTTGCGTCGGTTGCAACTCAGTAGCTGATCTTCGCCTCGGCGCGCAGTTCGTCGGCCGTGGCGGTGCCAAAGCCGAAGAATTCGAGGTACGCGGGAATCATCTCGAACAGCATGTCAGTGCCGACCTGCACCGCGCAGCCCTTGTCCAGTGCGGCACGCAGCAGCGGCGTGTATTCGGACTTCATGACCACCTCGCCGACGAAGGTTGACCGCGCAATGCGGGCCACGTCGAAAGGCATTGGATCGTCTTCCTTCATGCCCAACGGCGTGGCGTTGACAACCAGGTCGAAACCCGCCGGATCATTCGAGCCCGTCGACACGGCCAGCGCCGGATAGTGCGCGCGCAGCCGTCCGGCAAGCGCATCGGCCGACGGCGCGTGGGCATCGAAGAGCGCAATCTGCGCGACGCCGGCCGCCGCCAGCGAGGCCGCAATGGCCGAGCCGACGCCACCGCTTCCCGAAACCAGCACGCGCGCGCCCTCGAGCGCGCAGCCCTTGCGCAGAACGCCGCGGACAAAACCCGCGCCATCGAACTGGTCGCCCACCAGCGTGCCGTCGGCGCGCTTGAGCACCGCGTTGCAGGCCCCGGCGATCTTCGCGGTCGGCGTGACCTCGTCGACCAGGCCCATGGTCGTGATCTTGTGCGGCATGGTCACCAGCGCACCCTGGATGTTGGTAAGCCGGAACAGCGCGGCAAACGCCGCGGGATAGTCCTCTGGCTTCACGCCCATCGGCACCACGACCGCGTCGATGCCCTGCTTCTCGAACCAGGGGTTGTAGATCATCGGCGCCTTGAAGCTCTCGGTGGGAAAGCCCAGGTGCGCGACGAGGGTGGTCTTGCCGGTGATCATGCTGTCCTTCATTCGCCTGTGGTTGAACTTACTTGCGGACCTTTGCGATCTCGGCCATCAGTTCCTTCACGGTCGCCTCGCCCACAGTGGCCGTGTACTTGTCGATCACTGGCTTGACCTTGTCGCGCAGCTTGGCCATTTCGGCGGGCGGGAGTTCGGTCACGGTCATGCCGGCCTTCTTGAGCGTGTCGAGCGCGGTATCGGCCGCGGCACGGGACGCCTCGCGCTGGAACTTGGTGGCTTCGGCAGCGGCGTCGCTGATGATCTTCTTTTCTTCGGCGCTCATGCCGTCCCAAGCCTTCTTGCTGATGATCAGCGCCTGCGGGTTGTAGATGTGGCGCGTTTGCGTGATGTGCTTCTGCACCTCGGCAAACTTCGACGATGCGATCACGGTGTTGGGGTTCTCCTGGCCGTCGACCGCCTTCTGGTCCAGCGCCGAATACAGCTCCGGGAAGGGCATCGGCGTGGCGTTGGCGCCCAGCGTGTTGAACAGGTCGATGTAGATCGGCGACTGGATCACGCGGATCTTCAGGCCCGCGATGTCCTCGGCCTTGGCGATCGGGCGCTTGCTGTTGGTCAGGTTGCGGAAGCCCAGGTCCCAGTAGCCGAGGCCGTGCAGGTTCTTCTCGTCCAGCTTGGCGAGCATCTTCTGGCCGAAGGGGCCGTCGGTCACCGCATCGGCTTCCTGCGCGTTGTTGAACAGGAACGGAAAGTCGTAGGCGGCAAATTCCTTCACCTGCGCGGTCAGGATGCCGGCGTTGAGCACCGTCATCTCGATGGTGCCGCCCTGCATGGCCGAAACGGTCTGCAGGTCGCCGCCGAGCGTGCCGCCCGGAAAGAGCTTGACGGTGATCTTCTTGCCCGACTTCTCGGCGACGAGGTCTGCGAACTTCTGCGCACCCTGTGCCTGCGGATGGCCTGTCTGGTTCTGGAACGCGAACTTGAGCGTGCGTTCCTTCACCTGGGCGGCGGCGCCGCCCATGGCAGCGACCGCGACCAGGGCGACCAGCGTCTTGCTGAAAAATTTGTTCATGGTGAAAGTCTCCTCGGGTTGAAATAAGAAAAGCGAATTGGGGAAAGGTCAGCTGGCCAGCGCCTCAGCCGCTCAGCAGCCGGGCCGGCCAGATGACGAGCTGCGGGAACATGACCATCAGGAACATCATTCCGAACTCTGCGAGCGCAAAGGGCCACACGCCGCGCGTGAGCTCATCCATCTTCATGCGCCCGACGCCGGCCACCACGTTGAGCACCGTGCCCACCGGCGGCGTGATGAGACCGATCGAGTTGTTGATGATGAACAGCACGCCGAAGTAGATCGGATCGATGCCCGCCGCCTTGACCACCGGCATCAGCACCGGCGTGAGGATCAGGATGGTGGGCGTCATGTCCATTGCGGTGCCCACCGCCATCACCAGCACCATGATCACGATCATCAGCAGCATCGGGCTTGCGATCAGCGGTTCGAGCAGCGCCACCAGCTTGGCCGGCAGGTCGGCCACGGTGATGAGCCAAGCCGAAACCATGGCCGCCGCAACCAGGAACATCACGATCGCGCTGGTCTTCGCGGCCGACACGAACATGGCGTAGAACTGCGAGGGCTTGAGCTCGCGGTAGACCACCGTGGCCACGAAGATCGCGTAGACCGCGGCCACCACGGCCGCCTCCGTGGGCGTGAAGATGCCGAAGCGCAAGCCCACGAGAATGATCAGCGGCAGCAGCAGCGCCCAGGTCGCTTCGCGCAGCGCGGCGAGCATCTCGCCTTTGGACTTGCGCGGCGGCGGCAGCACCTTTTCCTTGCGCACCAGCCACCACCACGTGAACCAGAGCGAGGCGCCGATCAAAATGCCCGGGAAGATGCCCGCCAGGAACAGCTTGGAGATCGACACGTTGGCGGCAACACCGAAGATGACGAACCCGATAGAGGGCGGGATGATCGGGCCGATGACGCCGGAGGCCGCAATGAGGCCGCCCGAGCGCGCCTTGTCGTGCCCGGCGGCCACCATCATCGGGATCAGCAGCGCCGAGAGCGCAGCCGCGTCAGCCACCGCGGAGCCCGACAGCGCCGAGAGAATGCAGGCCGCCACGATGGCCACGTAGCCGAGCCCGCCGCGCACATGGCCCACCACCGCCAGCGCCAGGTTCACGATGCGCCGCGACAGGCCGCCCTGGTTCATGGCCTCGCCGGCCAGCATGAAGAAGGGCACCGCCAAAAGCGGAAAGCTGTCGGCGCCGTTGATCACGTTCTGCGCGAGGATCTGCGCATCGAACAGGTCGAGGTGCCACATCAGCGCAACGCCGCATAGCAGCAGCGAATAGGCGATCGGCACGCCGATGGCCATGGCACCCAGCAGGGCACCGAGAAAGATTGCGATCGTCATGTCAGTTGCCTCGTGTGCCGTTGCCGCCGGGCTGGAGGGCCGAGGCCTCTTCGGCATCGCGCCGCGCAAGCTCGGCGTTGATGCGGTCGATGTCGCCCTGCTCTTCCGACTCGTGCACCATGACCAGTTCGGCGTCGCTGAGCTTTCCGGTCACTGCCAGCCACAGGTCGTAAAGCAAAAACACGATGGCCGAGACGCCGAACACCACGCCGACAAAATAGAAGATGCCGACCGAGGCGCCGGTGGTAGGTGCGCTCACGTCCCAGTTGATGAGCGTCTGCTGCCAGCTGCCGGTGAGCAGCAGGTACGAGGCGAACAGCATCAGCCCGTGCGACAGGTACAGGCACAGCTTCTTGCCCCAGGTGGGCAGCTTGGAGATCAGCATGTCGGTGCCCAGGTGGCCGTGCTCGCGCACCGCGACGATGGCACCCAGAAAGGTCATCCAGACGAAGAGCCAGCGCGACACCTCTTCCGACACGGTAATGCCCGAGTTGAAGCCGTAGCGCAGCACGACGTTGCCGAACACCATGAGCACCATGATGGCCAGCATCAGCGCCATGAGCCCTTCGAGCCCGCGGCAGTACCACGAGAAGATTCTTGTCATTGTTCTTTTGCCTCTTGTTGAAATTGTTCCGCTCGGCGCCGCTCCGCAAGCACCTTCAGGCGACGCTGTCGGAGCGATAGCGCAGAGGCGCGGCAATCTCGGCCTGCATGGCGGGCGGATAGATGATCTCGCGCAGAAAATCCGCGTCCTTGCGCAGGCCCTGCGCCGCCTCGGCATGGCCGAAGTACGCGAAGTAGTGCGGCATTTGCTGGATCAGCATTTCGAAGCCGGCCTGCGCGTTGAGCCCACGGGCACGCGCGGCGCGCACCAGCGGCGTCGGCTGGTTGCGCAGCAAGATGTCGAACAGCGCGGCGTGGCGCTCCATGCGGGCAACGTCGACTGGCAGCGCATCAGTTTCTTCCAGCCCCTGCGACGTGGCATTGATGACCAGGTCGTAGCCTTCGGGTGCATTGCTGTCGACCGCCACCACATTGGCATCGAAGAACGCGTCGAGCTTGGCCGCCACGCCAGCCGCCTTGCCCGCCGAGGTGTCGTACAGGGCGATGTGCTCCGCACCGTCGACAGTGCCACCTTCGGCCAGCGCAACGCCAATGGCCGCCGCGCTCACGCCGGCGCCGAGTATCAGCACCCGCTTGCCGCGGAACGGAATGTTGAAATGGTCCAGCGCGCCCAGCAGGCCCTCACCGTCGAACAGGTCGCCCTCGAGTTCGTTGTTCTCTATGCGGCGCACCACGTTGACCGAGCCCGCCACGCGGCCGAACAGGCCGCAGCCATCTAGCAGGTCGACCGCCAGCGGCTTGTGCGGCGGCGCAATGACCATGCCGCGCACGTTGCGGGCCAGGAAGCTCGACTTGAGGAACACCGCAAAGTCGCGCAGCGGCACCTGCATGGGCACCAGCACCGCGTCGATGCCGAAGCGCTCGAACACGGCGTTGAACATCCGCGGCAGGCGCACGTTGCGCACGGGGTCGCCGGGAATCAGGTACGCCAGGGTGCTGCCGGTGATGGAGGTGGTCATGTCTTGCCTCTTTTGTGCGGCAATCGCTCCAAAGCCATTGCCAGGGCGCACTTTATCCACCTTGACTCCCTAGCCTGCTCTGCCTGACATCAAAAATGCTCGTTTATCGTCTTGATGCGTTCGCTCATCGCACAAAAACAGGGTTAATCCCGATGAGAGCGTAACGCGGCAGCACCGTCGGCACGGCAAACTCCCCCACCATGAGCACCGATCTCACCGACCTTTCCCCCGCGCCGCCAGGGCTCGACAAGCGCGACTGGATCGCCGGCCTGGAGCGCGGCGTGAGCATCATCGAAGCCTTCGACGATGCCCACCCGCGCCTGACCGCCAGCCAGGCCGGCGAACGCACCGGCATGACGCGCACGGCCGCGCGCCGCTATCTGCTGACGCTGCAGCACATGGGTTACGTGGCCAGCGACGGCAAGCTGTTCTGGCTCACGCCGCGCGTGCTGCGGCTGGGCCAGTCGTACCTCGACTCGGCGCGGCTGCCGCGCATCGTCCAGCCGTTTCTGCAGCGCGTGGCCGCCGGCACCAACGAGATCGCCTACCTGAGCGTGATGGACGGCGACGAGGTCGTCTACATCGCCCGCAACGGCCCCAACCGCAGCATGAGCACCGGCTACGTGCTTGGCGCGCGCGTACCGGCGCAGGTTACGGCCGCGGGCATGCTGATGCTGGCGCTGCGCGGCGACGCGGAGCTGGCCGAATGGCTCGCCACGCGTGAGCTTCAGGTGTTCACCTCGCACACCATCGCGAGCAAGGAGCGCATGAAGCTCGAGCTGGCGCGCATCCGCGCACAAGGCTGGGCCCTGTCGGAGCAGCAGCTCGACCTGAACTCGCGCGGCATTGCGGTGCCGCTGCGCGACCGGCACGGCATGCTGCTGGGCGCGCTCAACATCACCATGCCCATGGGCCACGAAAGCTCCGAGGACGCGGTGGCGCGCGTGCTGCCGGTGCTGCGCGAGACGGCGCAGGCCATGCGCAACCTGATCTGACCGGGCAATTTGCGGCTGCATTCGTCGGGCAAGATGCTCCCCTCACACAAAAGCAACGGAGACAAATTCATGTCCGACAACTTCTTCCTGAACGATCCACAGTCCACGCGCCGCCAATGGCTGCAAGGCGGCGGCGCGCTGGCGCTTGGTGGCCTGCTGCCTTCGATGGCCTCCGCCCAGGCCGCCTGGCCCAGCAAGTCGATCCGCTTCGTGGTGCCCTTTGCGCCGGGCGGCAGTTCGGAGATCGTGGCGCGCTCCACGGCCGCCGAGCTTTCGCGCACGATGGGGCAAAGCGTGTTCGTCGACAACAAGCCCGGCGCGGCCGGCAACATTGCGATGAGCGAAGTGGCGCGCGCCACCGACCAGCACACACTGATCCTCGGGCACATCGGCACGCTGGCGGTCAACCCCTACATCTTTGCCAAGCTGCCCTACGACGCGAACAAGGACTTCAAGCCCGTGAGCCTGTTGGCCAAGGTGCCCAGCCTGTACGTGGTGCACCCCGACGTACCGGCCCAGAACCTGAAGGAGTTCATCGCCTACGCCAAGTCGAAGCCCGGCAAGCTGAGCTACGGCTCCGCGGGCAACGGCAGTGCAGGCCACCTGGCTTTCGAGTACCTGAAGATGACGGCCAACGTCTTCATGCTGCATGTGCCCTACCGCGGCACCGGCCCGATGGTGACCGACCTGCTCTCGGGCCGCCTCGATGCCTCGGCCATCGGTGCAGCAGCCATTCTTCCGTTCATCAAGAGCGGCAAGGTGCGCTGCATTGCCACGGGTTCGGCCAAGCGCCTGCCGCAACTGCCCGACGTGGGCACGGTGGCCGAGCAAGGCTTTCCGGGTTTCGAGATGACGCAGTGGTACGGCATGCTCGCGCCGGCCAGCATCGAGCCCGCCCAGCTGGCCAAGCTCTCTGCCGAGACGATGAAGGCCGTGAAATCGCCCGACTCCATGCAGCGGCTGACGGGCGATGCGGCCGAAGCTATCGGCGGCACGCCCGAACAGTTCGCGCAGTTCATTGCCGCCGAACAGGTGCGTTGGCAAAAGGTGATTGCAAGGGCCAACATCAAGCCGGACTGAGCCGGGCCTGAACGGCCTCGCGCTGCGCGCTTAAGCCGAAGGGCGCGCCAGCGTTGCGAGTTTCTTCTTTGCGCTTTGCAAAAGGCCGACCTTCTCCACCGGCGGCTGAGCCTTCGTATCCCCAAGCGCGATGATCTCGAGCGCGCCGGGCGCTGCCAGCTTCGACGCGAGCGAGTCGCGCGGCGTGAGGCTGTTGAACCTGATGCTCGAAATGACATGAACCTTCAGATGGCGGTGGATGTTCTTCGACAGCTTCTGGCATGCGGTCTTCATGGCGGATTCGTCGGGCATCAGCTGGCCGTGCACGACGAGGAGCTCCAGCGTGCCGTCCTGGTCCTCTTGCAGGATGAAGGCGCGCATGACCGAGTCCTTGAACTTGGTGCGCAGCATGGAGCGGACCGGCTCGGCTGCGGCAAAAGACTTGAGCGCGATGCTTCGCAACTCGTCGTGGAAGATGAACGCGCGGTCAACCGAGAGGGTCTCGGCCTCGTCTGCCTTCGGCTTGTTGCGCTTCAAAATGCCGCTGCCGACCAGATGCTCCAGCGTGCGCGCTGCATCGTCGGGTTCGAGTTTCGAGCGCTTGGCCAGCTCGCTGGAAGAAAACTGTTGGTCGGGCGCCGCGTAGGCAACCATCAGTAGCTTTTGTACTTCGGGGGCGAAGAGGAAATCTGCGGCACTCATTTTTGCGGTTCGGTTCTCTGCTTGACGAACTGCATTATCGAAACTCCCGCATCGAGGCGGTTCGAACCGTCGAACCGGCTTTCTCCGCGGCATTTTCGAGGCGTATTCCGTCGTGGCGCATGGCGCAGGCCTACAAGGGCCCCCAGTTCCGGTCAGTAGAAAGGCTGAACACAAGCAAGGAGCTTCAGCCATGGGCCTCGAACAGACGATCGGCACGACCGGGCAAACGGATCTTGCGCAAGGCTCCAGCCGTTACTGGGCGCCTTGCCTGGGTGTGGCACTGGTCGCGGTGTCGCTTTTCTATGTCACCTTGAAAGACCTGGTTCAAGAGAGCGCCGCACGCGCGCCCGGGTTGGCACCGGCAGTCATGCCGGCGCATGTCGAGCCGGCCACACCGGCCACTGGCACGCGAGCGTTGCCGAGTGAAGTGACCCGCTCGTCCCCTGAACCGGTCATGCCCATGTCGCCGTATGCGCCCGCTTATGCGCCGCTCGCAAACGCGAACTTCGGGGCCCCTGTAGTCGCTCCGGTGGAGGCGCCCGTCAAGGCCGCCCCGGCTGTGGTCGAGGTGCACAAGTGCGTCATGCCCGAAGGCGAAGCAAGCTATTCCGATGGACCTTGCCCCGAAGGCGCGCAAGCGAGCACGTTGCGGCTGCCGCGCGGCGTGCACGCATCCGCGAGCCTGTGAGCTTGAGGGCGCAAGCCCGCTCAGGCCGCCTTCAAGAACACATCGTGGTCGGGCGCGAAATTGGCGTGCAGCGGCAGCATCGCCCCGCCCAGCGCACAGGCCTGCGCGCCCAGCCTGCCCCCATGCAGCTGCGGCGGCCAGAGCCCTTCCCAGTTGCACTGGGCCAGCGCCGCGCGCGTCTGTTCGAGCAGCGCCTGCAGCAGCGAGCGTGACATCGAACCGTCCATCACCACATCGGCGAGGTCGAGCACAGCCGTGCTGCTCACGATGGCATGCGCCAAGGCCAGCGACGCGGAGCCCAGCCACGCCTGCGTGACTGCGGCATGCGGCGGCTGCAGCGCGCGGTCGTCGTAGGCCGCGGTGGCATCCAGCCCTTCGGCCTGCAGACGCTGCTCCAGCTCCCAGAGCGAAGCCTCGGCCATCACCTGCGGCGGCAGCGCGCCACCGGCCCGCACCGACTGCATCGGCAACGAGGCCAATGCTCCCGCGTTGCCGTGCGCACCGGTGTGCAGGTGCGAATCGATGACCAGCCCGCCGCCCACGAAGGTGTCGACGAAGATGTACAGAAAGCTCTTCAGGTCGTGCCCGCGCCCGCCGACCAGTTCGGCCACGCAGGCGGCGACCGTGTCGCGCGCAAAGCTCACCGGCACATCGGTGCGCGCCCTCACCTCGGCCAGCAGGTCCATCTGGTTCCACTCGTCCGACTGGGCCTTCGACAGGCCCAGCGTGCGGTGCCAACCGCCAAGCAGAAAAGGCGCGGCCAGCCCTACGCCCACGTTGCGCACAGCCAGCGGCCCCAGCCCGTCGCGCAGGCGGTGGATGTGCTCGGCAATGGCGGGCAGCAGCGCCTGCGCATCCGGAAAGTCGTAGCTCATGGCATGCCGTTCGCGCACCTGTGCGGCAAAGTCGATCAGCAACCATTCGGCGCCGCGCCGCCCTACCTTGATGCCGATGGCAAACGCACCGTCGGGGTTCAGCGCCAGCGGCACCGAAGGCTGCCCGATGCGGCCGCGCACGCGCCCCTGCTTCACGATGAGCTGGTCTTCCTCGAGCCGGGCGGTAATGAGCCCGATGGTCTGCGCACTCAGTCCGGTCAGCCGCGCAAGGTCGGCCTTCGGCAGGCTGGTGTGAACGCGCAGGGCCTGCAGCACCACGCGCTCGTTGAACTGGCGCATGCCCACCTGGTTGGAGCCGCGCGGGCGCAACAGGTCGGGCGGGCGCAAACCGGCGGCAGCAGAGGCATGTGCATCAGGCATGCGCCTCCGCGGGCAGTTGGTCGGCCGTCATGGCGCCGGTCATCACGGCCACTGTATCGCTCATGCTGATGTTCTTCGGGTTGAGCACCGCCGCGCGCTTGCCGAGCCGCGCCACATGAATGCGGTCGGCCACCTCGAACACATGCGGCATGTTGTGGCTGATGAGCACCACGGGCAGGCCGCGGTCGCGCACGCGGCGGATCAGCTCGAGCACCATGTTGCCCTCTTTCACGCCGAGCGCTGCGGTGGGCTCGTCCATGATGACCACATGCCGCGCGAAGGCTGCGCTGCGCGCCACGGCCACGCACTGGCGCTGTCCGCCGGAGAGCGTTTCGACCGCCTGCGTCATCGACTGGATGCCGACCTTCAGGTCTGCCATGCGCGCGGCGCTTTCCTGCAGCATCTTTTTCTTGTCGAGCATGCGCAGCACGTTGCCCATGAAGCCCGGGCGGCGCAACTCGCGGCCGAGAAAGAGGTTCTCGTAGATGGTCATGGCGGGTGCCACGGCCAGGTCTTGATAGACCGTCTCGATGCCCGCGCGGCGCGCGTCGAGCGGGTTCCGAAAATGCACCGGCGCACCGTCGAGCAGTATCTCGCCTTCGTCGGGCACCACCGCACCCGAGAGCGCCTTGATGAGCGACGACTTGCCCGCGCCGTTGTCGCCGATCACCGCGAGGATTTCTCCTTCGCGCAGCTCGAAATCGACACCGTCGAGCGCCGTCACCTGGCCGTAGCGCTTCACCAGGCCCTTGGCCTGCATCACGACCTTGGCGGATTGAGGATTGGCCACGGCGTTCATCAGCGTGCTCCCCGGCGCGAGAGTTGATCGGCCGCCACCGCAAGAATTACCAGCACGCCCGTTACCAGCACCTGGTAGATCGACGACACGCCCATGAGCGTGAGCCCGTTGCGGAACACCCCGACGATGAGCACGCCGATGAGCGAACCCAGCACGATGCCGCGCCCGCCGAACAGGCTGGTGCCGCCGAGCACCACCGCCGTGATCGCGTCGAGGTTCTCGGTCTGCCCCGCGTTCGGATCACCCACCCCGGTGCGCGCCACCGACAGCAGCGAGGCAACGCCATAGAGCACACCCGCCGCCACATACACGCCCAGCAGCACGCGCTGCGTGGGAATACCGACCAGGCGCGTGGCCTCGGCGTTGTTGCCCACGGCATAGATGTGCCGGCCCGCGGCCGTTTCGCGCAGCACGAACCATGCGAGCGCATACAGCACCAGCACCAGCATCAGCACCGCGCCCCACGCCACTTCGGCGCTGCCGACGGTGAAGGTGGTGCCCAGCCCCGTGAGGCCGGCGGGCAGATCGGTGATGGTCTGCGAGGACGAATACAGCTGCGTGATCGCGAACGCGATGTTCAGCGTGCCCAGCGTCACGATGAACGGCGGCAGCTTGATGCGCGTGACCAGCAAGCCGTTGAGCAAGCCGAACAGCGTCGTCACGCCGATGCCGCACAAGATGGCCACCGGCACCGGCAACCCGAGCTCGGTGGCGAACTTGGTCATGATGATGCTGCCCAGCGCCATCACCATGCCGCACGACAGGTCGATGCCCGCCGTGAGAATGATCAGCGTCTGGCCGATGGCGATCACGCCGACCACCATCACCTGCTGCATGATCAGCGAGAGGTTGCCGCCCGTCAGGAAGCGGTCGGACTGGGTCGCAAAGAAGATGCATGCGCCAAGCAGGGCCAGCCACGGCCCCAGGGCGCCCCACGGAATATGGTGCGTCGGAGATTTCGCCATCTAGATGCTCCGGGCTTCGATTACTTCTTGCCCCAGCACAACTCGGCGCCGGTCTTGGTGTCCTTGCTGTCGACGCCCGGCACGTTCTTGCCGGCGATGAGGGTCACGCCCGTGTCGACGTAGCCCGAGGCCTTCTTGCCCGTCTTGGCATATTCCACCCCCGCCGCCACGCCCATGGCCGCCATCTTGAGCGGGTACTGCTGCGAGGTTGCGGCGATCACGCCGGCGTTGGTGTCCTTGATGCCCTGGCAACCGCCGTCGACCGACACGATCATCACGCCCTTCTCCTTGCCTGCGCGCTTCAGCGCGTTGTAGGCACCGGCCGCGGCGGGCTCGTTGATGGTGTAGACCAGGTTCACGTCGGGCGCCCTCTGCAGGCAGTTTTCCATCGCCGTCTGCGCCTTGGCCTGGTCGCCGAAGCTGTCGGCCATGCACACGATTTCGGGCGCCTTCGAGAGCTCGTTCGACTTGGCATCGTTCGCCGCAAGCCCGAAGCCCTTCATGAAGCCGTTGTGCCGCTGCGCACCCACCGGGTGGCCCGGCAGCAGGTCGAGCGCGACGATCTTCGCCGGCTTGCCGGCCATCGCGGCCTTGGCGTATTCGCCGATCAGCACGCCGGCCGTGTAGTTGTTGGTGGCAAAGAGCGCATCGGTCGCCTCCGGCGGATCGGCCGGGCTGTCGAGCGCAATCACCATGATGCCCTTGTCGCGCGCCTTCTTGATCGCCGGCACGATGGCCTTGGCGTCGCTCGGCGTGATGAGGATGGTCTTGGCACCCGCGGCAATCATGTTTTCCATGGCCGTGATCTGGCCCGCGTTGTCGCCGTCGGCCTTGCCCGCGCCCGAAAGCAGCTTGGCGCCGAGCTTCTTGGCCTCTTCCTGCGCGCCCTCTTTCATCTTGACGAAGAAGGGGTTGGTTTCGGTCTTGGTGACGAGGCCGATGACCGGCTGGTCGGCGGCAAAGGCAGCGGACGATGCAGCCAGGGACATGGCCGCCAGGGCCAGGATGGAGCGGGAGCTGAGCATGTGTGTGTCTCCGTGGTCAGGCGGCGATGCGCCTGCGGTCTTGGGATCCGGATGCGAGCCGTGGAAGGCGTGGAGCATCCGGGCGCAGGGAGACTATCGAGCAGCAGAGGGACTAAATCAAGTGGATTTAGTTATCGAAAACCCGAGGGTGAACGTGAGGAGTGGTAACAGGCGGGCGGTAGCGTGACCCCTTACTTAATTCACAGCCACGCCAATCAGTTGCTCAACTAACTTCATTGGAAAAATCACTCACGAGCACTCTAGGTCGTAAAGATCATCGATGAAATATTGAGCCGGCGCGCCGAACAAGAACAGTCCCAATGCTCGCAACAGCCGCTAATCCGAGACCCCGTTTTCGTAGTGCACATGGTCTTGTGCAGCAGACGAAAAACTTTGAATGAATTCGGGCGATCTATCATTTTTGTCTTTTATCTTGAAATTACCGCTCTGGATCGCCCATTTGATAAACGGAAACTCCAACGGGGTATTTGGTAAGCATCCCGGTCAATTTGTTCGCCATGATCCACGCTTCCGCTTCTGCCTTTTCTTTAAAGACGGCGGATGGAGTCCGTGCACCTGCACCATTGAATATCCACACGTGGTTCATACGAGCAGCTCCATGCTTACCAAGCGACAAATCGCACTTTCTACCTCAGAGGTCTTGGGCCCTTTTATTCGCCGGGGCACTCCGTGTCGCCCCGCTACCTTGAGTCTATCTTTTCACTTTCCTACCTCATCCAAAATGGCGTGCGGGAGGTTGCCCCTAATGCACATCACAAGGTCCTTGACCGCCGGTTCTTCAGCGAATTTCAGAAGGGCGTGGCAAAAAGAAACCTTTTTTTTCATCTTTCGAGCGCCATGGGTATTGATTTTCCTTTCGGCCGACCCCAACGGGAGCTCATAGTCAGTAGAAATTCCAGTTAGATGAAATTTCTTTTTGCGCTTAGACCTTGTTGTTTTTCCGAATCGCAACTCAAGGAAATCATTAATCACCAAAGAACCAAAATCAAGTGATTCATCCAGGAGAAGCTCGATCGAGTAGATCAGCAAAGAATCGATTTTACTACTGCAAAACCTAGACAATTCGGTGCATATTCTGGCACCAGCCAAATCTACGCCATTTGAAATAAATTCTCCTTGACTGAAGTAGTTCTTCAAGTTCAAGCTTGAATCCAATCCTATCAAACGATAATCTTTCTCGTACAAGCAATAAAAATCGTCACCCGTCATTTGGTAAGAATTCTTCAACAACTCACCGACTGAAAAATCGCGCAACCCAAATAGATCAGGAGTCGATATATATTTTTCTGTCAGAAAAATTCGCAGCAGCTGACTTACAGAAGCGTTTAGCACTGGCAGATTATCGATATAATTTTTCATTTAACAAGAACCCCTCTTTCGGCGAGGTCGCGTACCTTTTCCAATTCTTTTGCTCTGTCAGTTCCAGGGAATCGATCTATCCCGCCTTGCGCCTGTTTTGCTATTTTTGAGTGATTCTTTGGTTTGCTTAAAAAATCGACAACGCACTGACAGGCCTTTGCCTGCTGAGATTCAGGCAGATTTCTAGTCGCCGCATCAACTGGCTTGGTGGTAAGTCCCTGACCATCATGAGTTGGAACAACTCCAATGTGTCCGCCTGCCCTCGGAAGGCCTGGTCCTTGGACATTGACGTGTACACCGCGCGCTAATGTGTCTTGAGCAGCGGTATTCCCCATTGATGCTTCATAACCAGCCAAACCTCGGGGATCAACCCACCGCACTGGATTCGGCGCGTACTGATGCATATTGGGGCCGCCGGCGAGCCTGATCGGGTCACTTGACACAAACCGCCCGCTATCTGGATCGTAATATCGATACCGGTTGTAATGCAGCCCCGTTTCCTCATCGAAATACTGCCCCTGGAACCGGATCGGATTCCTGAACCCCGCCCTTCTCCCCGCCTCGCTGATCGTCTCGCGCGCCTCGCCCCAGGCCTTGTGCTGCGCCGACCATGCAATGCTTCCTTCATGGTCCGTCAGCTCTTGCGGCGTACCGAGGTGGTCGCATTGGTAGAACGCCATCTCCTTCCTGTCGAAGGCGCTCGGCACGCTGCGCTGTTCGCCATTCCAGAGCGGATCCTGCTCGATGTCGTACGCGCCGCCGTTCGCCTCCATCAGCGCCTTCACGTCCGGCGTTTCGCTCAGCGCCATGGCGCGCGGCTGCCTGATCTGCATCAGCGGCACGAAGGAGTCGCGCTCGTGGATGTAGTGCACGCTCCATCCCTGCCCTTGCTGTTCGTTCAGCGCAGCGGTGCTTTGGGTGCTTTCGAACGCGAGCACGTCGCCGTCCCAACCGAATGAGGTGGTCGCGTCGCCTGATCGCTTGGCGATGCGGCGGCCCAGCGGGTCGTAGCTGAAAGCGGTGGTAATGCCATCGGGATCGGTAGCGGCCGCCATGCGGTTGAAGCCGTCCCAAGCAAAGACGGTCTTGCGCCCGTTCTTCACACGTTCGACGAGATTGCCGCGCGCGTCGTAACGGTAGCTGGTGCCTGCGTATTCCTTCAGCAGGTTGTCGAGCAGCTTGCTGGCAGTGCGCTGCACCGGACCGTTAGCCTGGGCAGGGTCGACGATGTTGCCCGCGGGGTCGAAGGCGAATACCTCGCGGCCGAGCCGGCTGTTGGCTTCGAGCAGCTGGCCGACCGGGTCGTAGCGGTAGTCCAGCCGGCCGCGGCGGCTGTCGCCAATGGCGGTGAGCTGGCCGGCCTTGTCGTAGGTGTAGCGGCGGCTGAGTTCCAGCGCATCGGCGGGGCCGCGGCCGGTTTGCGAAATGCGCTGCTCCAGCAGGCGGCCGGCGGGGTCGTACTTCTGGCGCTGGCTCAGACCGTTGCCCTGCTCCCTGGCCACTTCGCGGTGCAGGTCGTCGCGTTCGAACCCGAGAATGTCTTGCCCATCGACAAGAAGGCCGTGCACGTGGCCAGAACCATAGGTGAGCCATTGGGTCACGTGGCCATCAGGGCGGGTGGTGGCAATGCGCTCGTTGAGTTCGTCGTAGCGGTGTTGCCAGACCGCCGTGCGCGCATTTGCCAGGTAGTGGTGGTGCTCGCGCGTCAGGTTGCCGGCCGGGTCATAGAACCACTGCAGGCGCGCATCGCGATTGGCGGCCTCCACCAAGCGGCCATTGCGGTCGTACGCAAAGTGCTCCACCTGGCCTTCGCCCGCATTCCGCTCGACAAGGCGGCCGAGCGCATCGAACTGCAGTTGAGTCGCGTGGCCGGCTTCGACCACTTCGGCGAGCGTACCGGTGGTCGCCTCGTGGCGGTAGTGCGTGGTCTTGCGGTCGAAGCCGGTTTCTTCCAGCAGGCGGCCCACCGGGTCATAGCGAAAGTTGTAGTGGCTGCCGTTTTCGTTCTGCAGCTCGGTCAGCCGGCCCAGCAAGTCCCAGTGGTATTTGAGCGAGCGGCCTGCAGCGTCGGTGCGGCCTGCGATGAGGCCTGCACGCGTGTAGCTGTAGCGGGTGCGACGGCCGAGCGCGTCGGCGTGCGCGAGCAGGCGCCCTTCGGCATCGTGCGTGAAGTGCTCGCTGGTTTCGTCGGGCAGCACAACTTCTTCGAGCTGGCCCGCGGCGTAGCGGTAGCTGGTGGTGTTGCCAGCTGCATCCACGGCCTTGGTCACGCGGCCGCGCTGGTCGTACTCCCATCGGCTGGTCTTGGCGGAGCAATCGGTGTAGCTGAGCAGTTGCCCTGAAGGGGAATAAACGAGCCCCTTCACGCCGCCCTTCGCATCGGTCACGCGCACGGGCCGCCCGGCCTTGTCGTAGGCGTACTCGGTCTTGTGGCCCAGCGGATCGATCTCTTCCGTCAGATGGCCCTGGGCATCGTAGTCGCGCTTCCACACGCCGCCCTCGGCGTCGCGAATGCCCGTGAGACGGTGCTGGCTGTCGTACTCGAAGTGCACCCGGCTGCCGTCGGCCCGGGTGTGCGTCTGCAGGTTGCCGTCCTCGTCGTAGGTGTAGTCGTCGGTGGTGCCGTCGGTATGCACATGGCGCGTGACGTTCTTTGCGCCGTCCCGAAAGAACCATTCCTCCAGCTTGTCGGGGTGGATGACGCGGTAGGTGTAGCCCTCGATGTCGTAGTAGTGCCAGGTCTCGCCGCCCAGTGCATCGGTGACGTAGGTTAGGCGGATGTTGGCGTCCCACTCCAGCTGCAGCGCAAAGCTGCCGTCGTCGGACCACTCGCGCACGGCCTTGGCGTCGGCGCCGGTGCCGTCGTACTCGAGGTTCATGCCGCGGCCGGTGCGGTCGGTGTAGCGGGTGACCAGGTGGTGGCTGTAGGTGTAGCTCCAGCTGGCGCCGTTCTGGTCCTGCGCGGCAATCAGGTCATGTTCGGCGTCGTGCGTATAGGCGGCCAGCTGGCGCACGACCTGGCCGTCCTTCAGCTCCCACAGCGACCGGACGAGGCCGGTCTTCGCATCGGGCTGCGTGCCCACGTGGGCCATGACCACGTCGCCCTGCTTGCTGATGATGTCGCTGAGCACTTGCTCGCCTGAAGAGGCGATCACGTGGTCGTAGCGCAGGCCGATGGACTGGCCGTCTTTGGCCTGCTGCGTCACCAGCCGAAAGTGCGGCTGCTTGCTGTCGACCAGTTCGTAGAGTTCGCGCCACTCGGGTTGCGCTCCCGCTGGCAGCGGCTTGCCGAAGTCGAGCGCCAGCAAGGTTTCGCTGAGGCGCGAGACGGTTATCTCCTCGATGGCATCGCGATACGCCTGCCCAACCGCCAGCACCGGATACGAGTGGCTGCGGCCGTCGGCTGCGTGATAGACCATGCTCGCGCGCCCTTTGCGAGCGCCGCGCGTGGGCGTCGTGATGTCCACGCGCATGCTGTAGGGCGTGATCCACCGTGCACCCAGGCTGCCTCGATCAAAGGCGTCCAGGTCGCTGGCGTAGGTGCGCGCCCATTCGATGGGCAGCGGTGCGGCAAGCACGAAATCAGTGTGCGTGAAGCTTTCATTGCCGGTCGCGAGGCTGATCGAACCGCCTACACGCGCCGGCGCAGAGCAGTTCTTGCAGCCTGGGGGCGGTCCATGCGCATCCGCCTGCTTGCTGATGTGGCCGAGCGCCGCACCCGGCTTGTCCTTCTCGGCCTTGCTCCCCGCCTGCGGCGACACGAGCGCAGAGCCCTTGCCCTTCTTGCGCAGCAACGCATCCCGCAGCTTGTGCAGCAGCCACATGATGCTGGCCTGCGCCTCGCGGTCGGCCAGCTTCGACAACTGCCCGCGCAGCAGGCGCTTGAAGTCCAGCATCTGACTGATCACACCCTCGACCCGGCTCGCGACGCCGGCGGGCAGCTGGCTTGCCGCCGCCTTGGCCACGTAGTTGGCCGACTCCTTGGTATAGCGCACCGCGCTGCCCCACATGCGGCTCCAGGTGCTCTGCGTCTTCGGGTCGTGCACCTTCGTTTCTGCCGAGCCGGGCTTGGCCACGGTGAACAGGTCCTTCTGCCCGAGCACGCGCCGAAGAATGTCCACGAGGTTGTCGATGATCTTGTCGGCCAGGTCCGCGCAGCTCTTCAGGATGCCATCGAGCTTGCCTATGGCGCCGTCGATGAACTTGTCGAGCTCTCCCACGATGGTGGCGTTGAGGTGCCCCACCAGCGTGGTGACGATCGCCTCGCCGAGGTTGGAGGTGGCGCTCTTGAGTTGCTGCTTCACCAGGTGCAGCGTGGGCCGCAAGCTCATGCGCGCTGCCGCCATGGTCGGCGGCAGCGGGATCAAACCGATGAGGTTGATGCCAAGGCTCACCCACGTCAGGAATGCTTCGACCCCGTCCTTGGCTTTTTTCTCGACGATGTTGATGATGTCCAGGAACACATCCACCAGCGCCATGATGTTGCCGACGATCGGAATGCTGCCCAGCACCATGGTGAGCCGCTCGAGCGTGACATAGCCGCCACTGAAGGAGCGCAACCAGTCGTCCACCGCCTTGCTAGCCGCTGCAACGTCTTCCTTCACGATGGTGTTCAGCGGCGCGACGGCCGTCTGCGGTTCGCGCTGCGCCGGCGCCTTGGTTTCCCCCGTCCCTGACATTTCTTATATTTCCTCTCAGTTGATGTTCGCGCCCTGGAACTCCAGCTGCTCGAACGTGCTGCCCGTGAAGTCCACGCTTCGCCCGTGCAGGCCCTGTGCGTGAACCACGGTGCCGCCGCAGTTCAGCACGCCCACGTCATTCCAGCGGCCGCCCGCAAAGCTGATCTCGTCCCATTGGCACTGCGCGAAGGTGCTGGTGCCGATGCTGCCGCCGTCGAAGTTGGCGCGCGTGAAGCTGCAGTTGACGAAGGTGCAGCCAGTAATCGATATGCCGCTGAAGTCGCATTGCGTGAAGCTGCAGCCGGTGAACTGGCAGGCGCTCCAACCCGCCTGCTTGAAGCTGGTTGCAGTGAAGCTGGTGCCCGCGAAAGTCGAACCGGCGAACTGCGCCAGGCTCAAATCGAGCCCCGCATAGGCGAAGCTGTCGGCTTGCCCCACAAGGCCTGCCGGCGCCCCGCCTGCGCCTTTGCGCCACATGTCGTGGGCCAGGATGATCAGCTGCGAGCTCACGTCAGCGGGCTCCAGCCCGAAACAACCTTTTCGGTTTCGATTTCACTCAACAGCCAGCCGGCTTCGGCGTTGCCGTTCTTCTGCGACTCCGCCGCCCAATAGGCAGCCTTCGCAAGGTCGGTGCCGCTCATATAAAGGTCGTAGGCAAGGTTGTGCTGCGCAATGCTGTGGCCGCCCTTGGCCGCCATCGAAAGCCAGTGCATCGATTGATCGGGATCGGAGAAAGTGAAGGTGTAGTACAGCGAGAGCCGAAAGGCGGAGTCGGCATTGCCGGCTTCCGCCTTTGCCGCTAGTGCAAGGCGTTGCTCGTCAGTGAGCGCATAGCTCTGCGCGCCAGAAATGGGAGAGAGGGAAGAGGCCGAAGCGGAAGCATCGTTTTCCATGAGCTGTTCTCCATTGCGTTAGGCACTTAGCGGCTCCCCGCTTCGCGCAAGATCTCGCCCGATGTTCTAGAGGCGATGTACAGCACCGAACGGCCGAGGCGGTTTGCATTGCCAAGGCCCTTCTTGCCCGGCTCCAGCTTTGCGACAAATGCGATTCCGATGGTGTTTTCACCGTTCTCGTCCTCGCCGTTTTCACGCGTGCGCTCGCTGATCTGGATGTCGAAGTTCTTCAGGTCTTGCCCTGTCTGCGCAAAGCGCTCATAGGCGTGGCCCAGCGCAATGGCGAGCGGCGTGTTGAGTTGCACGCTCGTCGCGGGAGGGTTGATCTCGAAGATCGGCGCCGCAGAAATCTGGCTGTTCATGAATATCCCCAATGCAATGACAAGGCTGCTAGAGCCTGTACGTTTGATCCAGCTTCGGGTTGTAGCCCTTGAGTCCGTCGCTCGGCGTGCCGACGTAGCCGCGGTAGTCCGGATGATCGTTCTGCATACCCACCTTGGCCGCATTTTTGTCCTCCGGCGAGAAGTTGTTGCTGTCGTAGTAGTCGCGCCCGCGCGTGGTGCGGTTGCCGCGGCTGTCCGTGTGATCGCCATGGGTGTGCCAATAACCGACCTCCTGCGCGCATCGAGGAATCCGGCGCGCGGTCGGGCCCCAGGGGTCGACCGAATCGCCTTCGCCCCGCGTGGCCTTGGTGAAGTCGTACTTGCCGTCGGGCGTCTTGTAGACGAGGCCACCATACTCGAGGTTGTCGCGAATCGACTTGTCGTTGTAGCGCAGCATCGCGGCCTTGGCAGCACCGTCTGCGGTGGCAAAGCGCCCGCCCTTGGGCGTCTTGCAGGCGGCGGGCTGGCCTTGCAGGCCTAGCGGGTCGACCCAGCCCGTGGGGTTGGCAACGTAGGCATGCGTGTTGAGACCGCCGGCCAACCCGATCGGATCGCGGCTCACGTAACGGCCCGTGTGCGGGTCGTAATAGCGGTGCCGGTTGTAGTGCAGGCCGGTTTCCTCGTCCCGGTATTGGCCCTGGAAGCGGATAGGGTTCGCAAAACCTGCGCGCCGCCCCGCTTCGCTGATGACCTCCCGCGCCGCGCCCCAGGCGCGGTACTGCGCGGACCAAGCAATGCGGCCTTCGTGGTCTGTCAGCTCCTGCGGCGTGCCGAGATGGTCGCACTGGTAGTAGGCAATCTCCTGCTGGGCAAAGGCAATCGGGCTGGGCGTCTGCTCGCCGTTCCACACCGGGTCTTGCTCGATGTCGTAGACGCCGCCGTTCGCGTCCATGAGCGCCTTCACGTCGGTTGTTCTGGCGAGCGTAATAGCCTGCGCTCGTCGCATCTGCAGCAACGGCACAAAGGAATCGGGCTCGTGCACGTAGTGCACGCTGTAACCGCGGCCTTTCGACTCGCGCTCGCCGGCCGTGCTCTGGGTGCTCTCGAAGGCCAGGTAGTTGCCGTCCCAGCCAAAGACGGTGACGGCATCGCCCGAGCGCTTGGCGATTCGCCGCCCGAGCGGGTCGTAGGCAAAGATGGTCGAGCCTTCGTCGCCATGCGCCGCAATCATCCGGTTGAAAGCGTCCCACTCGAATTTCGTATGCCGGCCATTGCTCGTTCGCTCGACAAGGTTGCCACGGGCATCGTAGCGATAGCGCGTGCCGGCGTATTGACGCAACAGGTTGTCGAGCAGGCGGCTGACCTGGCGGTGGCCTGCCAGCGATGCCGACGGCGTGGAAGCCGGGCCGAGCTCTGGATCGGCGATGTTGCCGGCAGGATCGAACGCGAAGGTTTCACGTCCCAGCCTGCTCTGCGCTTCGATGAGCGTGCCGACCGGATCGTAGCGATAGCCCAGGTTGCCACGTCGCGAGTCACCGATGGCAATCAACTGGCCGGCCTTGTCCCAGCCATAGCTGCGGTGCAGATCGAGCGATGCGGCGGCACCGGGCCGCCCATGCGAAATTCTCTGTTCGAGCAAGCGCCCCACTGCGTCGTAGCGCACCCGCTGGGTCAACCCGTTGGCCTGCTCGCGCAATACCTCGCGGTGCAGGTCGTCGCGCTCGAAGCTCAACACCTCCGAGCCGTCGACCAACAGCCCGTGAACATGGCCCGATCCATATGTGAGCCACTGCGTGACGTGGCCGTCGGGGCGAATGGACGAGATCCGCTGGTTGAGCTCGTCATAGCGATGCTGCCATATGGCAACGCGCCCGGTCGACAGGTACTGTTGGTGCTCCCGAGTGAGATTGCCGACGGGGTCGTAGAACCGCTGCAGGCGCGAATCGCCATTCGAGGCCTCGATCATCCGGCCGTTGCGGTCGTAGCTGAAGCGCTCGGCCTGTGCGTTGGCCGCACTGCGCTCGACCAGTCTTCCCACTTCGTCGAAACGAAGGCTGAGCGCATGACCGCCCGCATCGACTATCTGTTCGAGCACGCCCGTAGCTTCGTCATAGTGGTACCGCCGGCTTTGCCGATCGAAGCTGGTTTCCTCGATCAGGCGACCTACCGGGTCGTAGCGGAAGTCATGCCGCGCGCCGTTCTGGTTCTGGAGCTCGGTAAGGCGCCCCATCAGGTCCCAGTGGTACTTGAGCGAACGGCCGGCGGCGTCGGTGCGCCCGCCGACAAGCCCTGCGCGGGTGTAGCTGTAACGGGTAGTCCGGCCCAATGCATCGGTGTGAGAGAGCAGACGCCCTTCAGCGTCGTGCATGAACTGTTCACGCGTCTGGTCGGCCCGAACGACCTCCTCGAGTTGACCCGCATGGTTGCCGCCTCGCGCCGCCTGCGCGTAGCCGCTGGCGGTGTAGCGATAGCGCGTAGCCTGCCCCGCCGCATCGATGTACTTGACGAGCCGCCCGCGCGAATCGAACTCCCATCGCTGCGTCTTGCCCGAGCAGTCGGTATAGCTGGCCAGTTGGCCACCGGGCGTATAGCTCAGGTACTTTGCGCCGCCTGCTGCGTCGGTAATCGCCACCGGCCGGCCCGCCTTGTCGTAGGCGTAGCCTGTCTTGTGGCCGAGCGGGTCGGTTTCTTCGGTCAGGCGGCCTTCTGCGTCATAGTCGCGCTTCCAGATGCCGCCCTCGGCATCGCGCAGTCCGGTCAGCCGATGCCGGCTGTCGTATTCGAAATGCACGCGCGTACCGTCCTGGCGCGTGTGGGTCTGCAGATTGCCGTCGGCGTCGTAGGTATAGCTGTCGGTGCTGCCATCGGGATGAACATGGCGCGTCAGGTTCTTTGCTTCATCACGAAAGAACCACTCCTGCCGCTTGTCCGGATGGATGATGCGGTAGGTATAGCCGAGGATATCGTAGTAATACCAGGTCTCGCCGCCCAGCGGGTCGGTCACGTAGGTAAGGCGAATGTTCCGGTCCCATTCGAGCTTGAGTGCAAAGCTGCCGTCATCGCTCCACTCGCGCACGGCCTTCGCATTCGCGCCGGCGCCGTCGTATTCGAGGTTCATGCCTCGGTCGGTACGGTCGGTGTACCGCGTCACAAGGTGGTGCGTGTAGGTGTAGGAGCGGCTCGCGCCGTCCTCATCCTTTGCCTCCACCAAGTCGCGATTCGCATCGTGCGAATAGGCGGCAAGCTGGCGAACCACCTGCCCGTCCTTCAGCTCCCAGAGCGATTCGATCAACCCCGTGCGGGCATCGGGGCGCGTGCCCACATGGGCGGCCACCACCTCGCCTTGCCAGCTGATGACATCGCTCAGAACGCGCTCGCCCGTGGCGGCAATGACGTGGTCGTAGCGCAACCCGATCGACTGGCCATCCTTCGCCTGCTGTACCACAAGCCGGAAGTGGCTGTGGTCATCGGCAATTTCGTAGATCTCGCGCCAGTCGCCATGGCGCCCGAAGTCGATCGCGAGCAGGCGTTGGTCCAGGCGCGTCACGCAGACGTCCTCGATAGCGTCGCGATAGGACTGCCCCGCTTCGAGCACCGGATACGCATGGCTGCGTCCGTCCACAGCATGGTAGACAAGACTCGGCAGCCCTGGGCGCTCGCCGCTCGAAGGCGTCGCAAAGTCCACGCGCGTGGTGTAGGGCGTAATCCAGCGCGCACCCAGCGCGGCGCCGTCAAATGCATCAAGCTGACTGCGGTATGTGCGCGCCCATTCGATGGGCAGCGGCGCGGCCAGCACAAAGTCGGTGTGCGTGAAGCTTTCGCAGCCTGTTACCAGGCTGATGGAACCGCCCCGCGCTGCCGGCGCCGGACAATTCTTGCAGCCCGGGTCTTTCTTGCCGTCCGCTTGCTTGCCGATGCGTTCGAGCTGGTCGCCCGAGCGATCCTTGTCGGCCACGGCGCCCCCATGCGGCGGCACAATCGCAGCCCCTTTGCCTTTCTTGCGCCCAATAGCTTCGCGCAGCTTTTGCAGCAGCCACATGATGCTGGCTTGCGCCTCGCGGTCGGCAAGTGCCGCAAGCTTGCTTCGCAGGTTGCCCTTGAAGTCGAGCATGCTGGCAATCACGCCGTTCACCTGGGCAACGACGTTCGCGGGCAGATGGCCCGCGGCCGCCTTGGCCACGTAGTTTGCCGACTGCCTGCTGTAGCGCACTGCGCTGCTCCACATGCGGTTCCAGGTACTTTGCGTCTTGGGGTCGTGCACCTGCGTCTCTGGCGATGGCGCACTGGCAACGGTGAACAAGTCCTTCTGCCCCACCGCACGGCGCAGCACGTCGACGAGATTGTCGACCACCTGGTCGGCGAGGTCGGCGCAGTTCTTCAGCATGTCGCCGAGTTGGGCGATGGCCTTCTCGATGAAAGTCTCGAGTTCGCCCGCGATGGTTGCGTTCAGATGGCCAACCAGCACCACCACAATGGTTTCGCCCAGGTTCGACGCGGCCGTCTTGAGTTCCTGCCGCACGAGATGCAGAGTGGGCCGCAGGCTCATGCGTGCCGCCGCCATGGTCGGCGGAAGCGGTATCAGCCCGATCAGGTTGATGCCCAGGCTCACCCACGTCAAAAAAGCTTCGACCCCGTCCTTGGCCTTCTTCTCGACGATGTTGATGATGTCCAGGAACACATCCACCAGCGCCATGATGTTGCCGACGATCGGAATGCTGCCCAGCACCATCGTCAGCCGCTCGAGCGTGACATAGCCGCCACTGAAGGAGCGCAGCCAGTCGTCCACCGCCTTGCTGGCTGCTGCAACGTCCTCCTTGACGATCGTGTTCAGGGGAGCGACCGCGGTCTGGGGTTCTCGTTGAGATGGTTGTTGTTGCGATCCTTCCGCCATTGCCCTGTTTTCCCTGTTGCCTGAGACGTCTTGTTATTCGAAATACACGCGGTGCCGCACTCAGCCCACGAAGCCGGGAGTGCGACCCGCAAGCGCGGGATTGGTGCTGGCCGTGGCAATGCCCGTCTTGATACCGGCCGGCACGCCGCCGCTCATCGCGCTGCTCGCCACATTTGCAATGCCGGCGACGGGCGCGCCCATCGGTCCGAGCCGTGCGCTGGCGGCCTGCATCGCCATGCCTGTTGCGGCCTGGCTGGCTTGGCCCAGCAGCGCCTTGGCGCCGCCTTGCTGAATGGCTTGCGCAGCGCCCACCGCCTGCTGCGCCATGCCCGCCGCCTGGGTGACCTGCCCGAGCATGCCCGCGGCCTTGCTGTTCATGCCGGCGACACCCGCGAGAGCGCCCGCGGCGCCGCCGGCTGAACCGGCCCAGCCCGCAAGATTGCCCGCGCTGCCCAGAGCGCCAGAGATGCCCGACGCAGCGCCGGCCGCATCGGCACCGCCGCCGGCGGGCTCTTTTGCCTTCCAGTCCTTGGGCGTGCCAAAGTAGCTGCCCTCGTCCCATGGGTCGCGCGGGTCCTTGCCGAAGGTGACCTTTGCAGTGCCGATCGGCAAGCCCGAGACGCTTGCGAAACCGTTGCGGTCGAAGGTGCCGGCGTGCGTGCCGCCTTCTGAATCGACGACGGTGAAGTCGCCCTGCGCAACACCCTGGTGCTTTTCGCCGGTGGGCTTGATGTACTGGTGGTACAGGTCGAGCTGGCCCTTGGGCAACTGCGGCGGGTTAGGCAGCGCGGGCTTGCCCTGGCTGGCCGGCCCCACGAGGCTGTGCACCGCCGCATGCTCGCGCCAGGTGCCCGAGGTGCCGTGCTCGATGCCTCCCGAGCTCCAGCGGCTGTAGCTGGAGCCGCCGTTGATCACCACCTCTTCCTTCGCATGAATGGTGATCTTGTTGGCGGTTTGCGTGATGTTGAGCTTGGCGAGCACATTGACGCTGTCCTTCAGCGCCTTGATGTCGATGTCGGCACTGGCCGCCACCAGCCGCATGCCGGCCTTGGAGGCGAACATGCGGATGGCGCTCTGCACGCTCACCAGAAAGCTCTTGCCTGCGCTCACGCTGGTGTGGCCGCCGCTGGTGAGCGCCGTGTGCTCGTTGCTCACCACGTGCGTGGAGCCCTGCGCCACCGTTTGCAGGCCTTTGGCGCTCGCAAGCGTGAGATGCGGCTCCTGAAACTCGGGGAAATCGCCCTGCTCGCGGTTGCCGCCCTGCCCCTTGATGGCGTCGTTCTGCTCCTTCAGGCCCGTGGCAACTTCGTCCTGGTCGCCGGCATCGTGCGCCTGCGCAGCCTGTGCGGCTTCGCTCAGGCCTTCATGGAGGTCGCGCGCCTGCGTGAGCCGGCCGATCGTTTCACCCATGTCGGTGGTGTGCGCCTGCGCATTGGGCCGCGGCTCGGTGGTCACCAGCAGGCCCTTGGCCGCGCGTGTCACACCATGTCCGTCGGTGCGCAATTCGAAGCCCTGCCCGCGCGGCTCCTTGCGCCCCGCGGTGTCCTCGATGCGCCCGATGTGCCCCACGCTCAACTGGCTGGCCTGATGGTCGCTGCGCAGCTGCGCCTGGATCTTTCCCTGGGTGTCGTCCAGCACCAGGTGATTGCCGCGCCCGCCGCCCAGTTCGCGGCTGCGAATGCCCGACAGGTGCTTTTGCTCCGGCAACTGCCAGGCCGCCATGGTGTCGGCGTTGTAGACGCAGCCCGTCACGATCGGGTAATCAGGGTCGCCGTTGAGAAAATCGACGATCACCTCCATGCCGATGCGCGGCACGGACACCGCGCCGAAGGTGGCGCCGGCCCAAGCGGTGGACACACGCACCCAGCAGCTGGAGTTCTCGTCGTCCTTGCCCAGGCGGTCCCAGTGAAACTGCACCTTGATGCGGCCGTACTGGTCGGTCCAGATTTCTTCGCCGGCCGGCCCGACCACCATGGCCGTTTGCGGACCGCGGGTGCGCGGCTTGGGCGTGGTGCGCCGGGGCCTCCATGCAAGGCTGGTGGGCTGGGCGTCGAATGCGAAGCGCTGCACCGAACCCTCTGTTGCTTCTGCGCCCTCGCTGGCCTGCAGGTTCTCCTGCAGGTGGTAGCTCACGCTCAGCAGCAGGTATTGGCGGTTCTGGTCGGACCTGGGGTGGCCGGTGAGCCGTAGCGTGTGGCCGGTTGCCAGTTCGCGCAGGTTGGAGCGGCCGCTCGCACGGCTGCGCTGGCTCAGCTGCTCTTCGTTGCGGATGCGCGCGTAGGTCTCGCCGTCGGCGTGCTGCACAAAGCCTCCGGGCCATTCGTAGTTTTCGTAGCTGTCGTGGTCGTGCCCGGGCGGCATCTGCCGCAGGTGCGAGAGGTCGGCCTTGGGCTTCTCGAAGTCGTAGTCGTTGTTGTAGTGATGGCCCGCGCGCACCTCTTCAGCGGTTTCCCACGCATAGATGCGCTCGCGCTGCCCCATGCCGGATTTTTCGAGCGGGTGAAAGCGTACCGACTCTCCGCCCGGCAACGGCGCGTGCGAACTCGCAATGTCGTCCGCAAACACCAGCACGTGCTGCGAAGCCTCGTGCCGGAAGTAGTAGTAGATGCCTTCGAGCTCGCACAGCCGCGAGATGAAGTTGAAGTCGCTCTCGTGGTACTGAACGCAGTAGTCCCAGCGGCGGTAGTCGCCCCGGCTGAGCTTCTTCTCGATGGGATAGCCGTAGCTGCCCAGCACTTCGGTCAATATGTCGGGAACGCTCTTGCTCTGGAAAATGCGGAAATCGCTGCGCCGAGTGGCGAGCCACAGCCAGGGCCGCAGTTGAAGGCGATAAAAGGAATGGCGCGCGTCTTCCTGCTGCAGGCCAAAGCGCGTTGCAATGCCGCCGAGGTAGCGCACGCCGCCGCTTTCGGTCTCCACCGCCACGGTCGACGCCTTGCCGAGCAGGGCTTTCGAGTCGATCGCGTTGCTGCTGCCCAGCAGGTCGATGTCGAAGGTGTAGAGCTGGCTCAGCGCCTCGCGGCCCACCAGTTGGTGAAATTGCAACGACTCGCCCAAGGGCGTCTGGATGGTGACGCGGCGGCTCATTGCTGCACCGCATTCCGACGATAAGCCGAATTACCTAATAGCAATTCATCCAATAAGAATATTGTTTTCAGAATGAGCTTCACGCTCACCTCCCATTGCACGTGTTCACAATTATTTTAAATGTTCATTTATCGTAAGAGCCAATGCTAAAAATTGACAAATGCCGTTTGAACAAAAAGTTCACGGCTTGATCGCACATGCGATCAATGTCATGGAAATGGGGGGTGCGTGAATTGCCGGCCTGCAATGCGGCGGTGCTTTGGCAGGAATACTTAGTATTTAAAAGATCACCCGGAAATAGCGCGTTTCCGGGTGATCTCATCGGCCAGGCGGGCGAAAAGCCTTCGGCCGGTAATGGGCGGGAAGAAGTTCTCCCGCCCTTGGCTTCGTCAGGCCGCCTTGCGCGCCGTGAGCCATTGGGCCGGCGCCAGCGCGGCGGCCACCACGCGCACCTCGCCGATGTGGCCGAAGAAGCCGTCGGCGCGGGCGCCGTTCCACGAGCCGCCACCCACCACCCAGGGCGAGCTGGCCGAGAGCGTGGCAAGGCCGGGCGCATTGCTGATGTTGCGCAGCACCGGCGCGCCTTCGACATACATCGTGGTGTCGTGCGACACGGGGTCGTTGACGATGGCGATGTGCACCCAGCGGTCGGCAATCACCTCGCCGGACCAGTTGGTCTTGGGCGAGCGAGTGCCGGCGGTGCTCGGCACCACTTCCCACTGCACTTCGCGGAGGCTCGAGATGGCGAACAGCATCGGCGGCGCTTCAGGGTCGCCGCCCTGGTAGCCGGCCAGGTCGCCACGCCGGCCGTCGCGCGTCATGATGTTCATCCAAGCCTGCTTGCTGCTGGTCCAGCTCTTGTCGATCTTTACGAAGGCCTCGACGGTGTAGCCGTTGTCCAGCGTCTGGCCATTGATCGGCGCCGCGGCCTCGGTGAGGAAGTAGCTCAGGCGCGGCACGTCCTTGTCGGTGTTGAGGAATCGCACCGAGCCGGGCGCGGCCGAGAGATGGTGGCGGTCGTCGCTCCACACGATGTCGCCGTCGGCCGCACCTGCGATACCGCCCTGGTTCAGGGCGTCGCGCCGCAGCGGGTTGCTGCCGGTGACGTCGGCGATGACGGTGCCCGGAAGCACCGGCTGGTTGACCGTGCCGCCGAAGAAGCGCCAATGCGCCAGCGTGTTCGCAACCTGGGGGTAGTCGTCCGAATCCGCGGCGGGCCGCTGCACGGTGACGTCGGGCTCCTTGTAGTTGGCAAGGATCATCGCCCTGGCCCGGTCGACCAGCGAGCCCTCGATGACGGCATCGCCCGTGCCGAATGTCTTGTTGAAGCCCGCGAAGCGCTGCGCAAAATCCATCTCGATGACGAAGGACTCATTGGGCGTGGTGAGCACGGCCTGGTCGAAGCTGTTCAGCGTGTCGGCCGGCTTCTGCGGCACCCATGGCGAGAACGACAGCACCTTGATCTGCTTGTGGGTCAGGTCGAATTCGTAGAGGCGCATCAGGCCGTTGCCGCCCTGGTAGGCCATCTGGTAGTCGACCACCATCTCTTCGACCTTGTGGCCGAAGTCGTTGGTCTTCGTGAGGTGCGCCGCGCCATGGTGGTGGCCGTTGAGCGTCATGAAGATCTGGTCGTTGTCGCGGATCAGCTTCTCCCACAGCATCTTGCCGTAGTCGGTCTCGAGCGGGCTCGTGCCGTCGGCGTCGATGTTCAGCAGCTGATGGTTCACCAGGATCACGGGCAGCGTCGGGTTCTTTGCAATCACCTGGCGCGCCCAGGCAATGCCGGCGTCCGAGATGCGCCACGACAGCGACAGCACCATGAACTGCTGGCCCTGCGCCTCGAACACGTGGTACTCGTGAAAGCCGCTGCTGTCGCGCGCGCCGAAGGTGGCCTGGCGCTTGGCGCGCTCGGTGCCAAACCATTGGAGATAGGGCTCGTTGGCGAGCGTGCGGGTCGCGTCGGTGCCGCCGGTTGGGTCGATGCTGTAGTCCACATCGTTCAACACGTCGTGGTTGCCGGCAAGCACGCTGTAGGGCAGCCTGGCGTCTTCGAGCACCTTCATCGCGGCATCGGCCACCTTCCACTGGTCGGGCTTGCCGACCTGGTCGACCACATCGCCCAGGTGAATGGTGAACGGGATGTTCAGCGCCGCGGCATTGGCGGCGATCCATTTCGTCTGCGCGGCGAAAGGTGCGCTGCCGAAGCGCTTGTCGTACTGGTCGCTCTCGGCGGCGGTGGCGTAGCGCGCGTAGAACTGCGTATCGGGCATTACCGCGAGTGCGAAGCTCGAGATCTTCGCGGCAACCGGCGGCGGGGCTGGTGTGGGTGCCGGAGCCGGCGCTGGGGCGGGCGACGGGGCAGGCGCCGGCAACGGATTGAAGCCGGGCGCTCCGCCTCCCCCACCGCCGCAGGCCGCCAGCAATGCGCTGCTGCCGCCGACAGTCAGCAGGGACGCACCGAGCTTGAGAACCTGCCGGCGCGGCGGCTGGGCAGGATGGGCGGGAGAGGGTTCGACCGGAGAAGGGGTGTGCGGCGCGCGGGCGCCGTGCGAGTCATCAGAAGCAGACATGTCGATGGGGAGCGTTGAAAAGCGCGCAAGCGTAGGCAGGCGCGGTGACGCAGGCATTTAAGGCCCATGACACTTTGGCGCGCGCAATGCCGGCGCGCCCCTCTATTCAGCGCGGGGTCACGCCCTGGCCCCGCGTTCCAGCTGTTCGAGCTTTATCACCCGCCATGCGCACAGGCTGCCCACCGCCGCCAGCAAGGCCGCCAGCGCGAACATGGTGCGGTAGCCGATTTCCTGCGCCACCGCGCCGCCGAGCAGCACGCCCAGCACACCGCCAAAGCCGTAGCCGATCACCGTGAACAGCGCCTGCCCTCGCCCGCGCAGTCGCCCGGGAAAGCGGCGCGACACCACGGCGATGCAGGTGGTGTGGTGTGCCGCAAAACTCAGCGCGTGCAGCCACTGCGCAACGACGAGCGCCGCAATGGAGCCGCCCAGCCCGGCCGTGAGGCCCAGCCGCGCCACGGCGGCAATGCCGCACACCAGCATCCAGCGCGGCATGGGCAAGAGGCCGATGAGCCGCCCCTGCAGAAAGAACCAGACGATCTCGGCCACCACCGACAGCGCCCACAGCAGGCCGATGACGCTCTTGCCGTAGCCGAGCGAATCGAGGTACAGCGAGAAAAATGCGTACACCGAAAAGTGCGACATCACCTGGAAGAACAGCGCCGCAAAAAACCAGCGCACCGCCGGAATGCGCAGCACCGGGCCGATGGGCTCCTTCACCGCGTCATGCGCCGCGACGGGCTCGCGGACATCGGGGAGCTTCATCGTCGCAATCAGCACAATGGCCAGCGTGCCCGCCGCCCAGGCCGGAAAGTGCTTCATGCCGAAGCGCTCGAACCACTCGCCCGCAAAGAACACCGTCACCAGGAAGCCGGCCGAGCCGCACAGGCGAATGCGCCCGTAGCGCCCCCAGTCGCCGGCCACGAGCTGCGCCATGGCGGCCTCGGTGAGCGACATCATCGAGCTGGTGTGGGTGAACATCACCAGCAGCACCAGCGCCAGCCACCAGGCGCCGCCGTGCCACCAGAGCCCGAACGAACTGACCAGCGCCACCGCGGCACTGAAGCGCAGCAGCATCACGCGGTGGCCGGTGTGGTCGCTGAGCGCGCCCCATGCATAGGGTGCAAACACGCGGGTGATCGACTGCACCGAAGCCAGCAGGCTGATCGTGAAGATCGGCAACCCAAGGTCCTGCAGCCACAGCGGCAGGTAGGGGTTGAAGAAACCGATGTGCGCGAAATAGCTGGCCGACAGACCAGCAAACGCCAACAGGTGGCCGCGTCCGGCGGCCACTGGTGGCGTGGCGGACACTAGAGGAAAGACGCCTGCGGCGAGGCAGCTTCGGTCTTGTCGGCTTTGGCCTTTTGCTGCTGCTGCACGTCGCCGCACTGCGCACGGTTGCGCAGCACATGCTCCATGACCACCAGCGCAAGCATGGCTTCGGCGATGGGCGTGGCACGAATGCCGACGCACGGGTCGTGGCGGCCCTTGGTGACCACCTCGACCGGGTTGTTGTTGATGTCGATGGACTGGCGCGGGCTGATGATCGAGCTGGTGGGCTTGATCGCGATGCTCACTTCGAGGTCTTGCCCCGAACTGATGCCGCCCAGAATGCCGCCCGCGTTGTTGGTGACAAAGCCGGTCGGCGTGATCGAATCGCCATGCGTGGTGCCGCGCTGGGTGATGCTGTCGAAGCCGGCACCGATCTCGACTGCCTTCACCGCGTTGATGCCCATCATTGCGTAGGCAATCTCGGCATCGAGCTTGTCGAACAGCGGCTCGCCAAGGCCGACGGGCACGTTGGTGGCCGTCACGCGGATGCGCGCGCCGCACGAATCGCCGGCCTTGCGCAGGCGGTCCATATACGTCTCGAGCTCGCTCACGTCGGCAATGGGCGCGAAGAACGGGTTGTTGGGCACGTGGTCCCAGCTCTCGAACGGAATGGCAATTTCGCCGATCTGCGTCATGCAGCCGCGAAACACCATGCCGTATTTTTCGGCCAGCCACTTCTTGGCAACCGCGCCGGCCGCCACCATGGGCGCCGTGAGCCGCGCAGAAGAGCGCCCGCCGCCGCGCGGATCGCGGATGCCGTATTTCTTCCAGTAGGTGAAGTCGGCGTGGCCCGGGCGGAACTGCTGGGCGATCTGGCCGTAGTCCTTGCTGCGCTGGTCGGTGTTCTGGATCAGCAGCGCAATGGGCGTGCCGGTGGTCTTGCCTTCATACACGCCGGAAAGAATCTGCACCGCGTCAGGCTCGTTGCGCTGGGTGACGTGGCGGCTGGTACCGGGGCGCCGGCGGTCGAGATCGCCCTGGATGTCGGCTTCGCTCAGCTCCATGCCGGGCGGGCAGCCGTCGATCACGCAGCCGATGGCCGGGCCGTGCGACTCGCCGAAATTGGTGACCGCGAAGAGAGTTCCGAATGTGTTGCCGCTCATGGCTGGGATTATCCCTACAAAGCGGCGGCCACTCAGTCAGTCGTGTTTTCCATGCGCTTGGTGAGCGTGCCCAGCTGCAGCTCGATGGAAAAGAGCCGCTCGTTCAGCACGGCGGTCTGCAGCCGTATGGCCTCGATGATGGCCTTGGTCTGCGGGTCCGAGGTGTTTTCGGACAGTTCCGCCAGGTCATGCAGCTTCTTGCGAAGTTCGTTGCTCATGGGAGGCTCCGTTCATCGTCTCGTCGTGGAGCCTGCAGTATGGGTCTTCGTCAGCGCTCCGGCAATGCATCCGACGGTGCATTGGGCTGCGCGGCCTCTCCAGCGCTGCGCAGTCGCACAGCCACCAGCGCGCCCACCAGCAGCAGCAGCAGCACCGCGCAAATGCCGGCCGTGAGCCGCAGGCCATGCAGCAAGGCGGCCCGGCCTGTGTCGAGCAGCTCGGCGCCGGCGGCGCCCCCGAGTTGGCCGGCCAGGGCCACTGCACCGCCAAGCGTGCTGCGTGCCGCCTCCACTTCGGCAGCACCCGCCAGGCCGGCTGGAACTGCATCGGCCATTGCGCCGCGGTAGATGGCCGCGCCGACGCTGCCCAGAATCGCGATGCCGAGCGCACCACCAAACTCCGAACTCGTTTCCGAGATGGCCGAGGCGACTCCGGCGCGCTCGGGCGGCGCACTGCCTACCACCAGATCGGTGGCCAGCGTGAACACAGGTGCCAGGCCGAGAGAGGAAATGACCATGCTGGCCACCATCCACGCCAGTCCGCCCTCCGAGGGGAGCACCACGAGCATCGCGAACCCCAACGCCGCAACGCCCAATCCGCCGCCCATCACAAACGCAGGCCGCATGCGGCGCACCAGCGCGGAAACCACCATGGAGCCGGCAATGAAGGCCGCCGCGCTGGGCACGCTCCAAAGACCCGCATGCAGCGGCGGGAGCCCGAGCACCAGTTGCAGGTACTGCGCGTTGTAGAGAAACATGCCGAACATCACGAAGCAGGCCAGCATGTACGCCGCCAGCGAGATGCTGAAGGCAGGCAACCGGAACAGGCGCAAGTCGATCATCGGATCGGTGAGCCGCCGCTGCCTGCGCGCGAACGCCCACCCAAGCGCCACGCCGGCCACGATGGCCAGGGCCGACACGGCATCAGGCCCATGCTCCGCCACCTGCTTGATGCCGTAGATGGCCGCCAGCACCGCGCCGAGCGAAAGCGCCACGCTGGCCAGGTCGAGCCGCCCCGCTTCCGGGTCGCGGTATTCGGGCAGCAGGATGGGGCCGAGTGCCAGCAGCAACACCATTACCGGCACGCCGATCAGGAACACCGAGCCCCACGGAAAGAACTGCAGCAGCACGCCGCCCAGCACCGGGCCGATGACCGCGCCGGCCGAGTAGCTGGAAATCCAGACGCCGATGGCCACCGTGCGCTGCCCCGGATCGAGAAACATGTTGCGGATGAGCGAGAGCGTCGACGGTGCGAGCGTTGCGCCCGCCACGCCAAGCAGCGCCCGCGTGGCGATGAGCATGTTGGCGCTGGTCGAAAACGCGGCCAGCACCGAGGCAATGCCGAAGGCCGCCGCGCCGATGAGCAGCAGCCGACGCCGGCCGATGCGGTCGCCCAGCGTGCCCATGGTGACCAGCAGCCCGGCGACGAAGAAGCCGTAGATATCGACGATCCACAGCAACTGCGAGGCGGTGGGCTTGAGGTCTTCGCTGATCGAGGGAATCGCAAGGTTCAGCACCGTGAGATCCATCGAATACAGCATGCACGGCAACGCGATGACGGCAAGCCCCGTCCACTCGCGCGCTGTTGCGCGGGCCGGCGGCGGTCTGCCGGCAGACGCGTCGCGCCCGCCGGTCATTCAGCCGCTTTCGCCAACCATTGCTCGAGCTTGACCATGGCGCCCGTCCAGCCGTGCTCGTGTCCGTCGCGCGCCACCTCGTCGAAGAACTGCTCATGCATCAACACCAGCTCGCAGCCGTTGCCGTCGGGCTCGATCCGCACCGTGACGCGCGACTCGCGCTCCGGCGTGCTGCGCCAGGCCCAGCTGAAAACCAGTTTGCGGTTGGGCACCAGCTCCTGGTAGACACCGCTCACGTCGTGCGTTTCTCCGTCGGCGGCAAGCATCGTCACGCGGAAGCGGCCGCCCACGCGCAGGTCGACTTCGGCCAACGGAACGGAAACGATTTCTTCCGGGCCGAACCAGGCTTTCAGCGCTTGCGGGTCGGTCCACGCGCGCCAGACTTTTTCGGCGGCGACGGGGTAGTGCCTGCGGAGGGTGAGCGAGGGTCGCTCTTGTGCTTGTGCGGGTGCGGCAGGTTTTGCCATTCGGTCTCCTCTTGGTGATAGAGATAGCGAGCCAGTGCATCGAGGCGCCCGGTCCAGAATTTCTCGTAACGAGATAACCACACGGCGGCCTCCTGCATGGGCCGCGGCGAGAGTTCGCACTGCACGACCCGGCCCTCTTTCGTGCGCGAGATAAGGCCGGCGTCTTCGAGCACCCGCAGGTGCTTCATGAAGCCGGTGAGCGACATGCCGTGCGGCTCCGCAAGCTCGGTCACGCTGAGGCTGCGCTCGCCCAGGGTCTCGAGCACAGCGCGGCGCGTCGGGTCGGAAAGGGCGGCAAAGACCGCGTCCAGCGAAACGGGATCTGAGTGAACCATATGGTTTAGTATCTCGTCGCGCTTCAGGCCCGTCAAGCCGCCGGCCGAATCAGCCCTTCGCCGCAGATGTCTTTGGGAACGCTTTATGCGTGCTGCACCGCGGCACAACCACCACCTGCATCACCTGCAAAGGAGCGCCCCATGCTGGACCGAACCGCTACCCAGTTCTCCCACGTCAAGCCCGGCGATACGGAGTTTGTCTCGGGCGGCCTGCGCGATTTCTTTCTTTACCGCGACCTCGGCATTGCGGAGGCCACCAACGGCAAAGTCATCGCGCACCTCGTCAAGGCCAACATGGCACCGGAAGCGGGCACCGGCTGGCACCGCCACGAGGCGGACTTCCAGATCGTGATCATGGTCAAGGGCTGGGCCCGCTTCATGTACGAAGACAAGGAAACCCTGGTCGAAGCCGGCGACGTGGTGCACCAGCGGCCCGGCATCCGGCACTTCTTGTTCGACTACTCGCCTGACATGGAATACCTGGAGATCGTCTCGCCGGCGGACTTCAAGAGTGTCGACGTCGAGCCGGTTTGCGAGATTCCGCCGCCTACGCCTTGGGAGTAACTGCTACTCAGCGGATAGAAAAACCGGTCGTCACGCTGCGCTCGGTATTCAGGTGCAGCACCCGCCCCTGGGCATCGAACAGCAACCAGCCGTCGCCAACTGCACGCATGCTTGGCTCGGCACCGGTGGGCCATGCCATCGATGCGGCCATGCGGCCTCCACGCATGTTGAACCATTGCACGGTGGTGTTCCCGGGCAAGGCGCGCACCATCACCAGCCAGTCGCGATCGCACCAGAAGACCAGCGCCGTGCCCTCCATCGCGTCCTGGTAGTCGGTCAGACGAATTTCACCTTCCGTGCCGTGCATCACCCGCCATCTCAAGCAAAGGGCGCCGTCGCCACTGAGCTCGCCTAAGAGGCGGAACGCGCCCAACTGCGGGTGCAGCATGTGCTTGGAAATCGGAACTGCAGAGAAGTCCATCGCCTCGCGGCTCTGCAGACGGCGTGGCTGACGCTGATAGCGCCAGAGGCTAGGGCCCAGTACATGGTCATGCACCACAAACTGCTCCAGGTGGCGCGTGGCCGTGAGTTCGACCACCTCCCCCGGCAGGTCGGCCACCTGCCAGAGTACGTCCTGCACCGAGCGGCCCGTGTCCAGCATCTGAACGCGATTGCCGCGTGCCACGGTCCAGCCGATACCATCGAATTCGCTCGCGAAATGCGCGATGGCGGACAGGCCCAGGTCATGGATCTGGCGCTGCACCAGGTCGAGCCGGCTCACGCGCCAAAGGCCGTCGCGTTGTGCCAGCGCCAGTGCGACCTGTCCGCTATGGGCTGGCACCAGCCGATATGCCGGCACCGCGAAGCGGGCCAGCACACGGCCTGTGCCGTCGGTCATGACCGCACCGGCCTCGCCGAGTGCCAGCAGATAGCGGTCGTCGTCGAGCAACGCTGCGTCGTGCACGACATGCGCGCCGGCTGAAGGCGCGTCCAGCGGCAACACGTTGGAACGCGCGGTGAGCAGCCGGGGCTCGAAGCCCGGCATCTCGCCGCCGGGCATATCGGCGCGCAGCATCTGGTCGCCATGGATGCGCAACAGCGACTGAAAAGAGCGCTTGTCCATGCGCCCGTGGCCGCCTGCGTGATCGGCAATCAGCGCGGGCGCCAGCACGGCCACCAAACCGCGCGAGGTGGCGTTGTGGTCGGCCACGGCCAGCAGTTCGCTGGCGAGCGCGGCGCGTTCGCGGTGCAGGAGCGGGGCGTCGCGAAGGTCCCGCAGGCGCTCTGCGCAGGCATCCAGCGTGTCAGGCAGCAACAGTGCGCGCTGCACCAGCGCGCGCGCCGCAAGCCGGCCATCAGCGGCCTCGGCCGCCAAGAGCCATGTCATCGCCTGTTCACGCGCCGCGGCCACGGGCCAGACGGCATCCACCGCCTGCAGCCACTCGCCGCGCTGAGCGAGCGACTGGCCCCATTCCTCGCGCAGGCGGTTCGCCATCTCGGGCCACTTGGCTTGCAGTTGCATCACCGTGTTGGCAAAGGCGTTGTCGCGGCGCGCGACTGCGACGGCGCGCCGCCAGTCGCCGGACAGACACAGGAGGCGCACGATGACTTCGGGCGGGCGGTCCCAGCCAAGCGCGAGTTCGGCGGCCTGCGCGAAGCGCTGGTGCTTCTCCAGGTAGTCAAGCGCCTCCTGGTGCGACTGAAGCAACTCGGCCAGCACAAACACCGCCTCGTCGATGCGGCCATCCCGGTCCAGCTTCTCGAAGCTCTTGCGGTAGAGCTGTCGCAGATGGTCCTGGAAGTTGTCGTCGAGGTAGATACTCGAACGCGACCCTGTCGATCCGTTGAGCGACAGGCTCTCACGTCGGCCGGGCGTACCGAAGGCCTGGCCGGCATCGTGTGCATCGCCGCCCAGCGGAATCGCGTGGCGCAACGCCTCCATGAGATCACCGTCGTCGAACATCTTGAGCATGCGCCGCATGTAAGCAGCCTGCTGGCGGCCCAGTAGCTTCGAGACCTGTGACGCGATGGCCATGCGCGCGAGCCAATCGCGCCAGCGCGAACGCAGCGGCCTTGCATTGCCGCGCGGCTTCAGCGAAGACGCCGGCGGCGATGGCGTTGGACCGGTACGCGCCGGCGCAGGCTTGGCCGGACGCACAGGGCGGCGGCTCGTTCCTTGACGCGCTCGGTGCGCTTGCACGCGGGTCGTTGCCCAGATCACCAAGGCCACGATCAGCAGCGTGATGATCGCGATGCGGATCGACGATGCGTCGAACTGCGTGGGGGGTTCGTGACGCGGGGCACTCGGCTTCGCCAGGTCCAGCGGGGACGGCGCCCGGTTTTCGCCGGAAAGAACGAGCCACAGCAGGACCAGCGCGCCCAGCGCCCAGCCCCACCACTTGTAGCCACTGCCCGCACTCCCGTCTCGACGCTCCCCCGGCGCCTTGGATGCCATGATGCTGCGGCGGGCCTCCACGGTGCGTGCGCGCTCGGCCACGGCCTTGAGGAATTCCAGTTGTTCGTCGCTGGCCGGCGCAATTGCGTCGCCGAGAACGTCGCGCACCGAGCGCCCATCCGTGTCGAGCACCACTGGTTCGGGCAGGGTCTCGCGGCAATCGAAGGTGTCGAGCAGGGCGGGACCGGTGTCGAGCCACATCGAAACGTCAAAGGGTTCGGCCTGCGAGAGCTGCAGCGAGAGAACCTCGCCGCCCTGCACCAGCCACACGTCGGCCATCGGCAGCGCGCCGCGTTCGGACGGCGCAAGCTCGGCCGAGCACAGCGCGGCCCCTTCGCGCCGAAGCGGCCAGCCAGCAAGCCGGTCGCAATCGAGCGAAACCGGCGCAGCAAACCGCAGCAGGTCACCCTGGGCGAATCGGAACAGCCGCGCGCCCGAGCGCCAGGCTTCGACGATGCGCCGCGCGCGATGGGGCTCGGCCAGCCATTCGGAAGAAAACCACAGCGCCGCCACGAGCTGCCGCCCCTTCAGCACCGGGTGGCGAACCTCGGCCGCGGGCATGCGCATGGGTTTGTGTTCAGGCAATTGCATCGCCCGCTCCTTCGCCATGCAGCACGGCGCGCAGCGCACGCTCGGGCACCACATAGAAGATGACCTTCTTGTGGACGGTAAGCATCACGGCCAACCCGCTGTTTGGGCAGACGCTGACCTTTTCGATGCGCTCGGGCGCGGTATAGACCACTTCGGGTCGCTCGTCCTTCGCGTGCAGCACCAGCGCGGTCCGGTCGGGCGACAGGCTCAGCATCGCAAAGCGTGTGTTCTTGGTGTCATGAACCAGGGCGATGCCCCGGTGGATGCTGAGTTCGAAAGTCGTCCACACCTTCGAGGGCTCGATGTGCCGCATGCCGGCACTGGCAGCCTGCGGCATGGGCTCGTAGATGCGCCAGGTTTCGTTCCCGCTGGTAGCGGTGGCGATGCGAACCGCGCAGCCGCCGATGCCGCGCTTCCACTGCGTACCTCCGCCAAAGAGCACGACGGTATCCTCCGCCCGCGCGCATACCGTGAGCACGGTCGAAGGCGAGACTTCCAGGCCCAACCGGCACAGCACGAGGAGGTTCGAGCGGATCACTGCATAGACCAGCGCGGTGTCAGACCACTGGAGCATGCCCATCACCTGCCTGTCGATCAGCTTCGGCGGCTTGGGCTCCAGGGACGGCGCGTCGATTCTCGACGCCTCCCAGGCCACGAGCCGGTTGTCCCTGTCGAGCACGCATACGCACTGCTTCTGCGCGTTGTGCAGCCAGGCCGAGGCCAGCCACACGCCAAGCCCGGGCGGTGCGCGGAACACATCCACCTCGGGCGCGACGAAGCTGCCCAGCCCCTGGACCTGCCAGAAATACATTGAGCGCTCGAAGCCCAGCAAAGCACCCAAACGCTTGCCTGCGAACATGGCCGTCAGGGGCTCCAGCCGGTCGCCCCACCGCTGGTACCTGGGCTTGCCGGGTTTGCGCTGCGCGAGGCTGGCGACGGGAAATACCACTACGCCCGGCTCGTCGAGCAACTGCACCGCGACGTGCGAACCGTGCGGCGATATCAAAGGTGGCCGCTGCAACGAAATGCGGCCACGGTGATGTTGATGCACGGCGGCCGGCGCCACCGAGGTGAACTCGCCCTTGAGCAACGGCACCGCCGTCTTCACCGACGGCAGCGGCAGCGCGGCATGACGCAGTCCGGCGCGCCCGCTCAGAGACACTTCGAGCACATCGCCCTGCACGGCCCGGCACAGGCGGATGCGATGGCTGGTCCAGCGTTCGGCTTGGGGCTGCTGCGCCGGCGCGGCACCGATCAGCCAGCTTTCGCCGGGCGGGTGCGGCAATTCGGCAAGCGCCGCTTGCCATGCACCGGCGTGCTCTGGGTCACCGACCACATAGCTGCGGCTCTTCATCAGGAGCTTGAGCTGGCGAACCTCGTGCGCATCGTGCAGCTTGCCGGGTATCTGCAGCACGCCCCACTGGAGCGCACCGCCGGTCTGCACCGCGCGGCGCGCCAGCAGGATCCAGAGTGCGAGTTGCCCGAGGCGCGGCGCACCAAGCTGCAGCGGACCGGCGTCGAAGATCGCAACGATGCCTTTTTCAGCCTCGCGGGCGCGCGGGCGCGGCGCCAGAAAAAGATGCTCGCTCGAAGCCGCGCGTCGCAGGAACTCGTCGGGAAGCTCGTCGGCCAGCAGCCATTCGGTGGACAGCAGGCGCTCGTAGCGTCCGCGCCGGCGCAGGTCGTCAAGACCGTCGGGCTCGGGCTGCCCGCCGCGCACCTCGCCCTGGAAGGTGCCCAGAAGCGGCTGCATGCGTTGGATCAACGCGCCGAGTTCGGCCGCCAACTCGGCGCCGAACCATTCGAGCCATGGGTGCCAGGGTTTAAGCGCCTCGGGCAGTTCAGTGGTCGCGACGCTCACGCTCCACCGCCTTGCCAATGCGCGGAGATGCGCGCAAGCAGCGGCTGCGACAGCGGCAGCAGCCGGTCCAACGGCAGCACGGCCTCAGGCCGAGGCCACAACAACAGCGGCTGGCGCCCCCGGTGCTGGCGCTCCAGGCTGCGTGCGATCAAATCCGCGGGCAGGTCGGGCTCTTCAAGCGTCGGCAGCCAGAGACCGGGCGTTTCGGTGCAGGGACCGGCATAGGCGATGCCATCGACCCACGGGAGGGCAGCCCCCTCGCCCACCACGATCAGCAGGTCGCGGCTGGCTGTGACGGAAAGCCCCACTTGCTGCTCGGGCTCGAACTGCCGCAGCCGTGCGTGCAGCACGCGTGCCGCAGCCCCCCAGGCAACAGCCGCCTGCGCGGGCAGCGCCTCGGCGCGCGCACGCCAGCGCCAGGCGAACGAGTTCGCCTGGCTCATCATGCTGAAGCGGGAGCAGAAACAGGCGCAGAAACAAAGGACGCGAGGCGTTCGACGAGTTGCCCACGCAGACCGGCCAATGCCTCTGGCAATTGCTCGCTGTTGAAGTTGGCGTCGATCTCGCGCAACACGCTCTCCGTCTGCGCGCGCGCAGCGGCGGGCTCGCCCTCCAGGCAAGCGCGCGCCGACTCGGCCAGCCGCGCGGCGCGCGACAGCGGCTGTAGCGTGGCCTCTTCCACCGCGCTCAGCAGGTGCGGGTGATTGGCGTTGGCGAAAGCGTCGCGCAGCACGTCTCGCGCGCTTTGCTGCGCCTCCTGCGTGGGGAGCACATACAGCAGCGGCCAGAGATCAGCCTCGGTGGTATGGAGGCGGCCGGCCAGCACGGCTGCGGCGGCCAGCAGGCGCTGCGACTTCACGATACGGCGGTCCGACAACTGCACGCCGGATTGGCGCAGCTTGCGGATCGCGTTGGCCAGTGCCGGCTGCACGCCGCTCAAGTCGACCTGCTTGAGCTGCTGACACAGGGTGTCCAGGTCCACCATCGCGTTGCCCATGCCGGAGGGCGAGTGGTCGGAGCGCCAGCCGCCGCTGAGCATGGCTTCGAGCTGATGGTCGGGCAAGGCCTCGACGAAAACATGCAGCAGAAAACGGTCGCCGAAAGCCGCGAGCCCTTCGTCGTCGGGCAGTGCATTCGCCGCGCCCACGCACACACGCAACGGGCAGTGCAACTGTGTGTGGCCGCGCCGGAATCGCCGTTCGTTGAGCACGCCGAGCAGCGTGTTCAGGATCGCGGTGGAGCCCAGGAAGACTTCGTCCAGAAACGCCACGTCGGCCTCGGGCAGCATGCCAGTCACATCGGTCTCGACGGTGCCCGCGCGCAGCTTGTTGAGATCGACTGGACCGAACAGCTCCGAAGGCTCGGTGAAACGCCCCAGCAGGTACTCGAAATAGCGTCCGCCAAGACTCTGCGCGACTCGCCGCACCACCGCGCTCTTGGCCGTTCCGGGCGGACCAACCACCAGCAGGTGCTCCTGCGCCACGGCGGCGAGCACAATCAGTTCAGCCAATTGCTCGCGGCCGATGAGCCCCGCGGTGGACGCACGAATCGCTTGGCGCACACGATCTGCGGAAGTCTGAAGGGAATGACTGGTCATCGAAGAAAGAGTTCTCTGCACGTAAAGATGCAGAGAGTGTGCCGCAGCATCAAGGCAGCGCCGTGCCACAACACGCGGATTTTTTCTCAGGTATGGCGGGAGAGAGTGCCGATAAACACCGCGCGCCCAGAAACCGCCAGCCCACGCGCAGAAAGAAGGAAGCTCAGACGTCGCCGTTCCCGGCAGGGACGCCCTCATCCACCCGCGCTCAGATCAAGACGAGACCAACATCCCGCTGACCAGCAGCGCGGCAAACAGTCCAGCTACCGAGCGCCATGACGCCGGACGCACCTCCACCCAGCGGTATAGCAACAGCGCGGCCGCCACTGAAAGGCCGAAGGTGACGGCCATGCCGAGCGCATCGATCCACGCGGCATGCGGCCCCAGTTGCGCAACCGCTGCGTTCGTGGCCAACAGCACCGGAAAGTGGATGAGGAACAGCGAATACGAGATGCGGCCCAGGCGCTGCAGCGGCATGGCGGCATTCGGCCGGCCTACCAGCGAGAGCCAGTCTTGCCGCTGGGCAACGGCGATCAGCAATGCGGTCACCAGCGCAATGGCGATGCGGCTGCGCCAGTCGATGGCGAGCGCGCCCGCACCAGTCAGGGTCAGCAGCACGACGGCACTCTGCCAGGTGCTGTCGCGCGTCGCGCGGCCGATCCAGAACACCAGCATGCCGAGGCCGTAGGCACCGAAGAAATAGAACGCCGTGTCGTCGAGATCGGCATTGCGGTTGAAAACCACCAGCGAGGCGATGGCGACCGCAAGCACGAGCGCGACGGGAGTCCAGTGTTCGCGCGAGGCTGCCGCCAACGACGCCGCCCTGCCCCGCCGCAACATGGCCGGCATTCCCATGAGCGTCAGCGCCAGCACGAAAAGCTGAAAGTCGATGGCCACGTACCAGACGCCGGTGGAGAGCGCGTCGTAGTCCAGCAGGTCCTGCATCAGCAAGCCGTGGGCGAAGAGCTGGCCGATGCTGGGCGAAGCAGGCACATCGTCGCCGCTCATCCAGGGGCGCACGAGCGCGGCCACCAGCACGCACACGGTGAGTGCCGCCAGGTACGGCATCACCAGCCGGCCATAGCGCTGCAGGATGCGCGCCATGGGCCGGTCGACGCGCAGCACGCCGTCGGGCGCCAGGCTGGCAGCCGCCAGAAAGCCCGCAATCACCAGGAACACCTGCACGGCAAGCCGGCCGTCGTCGGCCAGCCAACCAAGGAAGGTGGGCGCCAGGGGAAGCGCGCCCGCCGGCATCGCGCCGTAGCGCGACAGGTGGTGCCCGACGATCACCGCGCAAGCGATGCCCTTGGCAATGTCGAGCAGCGGCATCCGCCCGCGCTGCGGGGGCTCCGCGGCAGGTGCCGGTTTGTCCGCGCCGTTCAAAGCGCGAGCCGCTGCCTTGCCTGCTGGTATTCGCGCTTGAGCTTTTCGATGAACGCGGCGGCGCTGGCCACTTCGGTGACGGCGCCGATGCCTTGGCCCGAGCCCCAGATGTCTTTCCAGGCCTTGGCCTTGCTGCCTTCTCCGGCGGCGAAGTTCATGGTCTTCACGTCGCCTTCCGGCAGGTTGGCCGGATCCATGCCGGCCTTGACGATGCTGGGTGCCAGGTAGTTGCCGTGCACGCCGGTAAAGAGGTTCGAGTACACGATGTCGTCGGAATTGCCGTCGACAATGGCCTGCTTGTAGTCATCGCTGGCACGCGCTTCTTCGGTGGCGATAAACGCGGTGCCGATGTATGCGAAGTCGGCGCCCATGGCCTGCGCCGCGAGCACCGCACCGCCGGTGGCAATGGAGCCCGACAGCGCAATGGGGCCATCAAACCACTGGCGGATTTCCTGGACCAGTGCAAACGGGCTCTTCACGCCCGCATGGCCACCGGCACCGGCGGCCACGGCGATGATGCCGTCGGCGCCCTTCTCGATGGCCTTCTGCGCGAACTTGTTGTTGATGATGTCGTGCAGCGTGACGCCGCCGTAGCTGTGCACCGCATCGTTCACGTCGGTGCGCGCGCCCAGCGAGGTAATGACGATCGGCACCTTGTACTTCACGACCATTTTCATGTCGTGGTCGAGGCGGTCGTTGCTCTTGTGCACGATCTGGTTGATGGCGAACGGCGCCGCGGGCTTGTCCGGGTTGGCCTTGTTGTAGGCCGCGAGTTCCTCGGTGATCTCGGCGAGCCAGTCTTCGAGCTGCGCGGCGGGGCGGGCGTTGAGCGCCGGCATCGAGCCGACCACGCCGGCCTTGCACTGCGCAATCACGAGCTTGGGGTTGCTGATGATGAACAGCGGCGAGCCGATGATCGGCAACGGCAGGTTCGCGAGCACGGGGGGCAGCTTGGACATGTCTTCTCCGGGATGAGTTTCGGTTTTATATAAGAGGAAGGCCGCGCCGCCCGTCAGGTGGGCGACACATGGCCTCGGGTCAGAAGGCGTCGAGTGCCAGTGCGGTGACGCTTTCTGCGCCGTCGACGATGCTGTCGCGAATGCCCGGCACCTTGTTGAGGATGTGCTCGGCGTAGAAGCGCGCGGTGGCAACCTTGGCTTGCATGAAATCGGTGTCGACGCTGCGCGAAGCAAGGTCTTGCGCAATGATCAGCGAGCGTGCCAGCTGCCAGCCGGCCACCAGGTTGCCCGCGAGCATCAGGTAGGGCACGCTGCCCGCAAACACCGCATTGGGCGATGCCTTGGTCTGGCCCGCGACGAAGTCGACCACCTCGACAAAAGCTTCGCGCGCGGCCTTCAGGCGCTTGAGGACTGCAGCCGCGGCGGGGCTGCTGCTCTTGGTCAACTCGGCTTCGGTCTTCTCGATCTGTGCGGCAATGGCCTTGGCCGTCTGGCCGCCGTCGCGCGCCGTCTTGCGGCCCACGAGGTCGTTGGCCTGGATGGCCGTGGTGCCTTCGTAGATCGTGAGGATCTTGGCGTCGCGGTAGTACTGCGCCGCCCCCGTCTCCTCGATGAAGCCCATGCCGCCGTGCACCTGCACGCCGAGCGAGGTCACTTCCAGGCTCATCTCGGTGCTGTAGCCCTTGACCAGCGGCACCATGAATTCATAGAACGCCTGGTTCTGCTTGCGGGCTTCCGCATCGGGATGGTGGTGCGCCGCGTCGTAGGCGGCTGCGGCCACGCTCGCCATGGCGCGGCAGCCTTCGGTGTAGGCACGCATCGTCATCAGCATGCGCTTGACGTCGGGGTGGTGAATGATCGGCGCACTCGCGCTCATCGATCCATCGACCGGGCGGCTCTGCACGCGGTCCTTTGCATAGGCCACGGCGTGCTGGTAGGCGCGCTCGGCGATGGCAATGCCCTGCATACCCACGGCATAGCGGGCCGAGTTCATCATGATGAACATGTACTCGAGGCCGCGGTTCTCCTGGCCGACGATGTAGCCCACGGCACCTCCGTTGTCGCCGTACTGCAGCACGGCGGTGGGCGAGGCCTTGATCCCCATCTTGTGCTCGATGCTCACGCAGTGCACGTCGTTGCGCTCGCCCAGCGAACCATCCTTGCCGACGATGAACTTCGGCACCACGAACAGGCTGATGCCCTTCACGCCTTCGGGCGCGCCGGTGACCCGGGCCAACACCAGGTGCACGATGTTCTCGGCCATGTCGTGCTCACCGTAGGTAATGAAGATCTTGGTGCCGAACACCTTGTAGGTACCATCCGGCTGCGGCTCGGCACGGCTGCGCACCATGGCCAAGTCGCTGCCGGCCTGCGGTTCGGTGAGGTTCATGGTGCCGGTCCACTGGCCGCTCACGAGCTTTTCCAGGTACACCGCCTTGAGCTCGTCGGAGCCGGCCGTGAGCAGCGCCTCGATGGCGCCGTCGCTCAGCAGCGGGCATAGCGCAAAGCTCATGTTGGCCGAGTTGAGCATCTCGCCGCAGGCTGCGCCAATGGTCTTGGGCAGGCCCTGGCCGCCGAAGTCCGCCGGATGCTGCAGGCCCTGCCAGCCGCCCGACACATACTGCGCGAAGGCTTCCTTGAAGCCCGGCGTGGTCGCCACCTCTCCGCCCTTGAAAGACGAAGGATTGCGGTCGCCCTCCACATTCAGGGGCGCGACCACGTCCTGGTTGAAGCGCGCGCATTCCTCAAGCACGGCTTGCGCCGTTTCGAGGCCTGCGTCTTCAAAGCCGGGCAGCTTGGCGATCTCGCCGATGTTGGCCAGGTGCTCGATGTCGAACAGCATGTCCTTGAGGGGGGCGGTGTAGCTCATCTCTTGTCTCCAGATACAGCGGATACGAAAAGGGCATCGCGAACGATGCCCTCCGGCTCAGTGCGGCAATCGCGTCAGAGCGCCTTGACCAATTCCGGCACGGCCGTGAACAGGTCGGCCACAAGGCCATAGTCGGCCACCGAGAAGATCGGTGCTTCTTCGTCCTTGTTGATCGCGACGATCACCTTGGAGTCCTTCATGCCGGCCAAGTGCTGAATGGCGCCCGAGATGCCGGCCGCGATGTACAGCTGCGGCGCGACGATCTTGCCGGTCTGGCCCACTTGCCAGTCGTTGGGGGCGTAGCCTGCGTCCACTGCGGCGCGGCTGGCGCCCAGGCCGGCGTTGAGCTTGTCCGCCAGGGGCGTCATCACTTCGGTGAACTTCTCGGCGCTGCCGAGGGCCCGGCCGCCCGAGACGATGATCTTGGCGGCGGTGAGTTCGGGGCGGTCGCTCTTGGTGACTTCCCGGCCCACAAAGCTCGACTTGCCGCTGTCGGCCACGCCTTCGGCGGTTTCGACCGCTGCGCTGCCACCGGTGGCGGCTGCAGCATCGAAGCCGGTTGTGCGAACCGTGATCACCTTGGTGGCGTCGCTGCTCTGCACGGTGGCAATGGCGTTGCCGGCGTAGATCGGGCGCTCGAAGGTGTCGGGGCTCTCGACCTTGGTGATGTCGGAGATCTGCGCCACGTCGAGCTTGGCGGCCACGCGCGGAGCGACGTTCTTGCCGTTGGCGGTCGAGGGGAACAGGATGTGGCTGTAGTTGGAGGCAATGGCCAGCACCTGGGCAGCCACGTTCTCTGCAAGGTTCTCGGCCAGCGAGGGGCTGTCGGCCACGATGACCTTGGCCACGCCCACGATCTGGGCAGCTGCCTTGCCGGCTTCGGCGGCATTGGCACCGGCGACGAGCACGTGCACGTCGCCGCCGCAGGCCAGGGCTGCGGTCACGGTGTTGAGGGTCGCGGGCTTGATGGTCGCGTGGTCGTGTTCGGCAATAACAAGTGCGGTCATGTTCAGATCACCTTCGCTTCGTTCTTCAGTTTGTCCACCAGCGTTGCAACATCGGGCACCTTGATGCCGGCACCGCGCTTGGGCGGCTCGCTGACCTTGAGGGTCTTCAGGCGGGGCTTCACGTCCACGCCCAGGTCTTCGGGCTTGAAGGTGTCGAGCTGCTTCTTCTTGGCCTTCATGATGTTGGGCAGGGTGACGTAGCGCGGCTCGTTCAGGCGCAGGTCGGTCGTGATGACGGCCGGCAGACTGAGCTGGATAGTTTCCAGGCCGCCGTCGACTTCGCGCGTGACGGTGGCCTTGCCGTCGGCCACTTCGACCTTGGAGGCGAAGGTGGCTTGCGGCAGGTCGGTCAGGGCGGCGAGCATCTGGCCGGTTTGATTGGCGTCGTCGTCGATGGCCTGCTTGCCCAGGATGACGAGCTGGGGCTGTTCCTTCTCGACCAGCGCCTTGAGCAGCTTGGCGACGGCCAGGGGCTGGAGCTCTTCGGTGGTCTCGACCAGGATGCCGCGGTCGGCGCCGATGGCCATGGCGGTGCGCAGGGTTTCCTGGCACTTGGCATCGCCGCACGAAACGGCGATGACTTCGGTCACAACGCCCTTCTCTTTCAGGCGAACGGCTTCTTCAACGGCGATTTCGTCGAAGGGGTTCATGCTCATCTTGACGTTGGCAATGTCTACCCCGGTGCCGTCGCTCTTCACGCGCACCTTGACGTTGTAATCGACGACCCGTTTGACAGGCACTAGAACCTTCATTGACTTGACTCCATTGGATTGCAAAAAGGGGGCTTCGAGGGCAACCGGTCATTCTAGAGTCCGACCTTTGCCGCCTCTGCTTTCATGGCGATTGGCACTGCGGGCAACAAAAAAGAACGATCGTGCTTTTTCGTGATTATACGGCAGCGTCAGGCGTGCCCGAAACGCCGGCCGGTAGCGACTCCACGCGCAGCACGCGCTGGGGGTACGGAATGTCGATGCCCGCGCTGCGCAGGCCTTCCAGAATCGCGATGTTGATGGCCGAGCGAACGTTGTCCTTGCCCTTGTCCGGATCCGCCACCCAGAAGTTCAGGACGAACTCCAGCCCGTCGGGCGCAAAGCTGGCCAGATAGGTCACCGGCTCGGGATCGGTCATCACCCGCTCTTGCGACTTGGCGGCCCCGCACAAGATGGACTGGACCTGCGCCACGTCGCTGTCATAGCCCACCACCACGCTGGTGGTGATGTTGAACTTGCGGTCCGCCATCGAGAGGTTCTCGACCCGGCTGGTGATGAGCGACTCGTTCGGCACGATGGCTTCGCGCCCGTTGCCGGCACGGATGAGCGTGTAGCGGGTCTTGATGTCGGTGATGCGGCCTTCGAAGGTGTCGACCTTGACGTTGTCCCCGATGCGGATGGAGCGTTCCAGCAGGATGACAAAGCCGCTCACGTAGTTGGCCGCCAGCTTCTGCAGGCCGAAACCCAGGCCAACGCCCAGCGCACCGCCCAGCACCGAAAGCGCCGTGAGGTCGACCCCCACAGCCGACAGCGCAAACAGGAGGCCGACCAGCAGCAGGATGGCCCGAATTGCGTTCGACGCCACCTTGCGCATGGAAAGGTCGGTCACAGCCTCGAGCAGGATGCGCTTCTCGATGGTGGCGGCAATCCAGAGCGCAATCACCAGCACCAGCCCGGCCGACAGTGCGCCCTGGATGATGGTTTGCAGGCTGACCCGCGTCTTGCCGAACGACAGGGTGATGTTGTCGAGCTCGGCCAGCACTGGCGGCAGCAGCCCAACGATCCAGAGAATGGCCGCAATCCAGGCCAGCCAGGAAATCGTGCGCTCCAGCAGCCGCACCAGGTTGGAGGCGGGAAAAACCGCCCTCATCACCCGTGCGAACAGGCGAATGACCAGCAGCGACAGAAAAACCGATACCGCGATGCGCAGCACCAGCACCGGCTGGAGGCCGGTCACCCCGCGGCGGGCAAGTTCGGTGAAAACCAGCGCCAGCAGAGGGAACAGCACGCCGTCGAAGGTGCGCTCGCCGAACCAGATCGAATCCTTGGGCTGGTCGCGTCCGAACCAGCGGCTGGCCATCCAGGCCAGGGCCACGCAAGCCACCAGTGCTGCCAGTTCAATGCCCAGGCCGCGCGCGTCGACCTGCGCCAATCGTTGTGTGAAATCGTTGAAATTCATCTCTTGGGAAAACATGGCGCCGTGTTCGCGCCCGCGGCGTTACAGATCGGCCAGGACGCGGATGTGCGCTTCCACGCTGCGCGCCAGCGCATCGAGGTTGTAGCCGCCCTCCAGCATCGAGACGATGCGGCCGCGCGAATGGCGCTTGGCCACGTCCTGGATGCGGCTGGTGATCCAGGCAAAGTCGTTTTCGGTGAGCCCGAGCTGGCCCAGGTCGTCCTCGCGGTGGGCGTCGAAGCCCGCGCTCACGAAGATCATCTCGGGGCCGAACTCTTCGAGCCGGGGCATCCAGGCCGCCTCGATGAGTTCGCGCACGTCCATGCCCTTGGTATAGGCCGGAATCGGCAGGTTCAGCATGTTCGAAGCTGGATGGTCGGTGCCGCTGTACGGGTAGAACGGATGCTGGAAGAAGCCGACCATCAGCACGCGCGGATCGTTCGAGAGGATGTTCTCAGTGCCGTTGCCGTGGTGCACGTCGAAATCGATCACCGCCACGCGCTCCAGGCCATGCACTTCGAGCGCATGTCGGGCGGCAATGGCCACGTTGTTCAGAAAGCAGAAACCCATGGCCTGCTCGCGGCAGGCGTGATGCCCAGGCGGACGCACCGAGCAGAAGGCGTTGTCGACCTCGCCGGCAATCACCGCGTCGGTGGCGGCAATGGCGGCTCCGGCGGCCCGGCGCGCGGCCAGCAGCGTGTAGCGGTTGAGGATGGTGTCGGGGTCGAGCATCGCGTGCGCCGGCCCACCGGCCGGCTCATCGGCCACTAGGCGCTGATGAAGCTCTTCAAGGTATTCGAGGTGCGCTTCGCTGTGGGCCCGGGTGATCTGGGCAAGGGTGGCCAGCGGCACGTCACGGTGTTCGAGGGCGTCGCCCACGCCGGTCAGCAGCAGCCTGTCTTCGATGGCGTCCAGCCGCTCGGGACATTCGGGGTGGCCCCGTCCCATGTCGTGCTTCCAGCAATCGCGATGTGTGAAGTAGCCGGTCTTGCCCATCTCTTTGCCGTGTCTCTGTCGTATCTAGACCTCACACAGCATGGGGCTGCGCGGTCTTACGGTATCGTTTGCATATGGATACAAATATGGACGTTGCTGCGAAGCTTGCCACTTTGCTGAATCAGCTTAACACGGTGATCGTCGGCAAAGAGGCGCAAGTGCGCGACTGCGTGGCCTGCCTGCTGGCGGGCGGGCACCTGCTCATCGAGGACGTGCCGGGGGTCGGCAAGACCACCCTCGCCCATGCGCTCTCGCACACCTTCGGCCTGCAGTTCTCGCGCGTGCAGTTCACGGCCGACCTGATGCCGGGCGACCTGTCGGGCGTGGCCATCTACGACCGGGGCCAACAGGCTTTCGTGTTCCACCCCGGCCCGATCTTCGCGCAGGTGCTGCTGGCGGACGAAATCAACCGCGCCAGCCCCAAGACCCAGAGCGCGCTGCTCGAAGCCATGGAAGAGAAGCAGGTCACCATCGAAGGCGAGACCCGGCCGCTGCCCACGCCCTTCTTCGTGATTGCCACGCAGAATCCGCAGGACCAGCTCGGCACCTTCGCGTTGCCCGAATCGCAGCTCGACCGGTTCCTCATGCGCATTTCGCTGGGCTACCCCGACCGCGCGGCCGAGCGCGAGCTGCTCGCGGGGGCCGACCGCCGCGAAATGCTGGCCACCCTGCCCGCGCTGCTGACCGCCGGCGAACTCACGGCACTGCAGCAGCGCGTTCAGCAGGTGCATGCGGCCGAGCCGCTTTTGAACTACGTGCAAGACCTGATTGCCGCCACGCGCTCCGGCCGGTGGTTTTTGCAGGGGCTTTCGCCGCGCGCCGGCATTGCCGTGCTGCGCGCCGCCAAGGCGCAGGCGCTGCTGGCCAACCGCAGCTACGTTGCGCCGGACGATGTGCAATCGATCCTGCCGCAGACGATTGCGCACCGCCTCACGCCAGTGGGCGACGCCGGCCGCGGCGCCGTGGAGCAGGTGCGCGCGATGATCGCGGACGTGCCGCTGCCGTAACAATGAACCGCCTCGTTTGCCACCGATGATCGCGTCGCTACGCTCGCGCATCGACGGCTGGTTCCTGTCGCGCCGGCCGCCTTCGGACACGCTGGAGCTCACGCAGCGCAACGTCTACATCGTGCCCACGCGTGCGGGCTGGACACTGGCCGCCACGTTGCTGGTGCTGCTGGTCGCGTCGATCAACTACCAGCTCAACCTGGGCTATCTGCTGACCTTCCTGCTCGCGGGCAGCGTGGCTGTGGGCATGCACGTCTGCCATGCGACGCTGCGCGGGCTGGCCATGCACCTGACACCGCCCGATGCGCACTATGCGGGCGCCGCCGCGGTTTTTCGGGTGGTGCTGCACAACACGCGGCGCAGCGTGCGCTACGGCATCGGCATGGCCGTGCGCGGCAGCGGCCAGTGGGCCTGGACGGACGTGCCGGCCGAAGGAACCTCCACCGTCGAGATCGCATTCAAGCCCGAAAGGCGCGGCCTTCATCCCGTGCCGCCGCTCACCGCCGAAACGCGGTTTCCGCTGGGAACATTCCGCGTCTGGACAGTGTGGCGGCCGGCCGCGCAGATGCTGGTCTACCCGACGCCGGAAGCGCATCCGCCGCCGTTGCCGCCCGGCGAGCCTCTTTCGGGCCCGGCCGCCACGTCGGCCGCCCTGCGCTCACAGGCGGCTGGCGAGTACGACGGCCTGCGAGCCTACCGCCGCGGCGATCCGCTCAAGCTGGTGGTCTGGAAGAAAGCGGCCCGGGCGCAAGCTACGGGCTCCGAAGAACTCGTGAGCCGTGACATGCAGCAGACCCAACGCGAGGAGCTCTGGCTCGACGCGCAGGCCACCAACCTCGCCGACACCGAGGCCCGCGCATCGCGGCTTTGCGCATGGGTGTTGATGGCGGACCGGCTGGGCGTGGACTACGGCATTCGCATCGCCGGGCGGGTGGTGCAACCCTCGCAGGGCGAAGCGCACCGCAGGGCCTGCCTGGAGGCCTTGGCACTATGTTGAACCGGGAGCACTGCGCATGAACAAGTTCAGGCGCGAAATCGCGGCGCTGCCGAGGGACGCCCGGGACACGCTGTTCCTGCTCTCGGTCATTGCGCTGATCGTGTTGCCGCAGGCCGAGAACCTGCCGTGGTGGTGCACCGCCATCACAGCGATGGTGCTGGTGTGGCGCGGCACGCTGGCCGTCGACGCCCGCCCGCTTCCAAGCAAATGGTGGCGCGCCGGCCTGCTGGTGCTGGCGGTAGCCGCCACCTTCGCCACCCACCGCACCCTGCTCGGCCGCGACCCGGGCGTCACGCTGGTCGTGGTCTTGCTGGCGCTCAAGACGCTGGAACTGCGCGCGCGCAGAGACGCCTTCGTGCTGTTCTTCCTCGGCTTCTTTGCGATGCTGACGAACTTCTTCTATTCGCAGTCGCTGATCACGGCATTCACCATGCTGCTCGCGCTGCTGGGCCTGTTGACCGCGCTGGTCAATGCGCACATGCCGGTTGGCAAACCGCCGCTGATGCAGGCCGCCCGCACCGCCAGCTGGATGGCCCTGTTGGGCGCGCCGATCATGCTCGCGCTGTTCCTGCTGTTCCCGCGCTTTGCGCCGCTGTGGGGCACACCCAGCGACGCCATGGCGGGCCGCACGGGGCTCTCGAACACCATGCGCGTGGGCACCATCGCCGAGCTGGCCCTCGACGACAGCATTGCGGCGCGCATCAAGTTCGACAACGGCCGGGCGCCGCCCCAAAGCCAGCTGTACTTCCGCGGCCCGGTGCTGACCCAGTTCGACGGGCGCGAATGGACTGCGCTGCCGCCCTGGGCCCGGGGCGGGCAATCGACGGCCAACCTGCGCACCAGCGGCGCGCCGGTGCGCTACGAGATCACGCTCGAGCCCAACCACCGGCCCTGGCTGCTCACGCTCGATGCCGCGCAAAGCGCCCCCGAGGCCCCGGGCTTCGAACTCATGGGCACGCCCGACCTGCAATGGCTCGCGAACCGCCCAGTCTCCGACCTCGTGCGCTATCGCGCCGAGAGCTACACCCAGTTCCTGAGCGGCCCCACGCGGCAGACCGGGGCGCTGCGGCCTTACCTTGCCCTGCCGCCGGGTTTGAATCCGCGCACCGCCGCGCTCGCGGCGGAAATGCGCGCCCAGCCCGAGCTAGCCAATGCCGATACCGCCGCCTTCGTGCGCGCCGCGATGCAACGGCTGCGCACCGGCGGCTACACCTACACGCTGGAGCCCGGCGTGTATGGCGCCAACACGGCCGACGAGTTCTGGTTCGACCGGAAGCAAGGTTTCTGCGAGCACATTGCCTCGGCCTTCGTGGTGCTGATGCGCGGGCTGGGCATTCCGGCGCGCATCGTGACCGGCTACCAGGGCGGTGAACTCAACAGCGTCGACGACTACTGGGTATTGCGCCAGAGCGATGCGCACGCATGGACCGAGGTATGGCAGGAAGGCATGGGCTGGGTGCGCGTGGACCCCACCGCGGCCGTATCGCCGGGCCGGGTTGGCCAGTTCCAGCGGCTTGCGCCGCAGCCGGGCCTCTTTGCCGGCGCCATCGGCGCAATGAGCCCCACGCTCGCGCAGAACGTGCGCGCCGCCTGGGAGGCCGTGAACAACAGCTGGAACCAGTGGGTGCTCAACTACACCCAGAGCCGCCAGCTCAACCTGCTAAAAAGCATCGGCTTCGAAGCCCCCAGCCTCGAAGACCTGGCCTATGTGCTGCTTTACCTGCTGGTGGGCGCGAGCCTTGCCGGCGCGGCCTGGACGCTGTGGGAGCGCAGCCAGCACGACCCTTGGCTGCGCCTGCTGGGCCAGGCACGCACGCGGCTTGCGAAAGCCGGGCTCAAGGTGCCCGAAACAGCACCACCGCGCCAGATGGCCGCCCAGGCCGAGGCGCGTTTCGGTCCCGCTGCGGAGGCGGTGCGCGACTGGCTGCTGAAGCTGGAAGCCCAGCGCTATGCCAAGGCCTCCCCTGCTTCGCTGGCGGCTCTTCGCAGCGAGTTCCGCCGGCTGAACTGGCCTGCGTTGAAACCCCGGCGCTGAACACCGGCGCGGGAGTCCACTGAGTCCACCTTGGGCGGGCGGCACAATCGCCCCATGCGATCTTTTTTCCCCGCGCCATTCCGCGCCGCCTCCATTGCCCTGCTGGCCGCCTGCTGCGCCTGGTCCACGGGGGCACAAGCCCAGAAAACGTCCGGCGCCCGCAGCGTGAAGACGGTGACCGGCAGCACGCCCTATGCCACGCGCGAAGACGCGATGCGCTTTGCTGATGAGGTGGCCGAGCGCCGCGGCCTGGACCGCGAATGGGTGCGCGCCACCATCGGCAGTGCCCGCTTCCTGCCGAACGTGCCGCGCCTGATGCTGCCCGGCCCCGTGGGCTCGGTAAAGAACTGGCAGGCCTATCGCAGCCGTTTCATCGATGCCACCCGCATCGCGGCGGGGGTGCGCTTCTGGCGCAACAACGCCGACACGCTCGCGCGGGCCGAGCAGGTGTACGGCGTGCCGCCAGAAATCATCGTGGGCATCGTGGGCGTGGAGACCATCTACGGCCGCAACATGGGCAACTTCCGCGTGATCGATGCGCTGGCCACGCTGTCGTTCGACTTTCCGCAGGCGCACCCGCGCGCGGAGGAACGCGAAGCCTTCTTCCGCGGCGAACTCGAAAGCTTTCTGAGCACCGAAAGCCGCACCTCCGAAAACCCGCTGGTGCCCGTGGGCAGCTACGCGGGTGCCATGGGCATGCCGCAGTTCATGCCGAGCAGCATCGCCAAGTACGCGGTCGACTTCGACGGCGACAACCGCATCGATCTGGTGGATAACACCGCCGACGTGATCGGCTCCGTTGCCAGCTACTTCAAGGCCTTCGGCTGGACGCCTGGCATGCCGGCCATCTACCCGGTGCATTTTGAAGAAGAGCGCCTCAAGAAGCCGCTGCTCCTGGCGCCGGACATCCTGCCCACCTTCAGCATCGACAGCTTCGTGGCGGCCGGCGCGGTGCCCGAAGGCGATGGCCTGCGCCACAAGGGGCTGCTGGCATTGGTGGAGCTGCAAAACGGTGCCGACGCACCACCCACCTACGTGGCCGGCACGCGCAACTTCTACGTGATCACGCGCTACAACTGGAGCAGCTACTACGCAATGTCGGTGCTCGACCTCGGCCAGGAGGTCAAGGCTGCCATGGAGCAATGACCCCGTGACGCCCGAGGCGCTGCTGGCCAACTGGAACGCCGCCTGGCATGCGCTGGGCGTGGCCGGCGCCGACGAAGCGTTGTGCGTCGAATTGCAGCGCCGCTATAGCGAGCCGCAGCGCCACTATCACACCCTGCAGCACCTGGGCGAATGCCTGGCTTGGTTCGAGCGCGAGAAAGAACTGGCAGAACGCCCCGGCGAGGTGGCGCTCGCGCTCTGGTTTCACGACGCCGTCTACGACGTGCATGCGCACGATAACGAGGCTCGCAGTGCCGACTGGGCGCAAAGCGCAATGCTCGAGCATGGAGCGCCGCAGGAAGCGGCTGAGCGCGTGCATGCGCTGGTCATGGCCACCCGGCATAACGCGGTGCCCGAGGGGCGCGACGCCGAACTGTTGATCGACATCGACCTGTCGATACTCGGCGCCGAGCGCGCGCGGTTCGACGAATACGAACGGCAGGTGCATGCCGAATACGCCTTTGTGCCCGACGAAATCCGCCGGCCGCGCCGCCGCGAAATTCTGCAGCGCTTCCTGGCACGAGAGGCGATCTACACCACGCCGCGGATGCATACGCTGCTCGAGGCGCGGGCGCGTGCCAACCTCGTCCGGTCGATTGCGGCAGCGAATTGAACTGTCCGGCTGCTGGCCGGACTGCGGTGCTTCAGGCCGGCACCAGCCGCCACCATTCGGAACGCGGCCTTTCACCGTTGCGCTCTTCTTCCACCACGCCGACCAACACGCCGGCACTTCCGGCGCCCACTCGTGAAAGCCGCAGCAGTTGCTGCGGATCGCGGCACAGTGCAAAGCTCGCATCGCCTTGCCAGTCGAGGCAACGGCCGACCTCCGCCAGCATCAGCGCAGGCTGGCTCTGCATGAAGGTGAACGGCATCAGCATGCCCGCATCGAGCTGGGCCAGCGCCGCATGCGTCGCTCCCCATGCGCCGCGCGTGCTCGAAACGCGCAGCCGTGCACCGGCCGGCAAAGCCGCCTCGCCCGCCTCGTCGAGGCAGCGGCGTGCACCATACATTGCAAGCTCGGTCCACAGGCCGACACGCCGCGGCCGGCGGCCGAGCCGGTGCGCCAGCTGGTCACGCCAATCCGCCGGCAGCGGATCGGCGGTGAAGTGCGAGACGACGCGCCATGCCTGTTCGGGATGGGTGCTCATGCCGTGCAATCCTGCAGCACCAGCGACGTATGCCCGCCGCCGAATCCCACCACGTTGAGGAGCATGTTGCGCAGCCTGACCGGGGCCTGAGTGCTCAATGCGATGCCGAGCTCATCGTCGACGGCATAGCCGACAGCAGGCCATACGCCGGCTTCGATGCAGCCAAGCAGCAAGGCGAGTTCGGCCGCGCCCGAGGCGCCCAGCGTATGCCCGATCAGCGATTTGAGCGACACCAGCGGCGGCAGCGCATCGAAGAAGACCTGCTTGAGCGCCCCTGCCTCGATCGCGTCGTTGACCGGGCTGCCCGCGGCCTGCACCTTGACCAGGTCGATGTCACGCGCGCCAAGGCCGCTCTGCGCCAATGCTTCATGGCACATGGCGATCACCGCGCTGGCTTCGGTGCCCGAGGGATTGCGCCCGTCGCCCACGTTGGAACCACCCGCAATCCGCCATCGCCCAGGGCGCGAGCTGAGGCGCAATACGGCCACCGCCTCACCGAGCACCAGCCCGTTCCGCCCGGCGCCAAAAGGCTGCGCACTTGCGGGCGACAGCAGCTGCATGGCGCCGAAGCCCGCCACCGTGAAGCGGTTGCCGAGTTCGGCACCGACTACCAGCGCCTCTTCGGCTTCGCCGCTTCGAATCAGATCGCAGCCTGCGAGCACGGCATTGACCGCCGAGGTGCAGGCTGTCGAGATGGTGAACACCGGCCCCTGCCAGTCGAGCGCACCGGCCACGAGCCCGGCAAAGTCCTGGAGATCGCCACCCAAGCGCAGGTTTTGCGCTTCGTGCTCCATATGGCCGATGTCCAGGGAAGACGACGCAACGAAGAGCGGGCATGAACGCCCCGCGCCTTCACCCGCCTGCGCCGACACGCTCCGCACGATGCGCTCCAGCCGCTCGATCCAGCTGCCATCCTGCGGCGGCAGCGTGTAGACGGGCCACTGCACGCTTTCCGACACGGCCACCATCGTGGGCGGTACACCGCCGCGCGCAAGTGCGGCCACGGAAGATGAAAGATCGTTGCCGAGCGCGCAGGCCAAGCCCATGCCGGCAAGGTACACGCCCCCAGTCGTCATCAGACAGCCTTCGTGCTACGCACTGCGGCGCGAGCTTGCTTGGGGCGGCCCTGCGCGGCGCTCATGCCTTGCCCGCTTGCACCAGGTGGTTCGCCAGATGCGCGATGGAAGTGAGTGCGCGGCGCGTTTCCTTGCTGTCGGGCATGCGCACGCCAAAACGCTGCTGGATCGTCATCGACACCTGCAGCGCGTCGAGCGAGTCGAGGTCGAGCCGGGCTTCGGGGCCGAACAGCGGCTCGTCGTCGCCAAGGCCGCCCGGAGGCGCCTCTTTTTCAACAGCTTCGAGCACCATGGCCTTCAGGCTGGCGATGAATTCGGCGGAAACGGAGTCGGTCACGATGCGGGCCTGCGAAACAAGAAAACGGCAAGCAAGAACATGGCAGCCGCAAACAGCACGAGCCGGCCGACCTGCGGCAGGGTGTCGGCCACGCCGCCACCGCGCAGCAGCACGGTAAGCAGCGCCTCCAGCCCCCAGTTCATCGGAGAAATTTCGACCAGACGCTGCATGAAGCCCGGCATGACGAACTTCGGCACCATGATGCCGCCCGCCGCAGCCATGAGCACGTTGACCATCGGCCCGATGGTCGCCGCCTGCGCATGGCTGCGCACGGCACAGGCCAGCGCGAGCGACAGGCTCACCGCGGCCAGGCTCACGGCCGCCAGCGCAACCACCAGCGCGCCCCAATCGATACCGGCAAGTGAAAGCGCATCGCCGCCGATCAGGGGCATCAGCCAGATGCCGGCAGCAAGCATCAACACGGCCTGCAGCGCATTGACGCCGAGGTACGGCAAGGCTTTCGACATCAGCAGCATGAAGCGCGACACACCCAGGCTGCGCAGGCGGCCCAGGGCGCCCGAACTGCGCTCCTGCACGAACAGGCTGGAGAGCGACGCCACCACGAAGAACATGCCGAACACCAGCCATGCCGGCACGTTCTGCTGCACCGAGGTGGGCCGCGGCCCGGCGGTGGAATAGCGCTCGGCATTCACCAGCGCCTGGATCGAAGCGCCGGGCGGCGGGCCGGAGGTGCCGGGCACCGCAAGCGCCAGCCGGGCCTTCAGTTCGCCAGAGGCGCCGACGAGTTCGGCACGCAGGGCGTTGAACAGGTTGGCGTCGATGCCCGGCTCCGTCAGCAAACGGACGTGCGCCTTGGTCGAGAGCGCGGCCGATTCGAGCTCGGCCGAGAGACCCGGCTCCAGCACAATGACGTACTTGAGCACGCCGCTGCGCAACCGCGCCTCCCAGTCGGCACCAAGCGCTTCAGGCGCACCGTGGCTGCGCTGCCAGATCTGCTGCAGCCATTGCGCCGGCGTTTCGGTGTCGCGCATGTCCACGGCATAGCTGAGCTCGGCGAGCGGTGGCCGGTAGATGTCCTTGAGCGTGAGCGACATCAGCACGATGAAGACCATCGGCATGAGAAACAGCGCGGCAAGCCCGTGCATGTCGCGCACGAGCGCCAGCAGTTCCTTCTTGATGAGCGCGAAGAGCATGTGTGTGTTCAGTCGCGCAAGGAGCGGTGAGTGAGCGCCATGAAGAGCTGCTCCAGGTCGTGGCGGCCGAATTCCGCGTGGCGCACTTCGATGCCTTCGGCTTCCAGCGCCGCCAGCACGGGGCCGGGGCCGGAGCCTTCGTGCAGGTGCACGCGCCAATGCACACCGCCCGGCTCCACGGTTCCAAAGCGCGAGAGCATGGCCTCGTCGAGTCCATCGGCTGCGAGCGTCAGCAGCATCGCGCTCTTCGACAGCAGCTCATCGAGCGAGCCTTCGCGCAGTACGCGGCCGTGGTCAAGAATGGCGACACGGTCGGCGATGGCCTCGATTTCTTCCATGTAGTGCGAGGCATAGATCACCGCGGCGCCCTGCTGCGCCAGGCTCTTGATGGCGTCGAGAATGAAGGCGCGCGATTGCGGATCGACACCCACCGTAGGCTCGTCGAACAGCATCAGCTCGGGTTCGGGCAGCAGCGCAATCGCAAGGTTCAATCGGCGTTTCAGGCCACCCGAGAGCCGCTCGGCCCGCACACCCGCAAACTGCTCAAGCTGCGAAAAACGCGTGCAGGCTTCGATGCGCGTCTTCTTGCGCTCGCCAGAAAGTCCACCGGCCGCGGCAAAGCACGCGAGGTTCTCGGCCACGGTGAGCATCGGATAAAAGGCTTGGTCCTGCGGCGCGACCGCAATGCGCGTGGGCGCCTTGGCGCGCACCTGCTGCAGCGGCTGGCCGTCGATGCGAATCTCGCCCGACTGCACCGCAAGCGCCCCGGACAGGTGCGAGATCAGCGTGGTCTTGCCCGCACCGTTGGGGCCGAGCAGTCCCATCACGCAACCTCTGGGCACCGCGAGCGAAACGTCGGCCAACGCCGGCGCGTCTGCATGCGGGTAGCGGTAGCTGAGGTTCTTCAATTCGAGCATGTAGTGGTTGCTCGTTGGGGACGCTGCTGTTCCAGGGCTTGTGCACAGGCCACCGGGTACTCCCCTCCGCGAATGTCCCCCGGGCTTCGCCCTCCTCCTTTATTTCGCTGCGCGGAGCACCCGATGCCCTGTGCACTGGGGAACGCTGCTGGAGTACCGCTGATCAACGACCGCTCTATGCAACGCGCCCGCTGGCGGGGTGCCTTGCGCAGCGAAATAAAGGAGGAGGCCGCAGGCCGGGGGACTTTCGCGGAGAAAGGTACCCCGTCGGCGGGTGCGCGCCCTGAACAACGCATTTCAAACACAACGCGGCGAACAGAAAGGCAACACGTCATCTCAAGCAACAGCAGCCTTCAGATCGCGAAAGAAAGACTCTTCCTGCTGCGCCTGCTCCCGCAGCTTGCCAGCCAGCGCGGCAGGATCGACCGGTTCGCGACCCTTCACCATGCGCGCCGCCTTGAGCGCGAACGCGCGCCAGCCGTCGCCGATGGCGATGAGCCGTTCGGACATCTGCTGCAGTTGCGGCTTGTCGAGCAGTACTGCCGCCTCCTGCAGAAAGCCGGCGTAGATAAAGCGGAAGCCAGCCCCACCCGTGCCGATTTCTTCCTGCATGCGCACCACGTGGCCGATGAAGTCGACACTGCGCGGATCGCCGGACGGGAGCTTCTGCATGCGGTTGGCCAGCGTGCGCATGCCGCGCACGCCGACGATCGGAATGGGCGCGAGCATGTTGCGCACCGTCTTGCGGATGGCCTTTGTGACCGAGGCTGCATCGACCGCCTTGCGCTCGATGGCTTGCGGGTAGTACATGAGGCCCTTGGGCGCGAGCACACCCTTGGCGAAGCGAGCCCGCGAGAGGTCTGCACTGGCGCAGCGCACCGGCTCTTCGAACACGGGGTCGCTGATCAGGTAGTCGTCGCCCTCCTTGCCGTACACCAGCAGGTTGTGCGCGTTGAAGTGAAAGCGCATGTTGGGCGGAAAGTACGGCAGCCAGTAGACCGAGGTCTGCAAGCCTACGAGCTGCCCGTCGGCCAGCAAGGCGTCCAGTCGCTGTGCGCCGGCCTCGGGGCTGCGAAAGGTCTCGAAGCGGAAGCGCGCGGCCATCGGCGCCAGCAGGCCCTTGATGATGGCCTTGGGCGGCATGCGGTACGAGATGAGCGGCAGGCCCGACAGCTTGATGAACGGCAGGTAGGCGAACGACAGGGCCGACGAGAGGCCGAGCGCCATGCTCTCGGTCATTGGCACGCCGTGGTGGCGCATCAGGTTCGAGATGACGCCGCTTTCGCAGTGTGCCGCTTGTTGGTGTTCGAATTTCACGGCAGGCCTTGCAAGGTGGAAACGGGAAGGCCCAGCGCCTCCGAGTAGCGCGCCAGGTGCTTCGCGGGCAGCGCCGCAAAATGCTTCGGCTTCAGGTGGCGCCGCACGCGCCATTGCCAGAACCCGCTTGTTTGCGAGAGCAGCGCCACGTCCATGCGGCGCTCGTACATCCAGTATTCGAGCGGCGATGCGAGCCCCTGGGTCACGCGCTCTTTTGCGGCCTGCGCCTGCTCAACGAGCACGTCGACGGCGTGGCTGGTGACGATTTCTTCTGCCTCCCAGCCGCGTGAGCGCGTGGTCACGACGCGGCCCTGCGCGTCGCGCGCGTACATGAGCTTGGCGTGGCCGTCGAGGGTGGCGTTGCCTTCTTGCGGAACGGCGTCGAGGTCCATGGCTAGATGGCTTCCAGGTAGATGAAGCCGCTGGAGAAGCGGCCGCTTTCGGGCACGAACATCAGCAGCTTGTGGCCGGGCTTGATGCGGCCCGAACGGAACAGCTCGTCGAGCATGATGTAGGGCGATGCCGAGCCGGTGTTGCCCTTGGTCGCAAGGTTGCTGAACCAGCGCTCGCGTGGAATCGCAAAACCCATGGACTCCAGGCACTGGCTCACGGGTTCGATGAAATAGCCCGACGAGAGATGCGGCAGGAACCAGTCGACATCTGAAGCCTTCAGGCCGCGCTTCTCGATGACGGCCGCCAGCGGCTCGCCCAGCGTGGCGCGAACGATGTTTTCGTTGAGCAGGCGCACGTCCTGCTTCACGGCAAAGGTCGACTCGCGCTGCCAGTCTTCCGGCGCGGTGCGCGCCCATCCGTCCAGGCCGCCTTCGGTGTTCTTGTCGGCGCCCGCATACATGCACACCGGCAGTTCGTGCGCGGCGGAAGACAGGTCGATCCACTCCACGCGCAGCGACAACGGGCCGCGCGGCTCGCGCTCGAGCAGCACGGCGCCGGCGCCATCGGAAAGCATCCAGCGCAGAAAGTCTTTTTCGAAAGCGATTTCGGGCCGCTCTTCGAGCGCCTGCAGCTTGTGCTCCAGCTCGGCCTCGAAGCGGGAGCCGCGCATCACGGCCGAAGCCAGCTCAGAGCCCGTGGCGACCGCACGTCGGGCGTCGCCTGAACGCACCGAGAGCCATGCGTGCTTGAGCGCCGTGGTGCCCGCCAGGCAGATGCCCGCGCAAGCCACCACTTCGAGCCGCGGCCAGCCAAGCTCGCCGTGCACCATCACCGCGTGGTTGGGCATCAGCTGGTCGGGAAGCGAAGTGCCGGTCACCAGGCAATCGACCGGGCCGATATCGCTGCCCAGCGCCCGGATGGCCGAGGCAGTGAGCTGCGCGTTGCTCATGGCGAGTTGGCCGGTGGCCCGGTCGATGGCGTAGTGGCGCGACTGGATGCCGTTGCTGCGAAGGATCAGCCGCCGCGCGCGCGAGGCCTTGCCGCCGATGCGACCGAGAACGTCTTCGATGTCTTCATTGCTGACCGGGGAAAAGGGCAGGAAGGCGGCAGTGCGGGTCAGGAAGACATCAGTCGTCATAGCGGGGAGAACGGTCCGTGGCCGAGCCCGACGGGCGCTCGAAATGAGCTGTCATTTTAGTCAGCCACCCCTTGAACAGCGGCCGCAGCAGTGCCTGGAGCGTCAAGCTCACCGGCACGACCGTGACAATGAGCACGAGGAGGAAGGCCACGTACAGCAGCAGCAACGGCTTGCGCTGCCACGCGCCCGGCCGCCCCGCGGCCATGATCAGCTTGCCCCAGAGAAAAAAGCTGCGGGTGCCGGCCTTTTCGCTGATCAGGAGCTTGGCATCGGCCCGCACGGCCCCCAGCCCCGAGAGCAGCGGCTGCGTTCCGCGTTCGAGATCGCCGTGAAGCGCCTCCTGCAGCGCACGGCCAAAACGGCCGGCGCCGCGAATCTGCCCTTCGCTGAGGCCGGCGTCCGGCATGCCCCAGAAGCCGCGCTTGCGGCCCCAGATCAGCCAGGCCGGCGTGGTGAAGAAGGTGGCCAGCGTCGGCCCGGGGTCGGTCAGCACCACGTTGTCGATCAGCCGCGCGCCCACGGCGTCGAGCAGGCCCTTGAACTTTTCATGCGCCAGCAGCCACATGTTGCGGCAGGCGATCACGGTGACGACGGGCTTGCCCTGCAGCAGTTGCGCTGCCAGCGGATGCTTCAGGAAGGCGACGATCGGCTGCGACGGCGCCAGGAACCAGACCTGGTACGGCAGGATGACCAGGTCGAAGTGCTCGTCGCCCGTGAGCGAGAGCGGCGCCAGCGGCGGCGGCTTCAGGTGCGCCGACTCGGGAAAGGCGTCGAAGAAGGTCAGGAACGGCCAGGGAAACGGGAAATCCGCCAGCGGGCGCAGCGTTTCGACATGCACGGAGACCCCCGGATCGGCCTTGAGCGGCGCGACGATCTGCTCGGCGACGCTGCCGAGCTGGCCGGTCTGCGAATAGTGAATCACCAGGACACGTTTGGGACGCGCGGCGGGGCTGGAAATGCTTGAAGTCACTTGCTGGGGCGAAACGAGGGCCGTCGAATGTAAGCCAACCGTACGCCCGGCGCATCTGCCATTGGTCATGCCGTCGCGCCGATCCCACGAATGGACGAAAAAAAGCCGCGCCTTTGGGGCGCGGCTCTTGAGAGGGCCAGAGAGAACGCTGAAGGGTCAGCGCACCTTGCCTTCCTTCCAGGCCGTGAGCAGCTTGTTGTACTCGATGGTTTCACCCTTCGGCTTCTCGTTGGCCAGCTTCTTCCAGGGGGCGTGCTGGTCGCTCAGCCACTTGGCGGGGTCGCCCTTCGGGTTGAGCTTGGGCGCGCACTTGTCCATGCCGGCGCGCTCCAGGCGGGCCATCACGTCGTCCATCTCGTCGGCCAGCGTGTCCATTGCCTTCTGCGGCGTCTTCTCGCCGGTGACGGCCTCGGCCACGTTCTTCCACCAGAGCTGCGCGAGCTTCGGATAGTCGGGCACGTTGGTGCCGGTCGGCGACCACGCCACGCGCGCCGGGCTGCGGTAGAACTCGACCAGGCCACCCAGCTTGGGCGCCATGTCGGTCATTGCCTGCGACTTGATGTCCGATTCGCGGATGGGCGTCAGGCCCACCACGGTCTTCTTGAGCGACACCGTCTTGGAGGTGACGAACTGCGCGTACAGCCAGGCCGCCGCGGTCTTGTTCTCGTCATGGCCCTTGAAGAACGACCACGAACCCACGTCCTGGTAGCCGTTCTGCATGCCCTGCTTCCAGTAGGGGCCGTTCGGTCCCGGGGCCATGCGCCACTTGGGCGTGCCGTCGGCATTGACCACCGGCAGGCCCGGCTTGACCATGTCCGCCGTGAAGGCCGTGTACCAGAAGATCTGCTGCGCGATCTGGCCTTGGGCGGGCACGGGGCCGGCTTCACCGAAGGTCATGCCGGTGGCTTCGCGCGGCGCGTACTTCTTCATCCAGTCCACGTACTTGGTCAGCGCATACACGGCGGCCGGCGAGTTGGTGGCGCCGCCGCGCGACACGGCCGCGCCCACGGGCGTGCACTTGTCGTCGGCCACGCGAATGCCCCACTCGTCGATTGGCAGGCCGTTCGGAATGCCGACGTCCGCGGTGCCGGCCATCGAGAGCCATGCATCGGTAAAACGCCAGCCCAGCGAGGGGTCCTTCTTGCCGTAGTCCATGTGGCCGTAGATCGGCTTGCCGTCGATGGTCTTCACATCGACGCTGAAGAACTCGGCGATGTCCTCGTATGCGCTCCAGTTGAGCGGCACGCCCAGGTCGTAGCCGTACTTGGCCTTGAACTTTTCCTTCAGGTCGGGGCGGTCGAACAGGTCGGCGCGGAACCAGTAGAGGTTGGCAAACTGCTGGTCGGGCAGCTGGTAGAGCTTGCCGTCGGGGGCGGTGGTGAACTTGGTGCCGATGAAGTCGGCCACATCGAGGCCGGGGTTGGTGAACTCCTTGCCGGGGCCTGCCATGTAGTCGGTCAGGTTCATCATCTTGCCGTAGCGGTAGTGGGTACCGATCAGGTCCGAGTCCGAAATCCAGCCGTCGTAGATCGACTTGCCCGACTGCATCGAGGTCTGCAGCTTCTCGACCACGTCGCCTTCCTGGATCAGGTCGTGCTTCACCTTGATGCCGGTGATTTCCTCGAAGGCGCGGGCCAGCGTCTTCGACTCGTATTCATGCGTGGTGATGGTTTCGGAGACCACGGAGATCTCGTTCACCCCCTTGGCCTTGAGCTTTGCCGCGGCATCGACGAACCATTTGAGTTCTTCGGCCTGCTGCGTCTTGCTGAGCGTCGACGGCTGGAATTCGCTGTCGATCCACTTGGCGGCCGCATCGGGCGCAGCCGGTGCCGCTGCCGGAGTGGCCGCGGCGGGCGCCGCTGCCGGAGCCGGTGCCGGGGTACTTGCCGGAGCCTGGGCCGCAGGCTCGTCCTTCTTTCCGCAGGCCGACAGTGCCAGCACCATAGCGGCCGCGAGCGCGGTGTAGCGCAACTTCATGGTTTATCTCCTCGTTCCTTCGCTTCCCCGTGTGCGGCTGTATCACCTCGGCCCCGGGGAAGCACCGGGCCGAATTGCCGGAGTACGCGAGCTAGCCCTTGCGCATGATCAGCGCAAGCACCAGCATCGAAAACACAAAGCCGATCCAGATCGAAGGCTCGGCCTGCAGCGTCATTGCAGACTTGGCCCATTCCGCAAGGCCGATGTAGATCAGGTTGATATAGGCCGCCGAGAGCAGCCCGATGAACAACCGGTCGCCGCGCGTGGTCTCGATCGGCAGCCAGCCGCGCCGCAGCGTGGTGGGCGACTTGATCTCCCACACCGTCATGCCGACCAGCATGAGCGCGATGCAGATGAAGAACACGGCCACCGGAGTGGTCCAGGACATCCAGGCAAACATTTCAGACTCTCCCCATCGCAAAGCCCTTGGCGATGTAGTGCCGCACGAACCAGATCACGATGGCACCCGGCACGATGGTGAGCACGCCGGCGGCTGCAAGCGTAGCCCAGTCCATGCCTGATGCGCTCACGGTGCGCGTCATGGTTGCAACAATCGGCTTGGCGTTGACGCTGGTCAGCGTGCGCGCCAGCAACAGCTCGACCCAGCTGAACATGAAGCAGAAGAACGCCGCCACACCCACGCCGGCCTTGATCAGCGGCAGAAAAATGCGGATGAAGAACTTCGGAAAGCTGTAGCCGTCGATGTAGGCGGTTTCATCGATCTCTCGCGGAATGCCGCTCATGAAGCCTTCGAGAATCCACACGGCCAGCGGCACGTTGAACAGCAGGTGCGCGAGCGCCACGCCCAGGTGCGTGTCCATGAGCCCGACGGTGCTGTACAGCTGGAAGAACGGCAGCAAGAACACCGCGGGCGGCGTCATGCGGTTGGTCAAGAGCCAGAAGAAAACGTGCTTGTCGCCCAGGAACGAGTAGCGCGAGAACGCGTACGCCGCCGGCAACGCCACGGTGAGCGAAATCACCGTGTTGATGCCCACGTAGATCAGGCTGTTGATGTAGCCCGAGTACCACGAGGCGTCCGTGAAGATGCGCGTGTAGTTGGCCCAGGTGAACTGCTGCGGAAAGAACGAGAAGCTCGAAAGGATTTCGGCATTCGTCTTGAAGCTCATGTTGACCATCCAGTAGATGGGCAACAGCGCAAAAAGAATATAGAGCAGCAAAAAGATGCTGCGCTTGCGGAATCTGCGCTCGTTCATTGCTCCACCTCCGCCTTCTGGGTACCGACGCGCTGCATCCAGTTGTAGAGGATGAAGCACAGCAGCAGGATGATCAGGAAATAGATCAGCGAGAAAGCCGCCGCCGGGCCAAGGTCGAACTGGCCGACCGCCTTCTGGGTGAGGTACTGGCTCAGGAAGGTCGTCGCATTGCCCGGCCCGCCGCCCGTCAGCACGAAAGGCTCGGTGTAGATCATGAAGCTGTCCATGAAGCGCAGCAGCACCGCGATCATCAGCACGCCGCGCATCTTGGGCAGCTGGATGTAGCGGAACACTGCGAACTTGCTGGCGCCGTCGATGCGCGCGGCCTGATAGTAGGCATCGGGAATCGAGCGCAGGCCCGCAAAGCACAGCAGCGCCACCAGCGGCGTCCAGTGCCACACGTCCATCATCAGCACGGTGAGCCATGCATCGGTCGCGTCGCCGGTGTAGCTGTAGTTGACGCCCATCTTTTGCAGCGCATGGCCCAGGAGGCCGATGTCGGCGCGGCCGTAGATCTGCCAGATGGTTCCGACCACGTTCCATGGAATGAGCAGCGAGAGCGCCACCACCACCAGCACCGCCGACGACTTCCATCCGGTGGCCGGCATCGAGAGCGCGAGCGCAATGCCCAGCGGAATCTCGACCGCGAGCACCGACAGCGAGAAGCCGAGCTGGCGCCAGAGCGCAGCGTGGAGCTCGCCATCGCGCATGACGGCGGCGAACCATTCGGTGCCGACGAAAACGCGGCGCTCGGGCGAGATGATGTCTTGCACCGAGTAGTTGACGACCGTCATCAGCGGCACGATGGCCGAGAAGGCCACGCAGATCAGCACCGGCAGCACCAGCCACCAGGCCTTCTGGTTGATGGGTTTGTTCACGGCGTCCATGGGGCTTCCATCTTCTGTACGGGGTTGGCGCGGTCTTGTTGCGATGCGTTGTTCTTCATGCAACCAGCTCCTCGTCGCGGTAATAGCAGGTGTGCGTATCGAGCACGCGCAGCCACACGGTCTCGCCTACGGCGGGCAGCGGCGCGTCGGCATGCAGGCGCGCCTTGAGCGCAGTGCCGCCGGCGTCGGCGCTCAGCATGGCGTGGGTGCCCACGTCCTGCACCTGCGTGACGATGGCGGGCACGGCGCCCTGAGCACGCGCTTCGACCACCCGCAGGTATTCGGGCCGGATGCCCAGCTTGATCGAGCCTTCGGGCAGCTGGCGCGTCGGCACGAGCGGCGTGCCTGCGACTTCGAGCGCGCCGTTGGTATTTTTTGCCGCGAGGAAATTCATGCCGGGCGAGCCGATGAAGTGGCCGACGAAGGTGTGGGCCGGCCGCTCGAACAATGCCTCGGCGCTACCCACCTGCACGGCTTTGCCGCGCGTCATGACCACCACCTCTTCGGCAAAGGTGAGCGCCTCGACCTGGTCGTGCGTCACGTAGATGAGCGTGAGTTTGAGCTCGCGGTGAATCTGCTTGAGCTTGCGGCGCAGCTGCCACTTCAGGTGCGGGTCGATCACCGTCAGGGGTTCGTCGAACAGAACGGCCGACACGTCGCTGCGCACCAGCCCGCGGCCGAGCGAGATCTTCTGCTTGGCATCGGCCGCGAGCCCCGCCGCACGCTGGTTGAGCTGGCCGCTCATGTCGAGCATTTCGGCGATCTCGCCCACGCGCTTCTTGATCTGGTCTTCAGGCACCTTGCGGTTGCGCAGCGGGAACGCGAGGTTCTCGGCCACCGTCATGGTGTCGTAGATCACCGGAAACTGAAACACCTGCGCGATGTTGCGTTCCTGCGGCGTGGCGCGCGTCATGTCGCGGCCGTCGAACTTCACCGTGCCCTGCGAAGGGACCAGCAGGCCCGAGATGATGTTCAGCATGGTCGTCTTGCCGCAGCCCGAGGGGCCGAGCAAGGCATAGGCGCCGCCGTCGCGAAAGCTCATCTGCAGCGGCAGCAGCGCATAGTCGCTGTCCTGCGTGGGGTTGGGGCGGTAGGCGTGGGCCAGGTCCAGGTCGATGCGGGCCATGTCAGTTTCCTTTGCGCCATGCCGGCGCGAGCGCCAGCTTTTCGCCGGCATCGAACACATAGGCTTGCGAGGGGCTGAAGTACAGCGTGATCGAGGCGCCCAATTCGAAGCGGTGCACGCCGGTGAGCTGCGCCACCAGTTCGCCGACCGCGGTATCGACGTGAACGAAGGTGTCGGAGCCCGAAATCTCGGCCAGCTCCACCTTGCCGGGCAGGCCGATGTCGCCCTCCCCCGCCCCTACGTTGAGCGCACTTGCGCGCAGGCCGACAGTGACCGCGCCCGACACGTTTTCAGGCACGGCCAGCGCCAGCGCCGGGCCACCCGCGAGCTGCACGCGGCCGGCCGTTGCGGTGCCGGGCAGCAGGTTCATCGGCGGATCGCTGAAGGCGCGCGCCACGCGCAGCGACTGCGGCGCGTGGAACACCTCGGCCGTCGGCCCGTATTGCAGCAGTTCGCCCGCGTCCATCACCGCCGTGTAGCCGCCGAGCAAGAGCGCCTCGCCGGGCTCGGTGGTTGCATAGATCACGGTGGAGTCGCCGCTTGCGAACAGCTGCGTCAGCTCCTCACGCAGGCCTTCGCGCAGCTTGTAGTCGAGGTTGACCAGCGGCTCGTCGAGCAGCATGAGCGGCGCGTTCTTGGCGAGCGCGCGCGCCAGCGCCACGCGCTGCTGCTGCCCGCCCGAAAGCTCGGCCGGATAGCGGTCGAGGAACATGCCGATGTGCAGCTTGTCGGCCAACTCGCGCACCCGGGCATCGACGTTCTTCTCGCCGCGCAGCTTGAGCGGCGAGGCGATGTTGTCGGCCACCTTGAGCGACGGGTAGTTGATGAACTGCTGGTACACCATGGCCACATTGCGCTCGCGCACCGGCATGCCGGTCACGTCCTTGCCGTCGACCAGCACCTTGCCGGTGGTCGGCGTGTCGAGCCCCGCCATGAGCCGCATCAGGCTGGTCTTGCCGGCCTGCGTGGCGCCCAGCAGCACGGTGACCGCGCCGCTGCGCGGGGCGATGCTCTGCTCGTAGAGCCATGTTTGCGCGCCGACCTTCTTGGTGACGCGCTCCAGAGTCAATTGCATCAGCGCTCCCGGTTGATCGTGTTGCTGTTGTTCTTTGCATGCGCCTGCAGCCAGGCGGCCACCTGCGCGCGTTCTTCGGCCGTGTAGCGCAGGCCGAGCTTCGACCTGCGCCAGAGCACATCGTCCGCGCTCATGGCCCATTCGCTCTCCTGCAGAAACCGCAGTTCGCGCTCATGGAGCCCCGGCGCCACGGCGTCGCCCATCTCGGCCATGGACTGCGCATCGCCAAGCACTTCGGCCACGCGCGCACCATAGGCGCGTGCGAGGCGCCGCGCAAGCCTGGCGTCGAGCCAAGGGTAGCGGGCCTGCACCGCGGCCACGAAGCGTTCGAAGTCGTCGTCGGGCCGCTTCGGCGTGCCGATCCACCCGGACAGGTCGCCGCCCGCAAGAAAAGCGCCGTCGGTCCAGGCCGGGCGCTGCGCATTCGGCTGGCCGAGCATCTTGCCGACCTCGTCGGCCGCGTCTTCGGCCAGCTTGCGAAAGGTGGTGATCTTGCCACCCCACACCGACAGCAGCGGCGCCGCGGTGGTGTTGGATTCGAGCATGTAGTCGCGCGTCACGGCCGACGGGTCGCCCGAGGCATCGTCCAGCAGCGGGCGCACTCCAGAGTAAGTCCAGACCACGTCGGCCGGCACGATGGGCTTTTCGAAATAGCGGCTCGCCTGGGTGCAGAGATAGGAGATTTCTTCGTCGGCAATGCGCGCTGCGCCGGGATCGTCGGCGTTCAGTTCGATGTCGGTGGTGCCGATCAGCGTGAACTCGTCCTGGTACGGAATCGCGAAGATGATCCGCTTGTCGGGGTTCTGGAAGATGTAGGCATGGTCATGCTCGAAGAGGCGCCGCACCACGATGTGGCTGCCCTTGACCAGCCGCAGGTGCCGGGTTGCCAGCGCCTCGCCCTTGGCCGATTGCGCCACGCCGCGCAGGAAAGATTCCGCCCACGGCCCCGCAGCGTTGACCACGGCACGGGCACGCACCACACGAATGCCGCCGTCCGCGGCCTCGAGGGTGGCCGTCCAGCCTTCTGCGTCGCGCTGCGCGTGGACACAGCGGGTGCGCGTGAGCACCTCGGCGCCGCGCGCCCGGGCGTCGACCGCATTGAGCACCACCAGCCGCGCGTCGTCGACCCAGCCATCCGAATAGACGAAGCCGCGCTTGAACTGCGGCTTGAGCGGCGCGCCGGCCGCATGGCTGCGCAGGTCGATGCTGCGCGAGCCCGGCAGCACTTCGCGCTTGGCGAGGTGGTCGTACATGAAAAGGCCGATGCGGATCATCCAGCCCGGCCGCATCGACGGGTCATGCGGCATGACAAAGCGCAGCGGCCACATGATGTGCGGCGCGCTCTTGAGCAGCACTTCGCGCTCCTGCAGTGCCTTGCGCACGAGCGAGAACTCGTAATACTCCAGGTAGCGCAGCCCGCCGTGGATGAGCTTGGTCGACGAGGACGACGTGTGCGAGGCGAGATCGTCCTTCTCGCACAGCACCACGCGCCAGCCCCGGCCCGCCAGGTCGCGCGCAATGCCGCACCCGTTGATGCCGCCGCCGACGATCAGCACATCGCAATCGGTTGCCGGCAGAGGCGAATTGGAGGAGAAATCGCTCACAGAAGATGGGCCCGTTGGTTCGTGACTTAGGTCACTGGAGGGCGCCATTGTATTTTCGCGTCTTTTCATTTGGATTCCTTTTGACGCGATTTTCCTCCGAGTTTTCCCTTAGTACGGTTCGTTTTCTTTCGTTTTAAAGTGGCGCGGCCTGTACCCTCCTGAGAGTCTTCCCGTTCTCCACGACGCTTTTGTGAATTCCAATCCGCGCCAGATCAACCTTCTCGATACCGTGCGCACGCGCGGCTCCGTCACTGTGGAACAGCTGGCCGAGATGCTCGGCGTTACGCTGCAGACGGTGCGGCGCGACGTACAGCGGCTGGCCGACCAGGGGCTGCTCACGCGTTTTCATGGCGGCGTGCGCGTGCCGAGTTCCACCACCGAGAACATCGGCTACCAGCAGCGCGAAACGCTGCATGCGGAAGGCAAGGCACGCATTGCGCGGCGCGTGGCCGAGCTGGTGCCCAACGACTGTTCGCTGATCCTCAACATCGGCACCACCACGGAAGCCATTGCCAAGGCGCTGCTGCGGCACACGGGCCTGCGTGTGATCACCAACAACCTGAACGTTGCGACCATATTGAGCGGCAATACTTCGTGCGAGGTGATCGTTGCCGGCGGTTCGGTGCGGCCGCGCGACCGCGCCATCGTGGGTGAAGCCACCATCGATTTCATTCGCCAGTTCAAGGTCGACATTGCGCTGATCGGGGTCTCGAGCATCGAGGCCGACGGTTCACTGCGCGACTTCGACTTGCGTGAAGTGAAGGTGGCGCAGACCATCATCGCGCAGGCCCGCGAGGTGTGGCTCGCGGCGGATGCGAGCAAGTTCAACCGACCGGCGATGATCCAGCTGGGCACGCTCTCGCAGATCGACCGGCTGTTTACCGACGCGGAGCCGCCGCCGCCGTTTGCCGACTTGCTGCATGCGGCGCAGGTTCGGCTTGAGATTGCGCGCGACTGAAGATGGGGCTGATTTCTGTTCGCTCTGCCGAGGGGAGTTCAGGGCGCGCACCCGCCGAAGGGGTACCTTTCTCCGCGAATGTCCCCCGGCCTGTGGCCTCCTCCTTTATTTCGCTGCGCAAGGCACCCCATCGACGGGTGTGTCATAAGCGGCGGTCGTTGATCGGCGTTGCACCAGCAGCGTGCCCCAGTGCACAGGGCATCGGGTGCTCCGCGCAGCGAAATAAAGGAGGAGGGGCGCAGCCCCGG